>CAMDLR010000009.1 GCA_945901845.1 Sediminibacterium ginsengisoli | reverse complement strand
TATTTACCTTACCCGCCATATGGAAAGCACCCCGGAAAAATTGGGATTAATTGAAAAGTACTTTAGTGACTTTACGCCAAAACAAACGGCACAGTTTGCGGGCTTAGAGGAACTATACAAAGATTGGAATAGTAAAATCAATGTGGTATCCCGTAAAGACATTGAAAGCATTTATTTACACCACGTACTCCACTCCCTTAGTATTGCAGCAATGGCTAATTTTGAACCGGGTACCGAAGTGATTGATATTGGCTGTGGTGGCGGATTTCCGGGCATTCCATTAGCCATATTTTTTCCAGAAGTAAAGTTTCATTTAGTAGATAGTATTGCTAAAAAATTAAAAGTAGTGGAAGCTGTTGCAGAAGGCGTTGGCCTCACCAATGTAACCACACAACACTGCCGGGCCGAAGAAATAAAAAACAGGAAATTTGACTTTGCCGTTTCCAGAGCCGTTGCACCCTTAAAAGATTTGTGGGGGTGGGCGGGACCCCTTTTAAAAAAGGGACACAAACAAGAAATCCCGAATGGACTTATTTGTTTAAAAGGTGGCGACCTTGCACAAGAAATTTTTGAAAGTTTATTAAGGCCTAAAATGGTTCCGGTGTACCGCTTATTTGCAGAGCCTTATTTTCACGAAAAATTTATTTTACACGTTACAAAGTAGGCTTACTTTTTTTCGATGAGCCTTTCAAATACATGAAAAACTGCTGGACAAAAAGTAACATTTTTTAAGGTGATGGCAGGGCGTTTAAAAAACACGTCTTCATCGGTGTAGGGGAAACGTTCACAATCGGAAGGACGTTTGTCGTAAATACTACAAAAATTATCGGAACCTAAAAATGGACATGGTTTTGTATTGGCTACATAATCCCCATCATTATCCATCACTAAATACTTTTCAATAAACTCCGTTTCACGCATACCCATATGCTTGCTAATGCGTTTAATGTCTGGCCCTTTAAAACGAGGCGAATAATTTTTACAACAGGCCGCACAGTCTAAACAGTCTATTTTTTCAAATGCTTCATCATGAAGGTCGGGAAGGACCTTTAAAAGACTCTTTTTATCCGGCTTTTGGAGAAACTGCTTGTACTTTTTCTCGTGGTCGGCGGCTGTTTTTTCCCAGTTTTCAAGTGAAATCTCATTCATACTACAAGATTAGGACGATTTGTGCAGAAATTCATCCACAGTTTATCAACGGGTTCCACAAAAACTCCAAATTGAGGCCTTGTGCCCGTACCTTTGCGGCCATTAAGGATGAATTTTACTACACGATTATAATTTAGTTTATGGCAAACTTATTTGAACAACAAGCACAGGAGTTTTCGGGTCGTCATATTGGCCCTAATGCAGCAGACACCAAAACCATGTTAGATGTGATTGGCGCTGACAGTTTAGATCAGTTAATTGATAAAACAATCCCTGCTGCTATTAAAATCAATCATTTGTTGGATATCCCTGCTCCTATTTCGGAGTTTGAATACCTAACCAGTTTGCAAAAAGTGGCTGCCAAAAATAAAGTGTTTAAAAACTACATTGGTCAGGGCTATTATGGCACTATTACACCAAGTGTTATTTTGAGAAATATTTTTGAAAACCCAGGATGGTACACACAGTACACACCCTACCAAGCAGAAATTGCGCAAGGCCGTTTAGAAAGTTTACTCAACTTTCAAACAATGGTTACCGACCTTACTGGTTTACCTATTGCCAATGCATCTTTATTAGATGAAGCAACAGCTGCTGCAGAAGCAATGGCACTTGCTTTTCACCACATCAATAAATCTGACGTTGCTACAAAACCAAAATTGTTTGTAGATAAAAATATATTCAAGCAAACAAAAGATGTGTTGGTTACGCGCGCCGAGCCAATTGGTATTGAAATTGTAGTGGGTGATTTTTTAACCGCTGCTATCGATGAAACTTATTTTGGCGCGATGCTTCAATATCCAAACAGCAATGGCGGCGTAGAAGATCAACGTGCTTTTATTGATAAAGTACATGCTGTTGATGGCCTCGTTATTGTAGCCACTGATTTGTTGGCACTTACCCTACTTACACCTCCAGGCGAGCTTGGTGCAGACATTGCACTTGGTAGCGCTCAACGTTTTGGTGTTCCGATGGGATTTGGAGGACCACATGCTGCCTTTTTTGCTACCAAAGATGATTTCAAAAGAGGTATGCCAGGCCGTTTAATTGGTGTAAGTATCGACGCGCAAGGTAACCGTGCACTCCGCATGGCATTACAAACCAGAGAGCAGCATATTAAAAGAGAAAAAGCAACTTCCAATATTTGTACCGCACAAGCATTACTAGCCAATATGGCTGCCATGTATGCCGTGTATCATGGACCTAAAGGTTTAAAAAATATTGCATCACGCGTACACAAAATTGCAGTAGCGGTTGCAAATGGTTTAAACGCCATGGGATTATCTCAGCAAAATAAATTTTTCTTTGACACCATAACTGTAAGTGGTGTTGACGCTGCCACTTTAAAAGTGAACGCAGAAAAAGCGGGTATCAATTTCTTTTATGCTGCCGACGAAAAAGTAATTATTAGCATCGACGAAACGACAAGTGTTGAAGACGCCAATGCCATACTTGCTGTGTTTGCTACTACAACTGGTAAAGCTGCTACTACATTAACAGGGGCTGCTATACAAGACGTTACAACACATATCCCACAAGGATTACAAAGAAGCACCGATTATTTAACACATCCTGTATTTAATACGCACCACTCAGAAAGTCAAATGATGCGTTATATTAAATCATTAGAAAATAAAGACTTGTCTTTAAATACATCGATGATTTCACTAGGTAGCTGTACCATGAAATTAAATGCGGCCACAGAAATGATGCCAGTAAGCTGGCCTGCATTTGGTGCACTACATCCATTTGTACCCATCAATCAAACAGAAGGCTACCAAGAAATTTTAAAAGAGTTATCTTATTATTTATGTCAAGCTACTGGATTTACCGCTTGTAGCTTACAACCCAATAGTGGTGCGCAAGGTGAGTACGCTGGACTATTAACCATTCGCGCATACCATAAAGCAAATAAAAATGAGCACCGCAATATTGTACTCATTCCAATTAGCGCCCATGGTACCAACCCTGCAAGTGCTGTAATGGCTGGCTTTAAAGTAGTGGTGGTAAAATGTGATGTGGCAGGTGATATTGATATGAACGATTTACAAGAAAAAGTAGCACAATACAAAGACACACTTGGTGGACTGATGATTACCTACCCTTCTACACATGGTGTATTTGAAGAAACCATCAAAGACATTTGTGCACTCATACATACAAACGGAGGTATGGTGTACATGGATGGTGCCAACATGAATGCACAAGTTGGATTAACCAGCCCAGGTATGATTGGCGCCGATGTGTGTCACCTAAATTTACATAAAACTTTTGCCATCCCACACGGTGGTGGTGGACCTGGCATGGGCCCTATTTGTGTGAATGATAAATTAGCACCTTTCTTACCAGGTCATCACCAAACAGGCAATCCTGAGCACGCTGTAAGTGCTGCGCAGTATGGTTCTGCAAGTATTTTATTAATTAGCTACGCGTACATTAAAATGTTAGGCGCACAGGGTATCAAAGACGCAACAGCGTATGCGATATTAAATGCGAACTACATGAAAACGCGTTTAGAAAAATACTATTCTATTTTATACGCTGGTAAAAACGGCACTTGTGCACATGAATTTATTGTAGACCTAAGACCATTTAAACAAACAGCTGGTGTAGAAGCAGAAGATGTTGCGAAGCGTTTAATTGATTATGGTTTCCATGCACCTACCATGAGTTTTCCGGTAGCGGGCACCATCATGATTGAACCAACTGAGAGTGAAGACAAAGCAGAGCTAGACCGTTTTTGTGATGCGATGATTGCCATTTACCATGAAATAAATGAAATTGAAACAGGTAAAATAGACAAGCTTAACAATCCATTAAAAAATGCACCACACACGCAGGGCGTGGTATGTGCAGAAACATGGAACTACAGCTATTCTAGACAAACTGCTGCGTTTCCATTACCGTATGTGGTACTCAATAAGTTTTGGCCAACTGTAGCAAGAATTAACAATACACACGGAGATAGAAATTTAATTTGCACTTGCGAACCCGTTTCTTCTTACGCAAACGATTAATAAAATTAAATAACCATGGGCGTAGCCGATCAATTAGCACAAATGAAAGCAGAAAAAGCAGCAGCAAATTTAAAAGCAGGTCAAGATTTTCTAGACCAAAATAAAAACAGACCAGAAGTAACCAGTTTAGATTCTGGTTTACAGTACGAAGTATTAACAGTTGGTGCTGGTGAAAAACCACTTGCCCACAATGAAGTAACCTGCCATTACCATGGTACACTTATTGATGGTACTATTTTTGATAGTTCTGTACAAAGAGGACAGCCCGCTTCTTTTCCATTAAATATGGTGATTACAGGTTGGACAGAAGGTTTACAGTTAATGCCAACCGGTAGCAAGTGGCGCTTTTTTATTCCACCACATTTAGGTTATGGTGACCGTCAAGTAAGTGCGCAAATTGGAGCCAATAGCACACTTATTTTTGATGTGGAACTGATTAGTTTTATCTAAAATATTATTTTGATTTGAGCGCTTCTGCGTAGGTTTCTAACACCCGCTTACGCGCCATTTCATGCACAACTATAGGATTTGGATACCTTAACTCATTAAGTTCTGGTATCCATTTTTTTATGTACACAAGGTCCTTATCAAACTTTTGAGTTTGTAGTGTGGGATTAAATACCCTAAAATAAGGTGCTGCATCACAGCCACTGCTGCTTGCCCACTGCCATCCACCATTATTGGAAGCTAAATCAAAGTCTAATAATTTTTGTGCAAAATAAGCTTCCCCCCAGCGCCAATCAATTAACAAATGCTTGCACAAAAAAGAAGCCGTAATCATACGCACACGGTTGTGCATAAAACCAGTTTCGTTTAATTCACGCATACCCGCATCAACAATTGGATAGCCAGTTGTTCCGTTGCACCAATGTTCAAATTCAGACTCGTTGTTACGCCACTTGATAAAATCGTATTCTTTTTTAAACGACTCTCCCTTACCTACTTTTGGAAAATGAAACATGATAGCTTGGTAAAAATCACGCCAAATAATTTCGTTTACATACGTTTCATTTAAAGGAAGCGCTTGTAATAAAATTTCACGCACACTCACGGTTCCAAACCTAAGGTGCACACCCATTTTTGATGTACTGTTTTCGATGGCAGGAAAATTTCGGTTATCGGTGTATTTTTTTACAATATTTACATCGAGTATACCGGCCGGAAAACTAGTGGCAGCTGATCCTGTAAAAGCCATAGAAGCCAGCGTTGGTAAAGCCGTAGCAGTATACTGAAAATAATTTTTTGAATATTTTTTTGTTTCAAAAACCTTTACGGGGTTATTGGCGAGATAGGCTTTCCATTTGCGTGAATAAGGCGTAAATACCGTGTAAGGTTTGCCATCATCTTTTACCACTTCAAATTTTTCAAAAACCACATGGTCTTTAAAAGTAGAGAAGCCTATTTTTTGCATAGCTAATAACTGCTCAATAGCAGCGTCGCGCTCTAATGCATAAGGCTCATAATCATGGTTGGTAAAAACACGCGCTACCGTATACTTTGCTAATAAAGTTTTAAACGCTTCTAGCGGTGTGCTATACAAAACAGTAAGTCCACTACCAACTGCCTCTAATTGAGCTTGCATTTTTTGCAATGCCTCATGTATAAATACAACACGCTTATCTGATGTATCTTCTAGCTTATCTAAAATTTGTTTGTCAAAAATAAAGATGGGCAAAACAGGTGCGCCACCAGCTTGAACATTAGCTTGGCCCGCTGTTTGTAAGGCATGCGAGAGCGCTGCATTGTCGTGCAAACGAAGGTCTCTTCGGAACCACATGATAGATACTACTGGCTTCATAAATTTTGTATAAACTCTTTGTATAACACAGTGGTCAGCGAATTGTTGTACTGGCTATTGTCTATTTGCTTGACCCACTTAATGCCATGAATGGCGCTTGTTAAAAACACTTCGGAAGCTTCTAATACATCTGCCACTGTTACTGTTATTTCCTGCACATCATAATCATGTGCACGAAGCGTTTTAATGAGGTGGCGGCGCATCACGCCAGCAACAGGACCTTCTGTAATGGTGGGCGTTTTGATGGTGCCGTCTTTGATAATAAATAAATTGGCAATGGTTGTGTCTGCTACATTACCAGCATGGTTTAATAAAATAGCATCGTTTAAATTATTTTCTTTGGCCCAAAGTGCCCCCATTATGTACGGCAAATAACTATTGGATTTAATCATTGAAAATTGATCCGAAGATTTTTTTGCTGCTGCGTAAATACCAAGCGTGAGTCCGTTTTGGTTGAGTTCTTGCGTAGCTTCTCCAAGTTCAAAACTTTGAATAAGGTGGTGCGGAAAATGATTTTCAGGATCATAGAGTCCGCCATCACCCCTAAATATCATAACCCTTACGCGCGCTAATTTTTGGTGGCCATTTTTATGTACGACCTCTAATATATTTTTTTGAAGCCACTCCGCGTTCATATAAGAGGGCTTGTTAAATTTTAGTGCGTCGATGCTTGTAAAAAGTCTTTCAAAATGAAGTGGCGCTAGTTTAATTTGTCCGTTCACGACCCGAATGGTTTCAAAACAACCATCGCCATACCTAAAAGAACGGTTGTTAACCGATAGGTTGGCCTTATCTTGACGAACTAAATGACCATCTAAAAAAAGAAAATCGGTTGAAGACATCGGATTAATTATAGAATGAAGGTAATTTAGCGGAATCCAAATAACAAACATGCGAGTAAAAGAAATAGTTGACCACTTAGAAAATATAGCTCCCCTTCATTTACAGGAAGCCTACGATAACTGTGGTTTACTAACCGGAACCACAGACATGACTTGCACCGGCGTGCTTTGCACCCTAGATGCAACAGAAGCTGTAATACTAGAAGCCGTAGCCAAAGGTTGCAATATGGTAGTAGCGCACCACCCCATCGTATTTAGTGGTCTTAAAAAAATAAACGGTATTACCTATATAGAAAAGGCGGTACTAGCTGCCATCAAACATGATATGGCCATTTATGCCATACATACCAACCTCGATAATGTCATTGATGGGGTTAACTGTAAAATAGCCCAAAAAATAGGTTTAACTGAGCTTCAGATATTAGATCCCAAACCAGGCGCCGGACCGGGTATTGGCGCTGGCATTATAGGGCATTTATCAGCGCCTGTAACAGAGGCCGATTTTTTACGAAATTTGGCTCATATATTTAAAATTCCTACTATTAAACATAGCCCATTTTTAGGCAAAAATCTTCAAAAAATAGCCATTTGTGGTGGTTCTGGGGCCTTTTTGACCCAAAAAGCACTAGAAATGGAGGTAGACGCTTTTGTAACATCTGATCTCAAATACCACGACTATTTTGATGCCAACGGGCAGCTTTTACTGGCCGATATTGGGCACTTTGAGAGCGAACAATACACGGTAGCGCTTTTAGTTGAACTTTTACAACCTAAATTCCCTACCTTTGCCGTCCTCAAATCAGATACAAAAACCAATCCGGTTGGGTATTTCATTTAAGGCGCAGGACCCGGTTCCACAAATATTAAACTTCAAAAGAATCCTATAGTATGGCATCAGTTAAAGATTTCTCTGTAGAAGACAAATTAAAAAACCTTCTTCAACTTCAGAAGATAGACAGTAAGTTAGATGAAATTCAAGTTTTAAAAGGTGAACTTCCCATGGAAGTAAGTGACCTTGAAGACGAGATCACTGGTTTAAATGCACGTCAAACGCGTATCGAAGAGGAAATCAACGGTATTTCTGAATTCATCGAAGGAAAAAAATCGATGGTGAAAGACAGCGAAGCGCTTATTGCTAAATACGAAAAGCAAAGCGAGAACGTAAAAAACAACCGTGAGTTTGAAGCCATCAATAAAGAAATTGAAGACCAACAACTTGAAATCAAATTGTGTGAAAAGCACATTAGAGATGCCAACGAAGAGTTAACTGAAAAAATCAAGGCATTAGACCTTGCTAAAAAAGCAGTGGCTTCTAAAGAAGGCGTGCTTAACCACAAAAAAAGTGAGTTAGAAAAAATCATCGCTGATACAGAAAAAGAAGAAACAGGATTAAATAAAAACAGTGCAGATGCGCGTGGTCATATTGATGAGCGTTTAATGTACAGCTACGACCGTATCCGTAACAGCTACCGCAATGGTTTAGCCGTTGTTGCTGTTGATAGAGACGCATGTGGTGGTTGCTTTAATTCTATTCCGCCTCAACGTCAATCAGAAATTCGTTTACACAAAAAAATCATCGTATGTGAAAACTGCGGTCGTATTTTAGTAGACGCGAACCTTGATGGTTCAAACAAAAAATAATCCGTAACGGGTATTAATATTAGAGTAAAGGGTAGCTATAACGGCTGCCCTTTCTTATTTTTGGTATATTCATACAAGATGAAACAGTGCAACGCACATATATTATTTACGAGCCTACTTTTATGGGGGCTGTTTTTTGTAGGGTTGTTTTTTTCGAACAACGTTTGCGCGCAAAAAGTGTATGATTTTAATGCCACTTGCATTCAGGCTTACCAAGAAGTTAATAAATTAAAAATTGCTCCGGCTACTGCACTTATTGCAAAAGCAAAGGAGCAAAATCCGCAAAATTTAGTGCCTGTTTTACTAGACGCCTACACCGATTTTTATGTGCTGTTTTTACTAGAAAATCCAGCCGATTATAAAGTCCGGTTTAAAAATTTTGAACGCAGCATTGACGCACTCAAAAATGGGCCTAAAAACAACCCGCTGTACAATTACTGTTTGAGCAATGTATATATGCACCGCGCCATGGTATCGTTTAAATTTGGGCACTTCTGGGACGCTGGATGGGATATTAGAAGGTCCTACCTGCTTACAGCGGAAAACCATAAAAAATTTCCAGCTTTTACTGGTGATGATTTACTCTACGGTGCACTCCAAAGTATTGTAGGAACGGTGCCAAAAGGCTATCAGTGGTTAACGAATATGCTGGGCATGCGCGGCTCGCAAAAACAAGGCATGGCCCTAGTAGCTAATTTTGCCAATGGTACCGATGTTTGGGCCAAATTATTTAGCCCCGAATCACATTTTATTTATCCGTACCTGCTTTTTCATTTACAAAATGAAAAAGATGCAGCACTTGCATTTATCAAAGATAAAAAGTTAGATCTCGTTAACAATCATTTGCACACCTGGACTGCGGCTAACTTAGCCTTAAACCACAAAGCCAGCGCCACCACCAAAAGCATTATCGAAAACAGAAATAAAAGTGCCGAGTATGTAGTACTTCCCTTTTGGGATTTTGAACTGGGCTGCGCTAAACTCTATCAATTAGACTTGGACGGTGCTACGTCGCTATTGACCAAATACACTCAAAATTTTAAAGGCAACTTTTATATTAAAGACGCGCTTCAAAAACTGAGCTGGGCAAATTTTTTGAAGGGCGATATGCGCGCCGCCGAGGCGGCGCGCAAGCAAATTTTTTTACGCGGCGGCACAGACACGGACGCAGACAAACAAGCATTAAAAGAAGCCAAATTGGGTGTTTGGCCTAATCCCCTGCTACTAAAGGCAAGACTATTAACCGATGGTGGTTATACCAAAGAAGCGCTGGCCATTTTACAAGGCAAACAACAAGTATTTACAAGCCCCGCAGATAAACTAGAATATGTATACCGTATTGGCCGCATTTATGAAGACCTCGGTAAAGAAACAGAAGCCATCTCTTTTTATAAAGAAACCATCAAACTGGGCGCCAACCAAACGGCTTATTTTGCGGCAAGGGCTGCGCTTCAAGCAGGCCAAATACTAGAAAAACGCGGTCAAAAAAAGGAAGCCATCTTGTTTTATGAGCAGTGTTTGGCCATGGAAGAACATAGTTATAAAAACTCGTTGGACCAGCGTGCCAAAGCGGGTATTGCGCGCTGCAAATAGTTTGTTTTACCTAAATTGCAGCAGATTAGAACTATGCTTACAAAGCTCCACATAAAAAACTATGCCATCATTGATGAAATCGAAATTGATTTCTCTGATAAGCTCAATATTATTACCGGCGAGACAGGTGCGGGTAAAAGTATTTTGATGGGTGCATTAAGTTTAATTTTAGGGGAGCGCGCCGATAGCAGCAGCCTTGTAAGCAAAGAAAAAAAATGTTTTATTGAAGGTTATTTTTCTATCACTGGCAACAAAGCCGTTGCTACCTATTTACAATCACTAGAAGAAGACATGGACATCGACCAGTCAGAACTAGTGCTGCGTAGAGAAATTGCACCAACTGGTAAATCGCGTGCATTTATTAATGATACACCGGCAAGTTTACAAACACTGCGTGGTGTGGCGTCGTTACTGGTAGACCTACACCAACAGTTTGATACACTCGAACTGGGTAGTACCGATTTTCAGCGCACCGTTATTGATGCACTTGCAGGCAACGAAAATTTATTACAATCTTTTACAAATAGTTACCAAGCATATTTATCGGCTCAAAAAAAATTAGCGGCGCTACTTGCACAAAAAGAAGCATTTACCAAAGAAGCCGATTACAATCAGTTTTTATTGGATGAATTTGAAGAGTTACAACTTCAAACCAACGAACTGGAATTAATGGAGCAGGAGCTCGTGTTATTAAACAACGCGGAAGGGATTAAAACGGCGCTCGCTGGCACCAGTCATGCCCTCGCCTACGCCGAAACTCCGGTGGTAAGCGTTGTAAAGCAAATGTTACAACAGCTACAACCCTTTACCAACGTACATGAGGGCGTTTCGGAACTGATCAACCGTTTACAAGTTACCCATATAGAACTTCAAGATATTGCATCGGAACTTTCGCGTTTAGAAAATACCATTTCGACCAACGAAGAAAGACTACATACGATTAATGAGCGCATGGCTGCAGGTTTTAAGCTCTTAAAAAAACATAGCGTTACTACAACACAGGAACTATTAGACATTTGGAGCTCTTTAGCCGAAAAATTATTAGCGGTTCAAAATATTGATGACGCTATTGCAGCACATACCAAAGCGGAAAAAGAAACACTTGCAGCAGCTACTGATATTGCAACAAAAATTTCTGCGGCGCGTAAAGCGCAGGCGGCACCTTTACAAAAAGCAGTAAACACATTACTGACACAAGTAGGTATGCCCAATGCAAGTATTCAAGTAAGTATTACAAATACACATCTTAATGCTTCTGGTACCGATCAAATTGAGTTTTTATTTGATGCCAATAAAAGTGGCAAATACGAGTCTATTAAAAAAGTAGCGAGTGGTGGTGAATTAAGTAGACTCATGCTTTGTATTAAATCATTGGTGGCCACATCCGTTAATTTACCTACGCTTATATTTGATGAAATAGACACGGGTATTTCTGGTGAAGCGGCCAAGCAAGTGGGTATTATTATGCAGGGTCTTGCAGCGAGTCGTCAAATTATTTGTATTACACACCAACCGCAAATTGCAGGTAAAGCAAACGCACACTTCTTTGTGTACAAGCAGGCCAAAGAAAATAGTATTGCTACACATATCAAACGCCTCAGCAAAGAGGAGCGTATTAACGCCATTGCTCAAATGCTAAGTGGCGAACAACCAACCCCTGCTGCAATTGCTACCGCCACAGAAATGGTGGAAGAATAAGGGTCGTTTAATCTATTTTATTTACTTTTACGATACGTAAACAACAAACTATGGCTTACAACTTATTAAAAGGAAAAAGAGGAATTATCACAGGTGCATTAGACGCCAATTCGATTGCCTGGAAAGTCGCCGAAAAAGCGCACGAAGAAGGCGCCACATTTGTATTAACCAACGCCCCTATCGCAATGCGTATGGGTGAAATCAATAAATTAGCAGAGGCTACTAATTCAAAAATTATCCCTGCCGACGCTACCAGTATCGAAGACCTTACTAAATTATTTACCGAATCTCAAGAAATACTCGGTGGTAAAATAGATTTTGTACTACACTCAATTGGTATGAGCGTGAACATCCGAAAAAATGTTCCATACACCGAGTCTAACTACGATTACTTCATGAAAGGCATTGATGTTTCTGCCATGTCATTTCACAAAATGTTATCGGTAGCAAAAAAATTAGATGCGATTAATGAATGGGGCAGCGTTGTTGCACTTTCTTATATGGCTGCACAAAGAACCTTCCCTTTTTATACCGATATGGCAGATATCAAAGCAATGCTTGAATCTATCGCGCGTAGTTTTGGTTACCATTATGGTCTAGAAAAAAAAGTACGTATCAACACGGTTTCTCAATCGGCAACAAAAACAACTGCAGGTACGGGCATCAAAGGCTTTGGTGATTTTTACGATTATTCAAATGCTATTGCACCACTAGGTAATGCCACTGCCGAAGATTGCGCGAACTACTGTGTTACTTTATTTTCTGATCTTACACGTATGGTTACCATGCAAAACCTATTTCACGATGGTGGTTTTTCAATGACAGGTGTAAGCAACGAAGTGATGCAAAAATTAGGCATTCAAGAATAATTCGCAACAGACAAATCTTACGCAAGCACAAACAAAATTTATGAACGAAATTATTGGATATATCGGCGCCTTTTTAAGTGCCATTACTTTTATGCCACAAGTATGGCAGGCTTATAAAACAAAGAGTGTTGGTGATTTAAGTATTTATATGATACTCATTGTAGTACTAAGTACCATTATATGGTTGTACTATGGCATTAGCACGGGCAGCGGGCCGGTTATAGCTGCAAACGCCATTGTAATGCTATTGTCACTTGTACTACTTTATTTTAAACTCACGTTTAAGAAAAGCTAGCTCAAGCTACTTTAACTTTCAAAATTAGTTTTCTGATTTTTCCTTCACCTATCATGGGTGCATGTACGTCGTCTGGAAAGTATATTCCAAACTGACCGGCGTATAGTTTAAAGAAATGATCTGGCGCGTCTTCAAAAAATAATACATCGCTTTTTGCATCGTATTCGCCCCTTGGTTCTAAACAATTGCTACGCGATTTCCAACCTACTGTTTCGATACCACTCAAACAAACTTGAATATCAATGTAGGTATTGTGACATTCAAAACTCTGGCAAGATTCTAAGATTGGAACACCAGGCTCATTTGCAATAATGGCAATCATATTTTTTCCATCTACTTCATACTTGCCTTCTGGCACCTGATCAAAATTGGTATCTAATATATAAGCAAAGGCCACCTCAAATCTTGGGTGGACCTTTACATATTTATTTAGTTGCGTAAGCTCATCAAGTATCATGTGCTACGTGCTAGTATTCGTCTTCGTTAAACATGAAGTCATCTTGGCTAGGATAGTCTGGCCAAATGTCTTCGATACTTTCAAATACATCGCCTTCTTCTTCTAGTTCTTGAAGGTTTTCAACGACCTCGATAGGCGCACCGCTACGAATAGAATAATCGATCAATTCGTCCTTAGTAGCAGGCCAAGGAGCCTCTTCTAAATAACTGGCTAATTCTAAAGTCCAAAACATAATGCAGTGTTTAATATTTTTGCAAATGTAGCCGTATCTATCAAATTACCAAATTGGAGTTGCCCACCAGGTGTAAACAAATTATTAATATTCGCTAAATTTAACCCGTACTAATGTAGGTTTGTAGTAACATTTAGGCCTTTAAACCTGTATAACACACTCATATCCATGCTAAAAGCTACTAATATTACCCGCAATTACAACGGCCTTTCGGTGCTAAAAGGCGTAGATATTTTTGTCAATAAGGGGGAAATTGTAAGTATTGTAGGCTCCTCCGGGGCCGGAAAAAGCACTTTACTGCATATTTTAGGCAGTTTAGACAAGGCCAATTCGGGCGAAATTTGGATCAACAACCAGCGTATAGACACTTTAAAAGAAAAGGAACTCGCAAAATTTAGAAACAAACATATTGGTTTTGTTTTTCAATTTCATCATTTGTTACCGGAGTTTACAGCACTCGAAAATATATGTATTCCTGGATGGATTGCGGGCACGAATAAAAATGAATTAGAAGTAAGGGCACTTGAACTTTTAAAAATACTAGGACTAGAAGACAGGGCTTCACATAAGCCATCGGAACTATCTGGTGGAGAACAACAAAGGGTTGCAGTAGCAAGAGCACTCATTAATAATCCGGATATTGTTTTTGCAGACGAGCCTACCGGAAATTTAGATAGCAAACATGCACAAGAGTTACACGAACTGTTTTTGCATTTACAAAAAACAATCGGGCAAACATTTTTAATTGTAACACACAATGAAACACTCGCAAAAATGAGTGACCGTGTGGTACATATGAAGGATGGATATATAGTAGAAGCCCAATAGCACCAATAAACTTATAAGCGTGGCTTCCAGGCTAGTTCCTGTGCACCATTGGTGTGCGAAATAAAGCGGGCTAGCGTAAATAAATAATCCGATAAACGGTTCAAGTATTTAACCACAAGTGGCTCTACAAATAATTCGTTTTCGATACAGTTTACACAACCACGCTCTGCTCTTCTGCAAATACATCTTGCAACGTGCGCATGTGAAACAGCGACATCACCACCCGGAATAATAAATGATTTCATAGGAACAAGTACTTCATTCATGGCGTCTATTTCACGCTCCAATAAAGTAATATCTTCTTCTTTTAAATCCGGTATTTTCATAAGTGGCTCCTTGTCTGGGTCGCATGCAAGTGAAGATCCAACCGTAAACAAACGGTCTTGTACTTCTTTTAATAAAATACGGGTATGCGCATGCGCAAACATATCAGACACCAACCCAATGTATGAGTTAAGTTCATCTACCGTTCCGTAGGTTTCAATGCGAATATGGCTTTTGGGCACTTTAGTACCGCCTATTAATGAGGTTAAACCTAGATCTCCTGTTTTGGTATATATCTTTTGTGCCATAGCGCTATTACTGTCTTTGTTTCGTTAACAAACAAAAAATCTAAAAGTTCAAAATGGAAGGGATTATTTCGTGATATCTGTTTCTACCATACCATCGCGCAAACGAACCACGCGGTGAGCGTAAGCAGCAATGTCTTCTTCGTGGGTTACAAGAATAACCGTATTACCTGCCGCTCTAATTTTTCCAAATATTTCCATCACTTCCACCGAAGTTTTAGAATCGAGGTTACCGGTAGGCTCATCGGCAAGTAAAATAGCTGGATTGTTTACCAGGGCACGGGCAATGGCCACACGCTGAATTTGACCGCCACTTAACTCGTTTGATTTGTGGTGGCTACGATCAGCTAAGCCTACTTTATCAAGTGCTTCAAGTGCTCTTTCGATTCGCAGTTTTTTACTTACGCCTGCATAAATTAATGGGAGTGCTACGTTTTCTGCGGCAGATAAACGAGGTAATAAATTAAATTGTTGGAATACAAATCCGATTTCAGAATTACGTACTTCGGCTAAATCATCGTCAGGCATTTTACTTACATCTTTGCCATTCAAAATATATTTGCCACCAGTTGGAGAATCCAAACAACCTAGTATGTTCATGAGGGTAGATTTACCACTACCCGACGGACCCATGAGGGCTACGTATTCATTTTTAAAAATATCGAGGGTGATACCTTTTAAAACAGTAATAGCCTGACTACCCATGTAGTAATCTTTTTGTATTTCCTCTAACTTAATAATCGCTTCAGACATAGGTTATTTATTTTTTTATCACCGTTGGTACGCTGAAATATTCATTACTTGCGCCGGGTGCATTGGAAAGCGCTTCTTCCCTTGTGATGGTTTGTATGACTTCATCCTCTCTAAAAACATTAACCCTGCCGCCCATATGAAGTAATGGCTCCACGCCTGTCGTATCCACTTCGTTTAACTGCTCCACAAAAGCCACCATTTTTTGCAGGTCTTGCTGTACCGAAGCCTTTTCTTCATCGGTAAAATAAAGCCTGGATAAATGGGCTAATTGGTCAATTAATTGAGGGGTAACTTCCATACACTACAAAAATAACAGATTGAGGGGCAATTTAGGTCGAAAATGGTTAAAAGGTAAATATGCTCCATCAAGGCCCAAAATACCGGTATGTTGAAAAAATAGTTGGCCCCCTTGATTAAAATAGTTGCATAACTAACTAATTTTACGGAAAGCATTTTTATGAAGCGTAGTATTAAAAAAGTTGCCATTTTAGGAAGCGGTGTAATGGGCTCCCGTATTGCATGTCATTTTGCAGGTATCGGTGTCAATATTTTACTACTTGATATGGTTCCAAAAGAAGCCATGGAAAGTAACAAACCAGCAGAGCGCAACAAACTCGTGAACGATGCTTTACAAGCTGCATTAAAAAGTAATCCTTCTCCTGTTTATACAAAAGCAACAGCTAAAAAAATTACGACAGGAAATTTTGACGATAACTTACAAGAAATAGCGGGCGTAGATTGGATTATTGAAGTAGTGGTAGAAAGACTCGACATCAAACAAATGATGTACGAAAAAATTGAAAAGTACAGAAAGCCAGGTACACTTATTACCTCTAACACTTCTGGTATTCCAATACATTTAATGGCAGAAGGAAGATCTGAAGATTTTAAAAAACATTTTTGTGGTTCCCACTTTTTTAATCCACCACGCTACCTGCGTTTATTAGAAATTATTCCTACACCACATACGAGCCCAGAGGTAGTAGATTTTTTAATGGAATATGGTGACATTTTTTTAGGAAAAACAACCGTGCATTGTAAAGACACGCCTGCCTTTATCGCCAACCGTATTGGGGTGTTTAGCATCATGCTCATTTTTAATAGCATGGAAAAATTAGGATTAACCATCGATGAAATTGAAGCACTAACAGGGCCTATAATTGGACGTCCAAAATCGGCCACATTTAGAACCGCAGATATTGTAGGTATTGATACACTTGTAAAAGTTGCCAAAGGTGTTGCAGACAACTGCCCACAAGATGAGGCGCGCGCCATTTTTAATATTCCAACTTGGTTAGAAAAAATGCTTGCAAACAACTGGCTTGGCGATAAAACGGGTCAAGGATTTTTTAAGAAATTAAAAAATGAAGCAGGCAAAGAAATTTTAACACTCAATTTACAAACACTCGAATACGGTGCACGCAATAAACCAAAATTTGCAAGCCTAGAAGCCGCTAAACCCATTGAGGATTTAAAACAAAGACTTCAATTATTACAAGCGTCTCCAGATAAAGCCGGAGATTTTTACAAAGCATTTCACTATGGTTTGTTCGCTTATATTGCACACCGTATTCCAGAAATTAGTGACGAACTCTACCGTGTAGATGACGCCATGATGGCTGGTTTTGGTTGGGAAATTGGTGCCTTTGAAAGTTGGGACACCCTAGGTGTTACAAAAACAGTAGCTGCCATGAAAGCCGCTGGGCACGCCGTTGCGCCATGGGTAGACACCATGCTAGCAAATGGCATTACTAGTTTTTACAAAGTAGAAAACGGAAAAAAATTGTGTTACGATGTTGCGTCGGGTGTTTACAAAGCGCTCCCGGGTGGGGATGCGTTTTTAGTATTAAAAAATAAAACCGACCAACTCGTTTGGAAAAATAGTGCTTGCCGTTTATATGATATTGGTGATGGTATCGCAGGCTTTGAGTGGAATTCAAAAATGAATAGCATTGGTGGAGAAGTACTTGAAGGACTTAATAAAGCCATTACCTTATCGGAAGAAAAATTTAATGGACTTGTTATTGCCAATGAAGGCCCCAACTTTAGTGCGGGTGCTAACGTAGGTATGATATTTATGCTTGCTATTGAGCAGGAATACGATGAGTTAGACATGGCCATCAGAATGTTCCAAAACACCATGATGCGTATGCGTTATTCTAGTATACCGGTAGCTGTTGCGCCACACGCGCTAACGCTTGGTGGCGCCTGCGAAATGAGCCTTCATGCTGATGTTGTTTTTGCTGCAGCAGAAACCTATATAGGACTTGTAGAACTGGGTGTGGGACTTATTCCAGGCGGTGGTGGCACCAAAGAATTTGTGTTACGCGCCGGTGATGAAATGCACGACGAAGAACCAGAAACCATTACACTAAAAAATAGATTCTTATCCATTGCAACAGCTAAAGTAGCAACATCAGCTGCAGAAGCTTTTGATATGGGCATTTTAAGAAAAGGACAAGATCATATTGTTATGAATATGGGTAGGCGTATTGCTACTGCAAAATCGTCGGTAATGGATTTACATGCACAAGGTTATACCATGCCAACTGTACGCAAAGATGTAAAAGTACTAGGAAGATCTGCGCTAGGCGCACTTCTTGCAGGTATCAATGGGATGCAAAAAGCAGGCTATGCTACTGCACATGATGCAGTTGTTGCAAAAAAACTAGCGTATGTGATGTGCGGTGGCGACCTTAGCGAACAAAGCCTGGTATCTGAACAATATTTACTAGATTTAGAGCGAGAAGCTTTTTTAAGTTTATGCGGCGAGAAAAAAACACTAGAGCGCATTCAAAGTGTTTTAAAAAGCGGTAGACCCATCAGAAATTAATTTTTTCTATGCATCCTATTTTAACGATTACCGGTGTTTCAAAAAACTACGGTAAACTTACGGCACTTGATGGCGTGAGTTTTGAAGTGCCTGCTGGTGCTGTGTTTGGTATACTAGGGCCTAACGGCAGTGGTAAAACCACACTACTTAGTATTATTTTAGATGTACTCCACGCCGATACGGGTAAGTTTAGTTGGTTTGGCAATTCGCCACAAACCAATAACAGAAAACAAATTGGCTCTTTACTAGAAACGCCTAATTTTTACCACTACCTCTCTGCTGTAGATAATTTAAAAATTACACAAGCCATCAGTGGCAGGGGTAATAGCGCAGATATTGATGAAGTGTTACGCATTGTAAAATTATATGAGCGCAAAAACAGTAAGTTTAGCAGTTACAGTTTAGGTATGAAACAGCGCCTTGCCATTGGTGCCGCTTTGCTTGGGAACCCCAATGTACTTGTGTTTGATGAGCCTACCAATGGATTAGATCCGGTAGGTATCGCCGAAATCAGAGAGCTCATAAAATCGTTAGCAGCATCTGGTAAAACCATTATTATGGCCAGCCATTTACTAGACGAAGTGGAAAAAGTGTGCACCCACGTGGCCATCTTAAAAAAAGGAAACCTGTTAACAGCAGGCCCAGTAGATGAAGTACTCGCACAGGAAGATATTGTAGAAATTGCAGCTGCTGATAATGATGCGCTTGAAAATATGGTGCAAGATATGGGCGGTTTTACCAAAGTAAAAAAACACCCAAGCTGCCTCCAATTATTTTACCCAGTTGGAACAGCGCAACTAGACCATATTAATAAATACTGTTTTGACAAAGGTATTACGCTACAACAATTACAACTCAAAAAGAAAAGTTTAGAAACTAAATTTTTTGAATTAACCAACGACTAACGCAAACATTATGTTTTCACTCATACAAATAGAATGGCTTAAAATTAAAAAGTATCCAGCCTTTTGGGCCATGCTTATTATTGTGCTTCTTACCTACCCTGCTGCCAACCTCATGTTTTATAATGTATACCTAGACATTACAACGCAAAAAGGTACACAGATGCTGGCAAAAATGTTTTTAGGCAACCCCTTTGCGTTTCCTGAAACCTGGCATACGGTAGCATATATTTCATCGTTTTTTGTAATCCTACCTTCGATACTTGTTATTATGCTGGTAACCAATGAGTACCAGTACAAAACACAAAGGCAAAATGTTATTGATGGCTGGACTAGGGGTCAATTTATGGCCAGTAAATTAATTGACGTTTTCATTGTTAGCGCTATCACTACCCTGCTCTACGCCCTTGTTGCCATTGGTTTTAGCATCTATGCAGATACATTTGATGCAACTAAAATGTGGGAGCAATCTTATTATATTGGGCTTTTTTTCTTGCAAACCTTTGCGCAGCTTTCTATTGCTTTTTTACTAGGCTATCTTATTAAAAAAGCGTTTATTGCACTCGGTATTTTTTTGTTTTATTACCTCATTGTTGAAAATATTGCTACTGGCTATTTAAAAGTAAAAGCTGCAAAAATTGGTGGCGATATAGGCAGGTATTTACCTTTCGAAATTTCGGACCGAATGATTGTGGCTCCTGCGTTTATAGGTAGGTTTGGGAAAGATATAAAAACAGCTTACGAAAAATCTTTGTCGGAAGTGCCATCACAAATTGCATTATCACTTTTACTAACAACAGCTATTTGGGTGTTGTGCTTTTTCCTACACCGCAAAAAAGATTTATAAACCTTGATGGGATTTTATAAATAGCGGAAGGAAATTTATAAATCGAGGGTCGATAAACTTTTTGAAATTATAGGATAATCAAATACAAAACCGGCGTCTTGTATTTTTTGTGGAGATACCGTAGTACTTTTTAGTACTTCAATACTCATTTCACCAAGCATTATTTTTAATATAAAACTAGGTACATAAGCAGTCATATAAAAATTGCCGTAAAGTACGCTTGCAAGGGTTTGCGTAAGGCATTTATTGCTTACAGGTACTGGTGCCACTGCATTATAGCTGCCGCTCATATTCTCATGTTCGATGGCATACACAAACATTTTTGCTAAATCTCTAACATCAATCCAGCTAATCATTTGCTTACCGTTACCTAATACAGCAGCCATTCTTAACGCCAACGGTTTTAAAAATTCTTTTAAGGCACCACCGTGTTTACTTAAAACAATACCTGTGCGAAGGCATACCAACCTTTTTTGTAAACCATTTGTATTTGCGGTAACGGGTGCAATTGATGCCTCCCATGCGGCACATGTAGTTCCTAAAAAATCGGGATAGGAAGGATCTGTTTCTACAAAACCTTGCGCTGCTAAATCGTTGTTATGCGCGTTATTACTATGACTATTTTTATCTGGACCATACCATCCAATGGCCGATGCACTAATAACCGCTTTTACTTTATTGGGCGTCTCTTCTAAAGCTTTTACAAGTACTGCACTACTTTTTGTACGGCTTTCTAAAATTTCTTGCTTACGCGCCACGCTCCAGCGCTTATCTGCAACGCCAGCACCTGCTAAATGAATAATATAATCGGCAGCTGCAATAGCAGTAGCATCAATAGTTCCGGCATTAATATCCCAGTGGGCATAGCCCTTGTCAGACATAGTAGACCTTGTAAGTAAAACGACTTCGTACCCTTTTTGCAAGAGTAAATTTTTAACTGCCGTTCCTACTAGCCCTGTCCCTCCTGTTATTAATACGCGCGCCATATCTGTAAATTAAGCTTAATAGTGTATAAACAAAGATCCCAACCAAAAGGTTGGGATCTACAACTAAAATCACCAGGCTAAAACAAAGTTACATGCTATTAATCGGGCTTCTTACCGTGTAAAAAGGTATTCAGCGTTGATATTTGTGTTTGATCTTTTTCGTCTTTACCTACCGTATACTTACTGTAAAAATCTTCTACAGTAGTAAGGGTACTTCCAAAAAGTTCCATATTTCTTCTAACATACGCAGGTACATTGTCAAATTCACTACCAGAATCTGCACCACCGCTACTCATATTAAAAGAAAGGTTGCGTAATTTTTGGATGCGCTCTGCAGCTCTGCGCTTTTGCTCTTCTGCATCATCAAACATCGAGTCATCAATAAAAGAAGCAGGAGCTGCCATATTGGTGGCCTGACTATAAGAAGGCATTTCAGGTTTTTCAATTAATTCCATATCGCAAAGTCCTAACTCCGCATCTTCTTCTAACTCATTCAACGACTCGCCAAATGATGTTCTATAAGACTGTTGTACAGGCGCTTCTGATGCAGGTTGCGCTGTCATTGGATTTGGAGCGATATAAGCGACAGATGATGCAATACCTACAGCAATTGGAGCAACGGGTACAACAACTTCTGGCGGCGCAGTTTCTTGTGGCGCAACTTCTTGCACACGCACTACCTGTGCAGGCGCTTGCGTTTCTTCTGCATAAATATTGGTAGGCTTATTTAAAATAGTACCCGTAAATGCAGCGGCACTTGATGCGGTTGCCGTTGGTGTATCGTTTACTGTAAACTGAAGCAAAGCTTCTGATGCAGTAACAGGTGGAACAACAATTTCTGGTTCTGTTTCTATTACTGGTAGTTCAACTTCTTCAGTAATTTCTGGGCTTAATTCAAATTGAAGTACATAGCGTTCTTCAACGATAGGTGCAATTTCTTCTACTGGTGCAACATACGCTACTACTGGTGCTTCTACTTCTACAACAGGTGCTGTAAATATTGGACGCATCATAAAAGGATCGTTTTGCTCAAGCGGTAAAGATTGTTGTACAAGTGCTTGCATGGTAGGAAGTTCAAAAACAGGTGCAAGAACTGGTTCTACAACAGGAGCCACTTCTTCAACAACAGGTTCTGGTTCAACAAAACTAATCACAGGAGCCTGAGCAGTTTGCTCAGTTTGAAGCGTCATTACAATTTTTTCTTCTTGAGGAACCGCTTTTGTACTTGCCGGACTTATTGCAAATGGATCTTTATGTTCAAATCCTGTTGCAACAAGTGTGATACCAATTTTTTTATCCAACGTATTATCGTAACCCATTCCCACAATTACATCCGTATCTTCTCCGGCTTGCATGCGTAGGTGATTATTAATAATTTCCAATTCATCCATGGTGCATTCATGATCACCTTCGGCACTATTGATATTAATTAAAATCCATTTAGCGCCTTTGATATCGCTATCATTTAAAAGTGGAGATGCAATGGCTTCTTCGATAGCAAGTTGTGCTCTGTTTTCTCCTTCTACTTCTGCTTTTCCTAAAATAGCAACACCACCATTTTTCATTACGGTACAAACGTCTGCAAAGTCAACAATAATATGACCTCTACTATTAATAATATCGGTGATACATTTAGCAGCAGTCGCTAATACATTGTCAGCCTTACCAAATGCTTCTTTCATTTTTAAATTACCGTATTGCATACGTAATTTATCGTTGCTAATTACAAGTAAGGTATCTACGTGTGGCTTTAACTGCGCAATACCTTCTTGCGCTTGTTGCAAACGACGTGGGCCTTCAAAACCAAACGGTGTTGTAACAATACCTACTGTTAAAATACCTAAGTCTTTACAAATTTGTGCAATGATAGGTGCTCCGCCAGTACCAGTTCCACCTCCCATACCAACAGTAATAAAAGCCATTTTAGTATTCACTTCTAAAATGCGCTTGATTTCTTCAAGCGATTCTTCGGTGGCTAATTTACCAACTTCTGGATTTGCGCCAGCGCCTAAACCTTGGGTAAGGTGTGGGCCTAACTGAATTTTATTGGGAATGCGACTCTGCTCAATGGCTTTAGCATCTGTATTACAAATAATGAAATCAACACCTTCAATATTTTGATCAAACATGAAGTTAACTGCGTTGCTTCCGCCTCCACCAACACCAAGTACTTTAATGATAGAAGATTTTTGTTTAGGAAGATCGAAGTGAATCATATAAACGAGTTTAGAAAGTTAGAATGAAATGGGTATCGTAAAAGGTTATTTTTATTTATTTAAAAGTTCATCTTCATCTTTAAATAAATCGATAAGGTTGTTTTTAAATTTCTCCCAGAATTTAACACGATCTTCTCCATTTCCTGGCTTAGGTGCTGTACCCGCCGCAACTTCACCAATTACTAGCTCCACTTCTGGCTCTGGCGTAACTACTTTTAAAGCACGAGGCACTTCTACACGTTTAAATGTTTCGGTAAACTCTTTGTGCTTCATATCATAATCGGCGTAACCTTTTAAGATAAGACCGAGGCAAGTTGCGTACATTGGCTTCTTGAGTTCATCTATATGATTGGGTGCTAAATGCTCATTTGGTAAACCAATTCTTGCATTCAACCCTGTTGTATATTCTGTTAATTGAATGAGGTGCTTTAATTGAGAACCGCCACCTGTTAAGATTACACCACCATTCAATAAGCGTGTATCAAGTCCTACTTGCTTAATATGATAGGTAACAAAATCTAGAATCTCACTCATGCGCGCTTGAATAATTTGTGCTAAATTTTTAACACTTATTTCTTTAGCGGGCATCCCTTTTAGTCCAGGAATAGTGATGTACGCATTGGTTTGTGCCTCATCTGCAAGTGCACTACCAAATTGAACTTTTAAAGCTTCTGCTTGGCTTTTTAATACCCCGAGTCCCATGCGGATATCCTGTGTGATATTTTCTCCACCAAATGGAATCACTGCAGTATGCTTTAAAATTCCTTCACTAAAAACAGCTAAATCAGAAGTACCACCACCAATATCTAGGATTACTACACCGGCTTCCATATCGATATCGCTCATAACAGCACTTGCAGAGGCTAGTGGTTGCAACACCAAATCTTTGGTACTTAAACCACTTCTTTCTACGGCCCTATTAATGTTGCGAATGGCATTTCTATCTCCAGTAATAATATGAAAATTGGCACCTACTTTAACACCGTTGTACCCTACTGGATCTTTAATATTTTGGTTATTATCCACATGAAAATCTTGCGGAATCACATCAATGATTTGATCGCCTGCAGGAATAAATGTTTTACGTTGGTTGTTGATCAAAAAATCAATTTCCGAACGCATGATTTCTGTATCGGGGTCTTGTCTAACAATATCGCCACGTGTTTGCAAGCTTTTAATATGATGGCCTGCAATACCCACATACACTTCACTCACTTCTAACTCGGGGTTACTTTCGTAGCAATTTACTAAAGCAAGCTGAATGGCTTTGATGGTTTGGTCAATGTTTAAAACTTGTCCGTGCTGTACGCCACTTGAATTGGCGCGTCCAAAACCTAGGATTTCTAATTTTCCAAACTCATTTTTACGGCCGGCGATGGCGGCAATCTTAGTAGTTCCAATGTCTAGACCTACAATGATCGGTGCTTCATTGTGATGCATAACGGTGTGTTTTAGTTGTTCGTTTTTTTCTTTGTTTTAGAATTCTGTTTAGCCTTCTTGTTTAACGGAGCTATTATCGTTTTATTGTCAATGTTAATAACCGGTTTGAGAACTGCTTTTTGTTTCACAGTGTCAACAACTTTTGCAGCGGGTTTTGTCGCCGCTTTTGTAGCAGGTTTTTCGGCAGGTTTTACGCCCACCGTATCTACTGCAGCAGCTGCATCTAGTGCGGGCTGGGCCATGAGTCCCTGAATTAAAAGAGCCGATTGAGCCGAGTCAATTTGCGCCTTTGCAGTTCCTTGCTTAATGGCAACTACTTGATCTTTGTAACGAATATCAATGCGCTCATAATAACGTACCCCTTTTTGCATCCAAGCCTGCTTGTAAAAAGTTTGTAAACGTAAAAACTTAGCCTCTACATCTGTGGCTTTACCAAGTGAAATAATATGATCACCAATTACGGGAACGAGTTCAAAATTTGCTTGCGGCGTAATATCAATTTGAGCAATTTGCGCACTCCATAAAGAGTCTTTATGCAAAAACTTGCCAAGGGTAACTACTTCTTTTAATAACTGGCTGTCAGGTTTAGATAAAATGGGTCTATCCGATGGGAAGCCCGTAAACATTGGGACCCTAGCTACTACTTTTTCGCTAAGTGGCAATCTAAGCCCTGTAGAATCTAGGTAAAAAGATGCGCCACCTGGGGTAAATATGCGGGCCATCGGAATACGCTCTTCAATTAACACATACAGCACCTGCTTGTTGGTATAATAAATTTGGGCTTTTTTTACCCAAGGATTACCTGCTACCTTTTTTTCAATGGCACTTAAATTAAGTGACGACATTTTAGCACCAATGATATTTCCTCCCGCTTTAAGCATTTCATTGATATCACTTTCATTAATAAACAGCTGGGTTTCTTCCCCAGCAATTTGAATCTGAATGTCTTTGATTGTTTTTTTATCCTTTTCCAGCCAGGCCATTACAAAAAGTACCATGGTAGCAACCCCCAGCATGATCCAGAGTGTTCGCATTAAAATCTTTTTCCAGGGTAGGTTTCGCATGGTCTTTTTTTTATAAATCGTTTTTGATGTTTCTAATAAGTACGTCGATATCTCCAGCACCAGCCATTACTAAAAGTTTGGGCTGATGTTTTTTTAACCAGTCACTCACCGCTTCTTTTTCAAGCAACACCACATTTTTATTGGTCATTTTGAGGGCGATCATTTCAGAAGTAACCCCCGGTATTGGTAGCTCACGAGCAGGATATATAGGAAGTAACACCACTTCATCTGCAACACTCAAACTTTCAGCAAATCCATCACACAAATCCTGTGTTCTACTAAATAAATGTGGCTGAAATACAAGGGTTAATTTTTGACTCGAATACAAACTACGAACGCCACTTATGAGTGCAGCTAGTTCTGCTGGATGGTGCGCATAATCATCAATTAAAACCTGTTCGTTTGTTTTTACGAGGTATTCAAACCTTCTTTTAACGCCAGCGAAATTTGCGAGTGCTATTTTTATTTTTTCGAACTCAATACCTAGGTGAACAGCAACAGCAATAGCTACAAGTGCATTTTCAATATTGTGCAGCCCACCCATATTTAACACCATCCCCTCAATTTGCCAGTTAGGACCCACTGCTGTAAAACAATATGCGCCATTAACAACGCTAATATCCTTTGCAAAAATACTGGCACCATGACCATTTAAACTGTAGGTCACCAGTTTTGATGCGTCAAAAGATGGTTCACGAACGAGTCCTTTTTTTGCAAGTAGTAAACCACCCTCTTTTATTTTTTCAGAAAAGCTAACAAAAGCATCTTCAAACGCTTCTGGTGTTTTATAAATATCTAAATGATCTGCATCCATGGAGGTAATTACGGCAACAGACGGATGTAACTTTAAAAAACTTCTGTCATACTCATCGGCTTCAACAACCACCACATTATTATCACTACTCCAAAAGTTGGTATTGTAATTTGCTGCAATGCCGCCTAAAAAAGCAGTACAACCATAACCCGTGTCCCTTAACAAATGCGCTATCATGCTACTCACGGTTGTTTTACCATGCGTACCTGCTACACAAATATTAACGGTGCCTTCTGTTATCCATCCTAAAACATCGGAGCGTTTAACTACTTCGTAACCGTTAGCTCTGTAATAAGTAAGCTCTACTTGCGACTCCGGTATGGCAGGTGTGTACACCACCACAGATGCATTTTTATCTAAAAGATCCAGACTATCCTCATAATGAATGTTAATACCAATCTCCGATAAAGCTTCCGTTAAAATAGTTTTGGTTTTATCGTAGCCATTAACAACACATCCTTTAGCCACAAAATAACGTGCAAGGGCACTCATACCAATGCCTCCAATACCAATGAAGTAAATATTTTTTATGGTATCTAATTTATGCACGTATGTATGCTAGTATTTTAGTTGCTACCACTTCTGCTGCATTTGTAATAGCAAGTGGTTGCAAATTTTTAATAAATGTTTGTTGCTGCGCTGTATCAAGTGCGAGTTTAGTAACCGTATTAAATAGTGTAGCAGCAGCCTGTGCATCTGGCACCAATAAAGCCGCATGATTGGTAACCAAATAATTGGCATTAGCCGTTTGGTGGTCTTCGGCGGCAAATGGATAAGGCACAAAAACAGCGGGTTTAGCAACTACACATATTTCAGCAACAGACATCGCGCCAGCTCTTGATATCACAACGTCTGCCACTGCATAGGCCATATCCATTTCTGCAATAAAAGCGCCTACCCACACATTGCTATGTTTAGTGGCAGCATTTGCATATTTAGTAGCACTTGTTTTACCTGTTTGCCATACTAACTGTATGTCTAAACTTGTAAAATCATCTAGGTTATTATAGATTACTTCATTGATAGAATTGGCACCTAAACTACCGCCTACTATTAAAATTGTTTTTTTACTTGGATTGAGTCCAAAAAAATAATGTGCTTCCTCTCTAGTATGAGACGCAGTAATAATATTTTCTCTAACTGGATTACCGGTAACAAATAATTTATTTGCTGGAAAAAAAGTTTCCATACCACCTGTGCCGGTAAATATAGCCGTTGCATTTTTTGCAAGCATTTGATTGGACTTACCTGCAAAAGAATTGGCTTCATGAATAAATGTATGGATACCCTTTGTCTGTGCCATTTTAAGCACCGGAAAAGTAGAATACCCACCTACACCCACAACAAAATTGGGTTTAAATGAAGTGAGTATACTACGAACCTGAAAAAAGCTTTTGATTAATTTAAACGGCAGTGTAATATTTTTAAATATATTACTCCTATTAAATCCAGCTATAGTAAGTCCAATTATTTTATAGCCTGCAGCAGGCACTTTATCCATTTCCATTTTACCAGATGCACCAACAAATAAAAGCTCTATACCAGGCACTTGTTTTTCTAGTGCTGCTGCAATGGCTATGGCCGGAAAAATATGTCCGCCCGTACCACCGCCTGCTATAATTGCTTTCATTTTCATTTACGCAGTTGCATTTGAAGGTGAAGCAGGCACCGGAACTGGTGTTGCAAATGGATCTACAATTTTTCCTTCTGTTTGCTCTACGTTTCGGGCCACACTTAATATAATTCCAATAGCACAGCAGGTAAATAAATAAGAGCTACCACCCATACTAACAAGTGGCAAGGTTACACCTGTTACAGGAAGTAAGTTTACGTTTACCGCCATATTAGCAATCGCTTGGATCACCAATGTAAAACTTAACCCCACTGCTAAAAATGCACCAAAGGCAAATGGACACCTTCTAAATATTCGAATACATCTAAATAAAAATACGAGGTAAATAAAAATCATAAACACCCCACCTAGTAATCCATACTCCTCAATAATGATGGAATAAATAAAGTCGTTGTAGGCCTGCGGTAAAAAGTTACGTTGCCTACTATTACCAGGCCCTAATCCAACAAGTATCCCTCCATTGGCAATAGCAATTTTTGCCTGTTGTACTTGATACGGTGTTTGCGCATCAGTGGCGTAAATAAAATCTTGAATACGGATAACCCAGGTCTGTACACGAACAAAAATGCTTTTGTCTTTAACTTTTTCTTTTTCAAATTTACTAACCGGAATGGTATAATCTACTTTAGGCTTACCAGTATACGTAATAACAGCCGCTGATACTAGCATAATGGCAGGAATCAAAGCCACACCTATAACCAATAAAATATGCTTCATGCTTACACGCCCAATAAACATAAGTAGTAATGAGGTAGCGCCCGTTAATAAAGCGTTTGATAAATTAGCTGGTAATATCAGTGCACAAGTAGCCAATACTGGCCAAATAACAGGCAAGAATCCTTTTTTAAAATCTTTAATAACATCCTGCTTTTTACTGAGCGTTCGAGAAATAAACATAAAGAGCGCCAGCTTTGCAAAATCGGAGGTTTGAATGGTGAGTTTAATAATTGGAAGTTTAATCCATCTACTACCATCATTAATTTGCGCTCCAAATAACAAGGTATATAAGAGTAATGGCAATGAAATAAAATATAAGATAGTGGCCACTTTTGAAAACACCGAATAATTGACACGGTGCAAAAAATAAATAAGTGTTAGCCCAACCATTGTAAAAGAAATTTGCTTAAACAAATACACACTGGTATTGCCTTTGTACATTTTATAAGCAAGAGAACCAGTAGCACTATATACCACCAAAATAGAAATGAGTGATAGAAGCACTACAATACCCCAGATATATTTATCACCCCTCGTTTTTGTAACAAGTTGTGTTTTTACCCCTTCTACAGTAGGGATTTGAGAAAATAAAGTATCTGAATGTTGATTGAGCATGTTATTGTTTGCGGTCTTTATTCGAAATGATTACAATGCTTTTACAGCGTCTTTAAATTGTGTTCCACGATCTTCGTAATTTTTGAATAAATCAAAACTTGCACAAGCCGGACTTAATAAAACGGCATCTCCCTTTACAGCCAATTTAAAAGCGATAAGCACCGCAGCAGAAGCACTATTAGCTTCTTCAATCACTGCTACTTTACCCTTAAAAGCTTCGATGATTTTTTTATTATCGGTACCCATGCACACAATCGCTTTTACTTTATCAGTTACCAACTCTTCAATTAAAGTATAATCATTGCCCTTATCTACACCGCCCAAAATAAGCACAGTAGGGTTGGTTAAACTTTCTAGCGCATACCATGTGCTATTTACATTGGTTGCTTTACTGTCGTTGATAAACTCAACGCCACGAACCATCGCTACAAACTCCATACGGTGTTCGAGGCTATGAAAATTACTCACCGCTTCTCTAATTTTTTCCTTGCGTATGCCAAGGGTTGTTGCTGCAATGCCTGCTGCCATGGTATTGTATTGATTGTGTTTACCCTTTAATGCAAAATCATAAATGCTCATACTTACGCGCTCTTCTTGTATTCTAAGCATCATTTGATCGCCTTTGATGTAGCCGCCTTTTTTAATTTCTTGTTTCATAGAGAATGGTAATGGGTTAGGGTGAAAGGTTAGTAAGGATAAATGGTTAGTAATGATATCGTCATCTGCACAATAGATGAAAAAGTCTTGATTGGTTTGGTTTTCAATAATTTTAAATTTGCTTTTGATATAATTTTCAAATTGATAATTGTACCTGTCTAGATGATCTTCTGTAATGTTTAATAAAACACTTACATCGGGTCTAAACGTTTTGATATCGTCTAATTGGAAAGAACTTATTTCTGCGACATACAGGGCCTTGGGTGCTTCGGCAATTTGCTTTGCAAAAGAGTATCCAATGTTACCTACCATCGCACAATCCAATCCTGCCGTTTTGCAGATATGAAACATAAGCGCTGTGGTAGTACTTTTTCCATTGCTACCTGTGATGGCCACAATTTTACTGTCCCCTTTAAATCTAAAAGCCAGTTCAATTTCACTTATCACCGGAATTCCCTTTGCTCTGATCGCTTTGACCATTTCATTTTTTTCAGGAATACCCGGACTCTTCATTACTTCTGTGGCCGTTAGAATGCGCGCAGCATTATGTTGTCCTTCTTCAAATTCGATACCGTTGTCAATGAGCTCTTTTTTGTAACGCGCTGCAATATTTCCTCCATCAGAAACAAATACATCGTAACCTTTTTGCTTTCCTAGCATAGCCGCACCTACACCACTTTCTCCACTACCAAGTACCACTAGAAAATGCTTCATGCTTATCTCATTTTTAAAGTAAGAATGGCAAGTACCACACATAAAATGGTTATAATCCAAAAACGCACAGCAATCTTACTTTCATGAAATCCTTTTTTCTGGTAATGATGGTGTAATGGACTCATCAAAAACACCCGCTTACCTTCGCCAAATTTTTTCTTGGTATACTTGAAATAACTTACCTGAATCATTACACTTAATAATTCAATTAAAAACACACCGCAAAAAATAGGAATGAGTAATTCTTTTCTAACAATAATGGCAAGGGAAGCAATGATACCGCCTAATGCAAGGCTTCCGGTATCACCCATAAATACCTGTGCTGGATATGCATTGTACCACAAAAATCCAATACAGGCGCCTACAAAAGCACCCACAAAAATGGATAACTCACCCAAATTTGGAATGTACATTACGTTTAAATAATCGGCCATTACGTAGTTGCCACTCACGTAAATAAATACGCCAAGGGCCATACCAATAATAGCGCTCACACCTGCAGCTAGCCCGTCTAACCCATCTGTAATATTAGCACCATTGGATACTGCAGTGATAATAAAAGTGACTACAAAAATGTAAATAATCCAAGTATATTTTTCGGCACCCGGACCTATCCAACTTATAAGCCTGCTATAATTAAATTCGTGATTTTTAACAAATGGAATAGAAGTAATAGGTGTTTTTACTTTTACGTAACGGCGCTCTACCCCATTAATTGTACGAACAATTATATTTGAATCTTTAGCCAATCGCTCTCCTTTTTGAAGGGCTACTACACCTGTGCTTACAGCAGAAGCCGGAACAATTTCTCTTTCTACCGTAACTGCGTTGCTAAAATATAGTGATACGCCAATAATGATACCGAGGCCTACTTGTCCAATTATTTTAGTGATACCTGCAAGTCCATCACTGTCTTTTTTCTTATAAGCTTCACCCTTTTTTTGAGCGTCTCTGCGTGATTTGATTTTAAAGTAATCATCTAAAAATCCAATGATACCTAGCCATACCGTACATAAAATCATTAAACGGATATATACTTTGTCGAGGTTGGCAAATAATAAGGTTGGAATTAATATACTTAACAATATAATGATACCGCCCATGGTAGGCGTCCCTTTTTTTTGCTGCTCCCCTTGTAAACCAAGTTCTCTAACGGTTTCACCAATTTGCTTTTTTTGCAGAAACTCAATTAATTTTTTACCAAATACAGTTGCAATAATCAAAGACAACAAAACCGCCATCGCAATTCTGAATGTCAAAAATTGAAACATACCAGCACCTGGTACATTGAATTCTTGATTGAGCCATGTAAAAAATTGGTATAACATAGGGTTCTATTAATCTTTATTGTTAAAGAATGCTAATAAAATGGCTTTGTCATCAAATGGATGTTTAACCCCATTGATGTCTTGGTATTTTTCGTGTCCTTTGCCTGCTACAAGCACAATATCTTCAGGCTTTGCAAATTCAACGGCTGTTTTAATTGCTTCTTTTCTATCAATAATTGAAATGTATTTTCGTTTAGCTGAAGTATTTAATCCAGCCTCCATATCCGCAATAATCCCCGCAGGATCTTCGGTACGTGGATTGTCAGAAGTTAAAATAACGCGGTCACTTAAGTCGCATGCAGTTTGAGCCATAATTGGACGCTTGGTTTTATCTCTATCACCGCCACACCCCACCACGGTAATTACTTGCTCGTAGCCTTTACGTAATTTTTTGATAGTTGCTAACACATTTTCTAAAGCATCTGGCGTGTGTGCATAATCGATAATGCCAATAACCTGCTTATCACTAATAATATAATCAAACCGACCTTCTGCACCTGCTAGCATGGATAAGTTGGTAAGCGCAACACTGCTTTCGATACCAAGATTTACAGCGGCACCATATACGGCCAATAAATTGTACGCATTAAATTCGCCAATGAGTCTAAAATGAACTTCAATTTCATTCACAAGCATTACAAGACCTGTAAGTGCATTTTCTAAAATTTTACCTTTATAATTGGCACTAGATTTTAATGCGTAAGAAAGTTTTTTGGCTTTTGTGTTCTGAAGCATTACTTCACCCCGCTTATCATCTGAATTTGTAATTGCAAATGCAGTAGCTGGTAACGCATCAAAGAATCCTTTTTTAGCAGCGATGTACGCTTCAAATGTTTTATGATAATCTAGGTGATCATGTGTGATATTGCTAAATAATGCCCCCGTAAATACAAGACCAGTAATACGGTGTTGGTGCACAGCGTGGCTGCTACACTCCATAAAAACATGCGTACAACCCGCATCCACCATCGTGTTTAGCAGTTCGTTTAAACTAACTGCATCGGGTGTAGTGTGTGTAGCCGAAATAATTTGATCTCCAATTTGATTTTGCACGGTAGACACAAGCCCACAGGTATAACCCAGTGAAGAAAATAATTTGAATAATAATGTTGCAATAGTGGTTTTACCATTGGTTCCCGTAACCCCTACTAATTTTATTTTGGTAGAAGGCGCATCATAAAATTGATGTGCCATATACGCCACCGCTTCCTGTGCATTTGCTACTTTAATATACGTAACACCATCAGTAAGCAAAGCAGGCATATTTTCACACACAATAACTTTCGCACCCAGTTCAATGGCTTTTGTGATATAATCATGCCCATCTTGCGCCACACCCTTTATAGCAACAAAGGCAGTACCTTTTATTACTTTGCGTGAATCAATAGCAATACTAGACACCGCTATATCTGTTACGCCTACTACTTCTAGCAGGTGTACTTTATATAGAATGTCTTGTAAAATATGCATGGTTATTTATTAGTTAAGTGTGATTTGAATTTGTTGACCTTTTGCAATAAGCTGACCCGCAGCAATAGACTGTGCTGCTACTTTTCCGCGGCCCTGTGCGTATACTTTTAATCCCGCCAATTCACAGATGTATATCATGTCTTTGTAACCAAGCCCTAACAGAGATGGCATAGATTTAGTATCTAGTTTGCTACTCTTTAATAAACCAGCAGCAGGTGCATGAGAAATGGTAGCCCATTCATCTACAAATAAACTAGAATCTATAAAAGGCAGTTTCAATTTTTTGGCAACACGCGCAACATCTTGTTTATAGCCTTTGTACACATACACATTGCTATCAGGCTTAGGTGACGTTTTGGCAATTGGCCCTTGTTTTACAGATGCGCTATATAGGCGGTCTGCAATTTCTTTAAATACCGGACCGGCAACAGCAGCGCCATAAAACACAGGTGCATGGGGTTTGTTTTTTATCACTACTATGCAGGTATACTGCGGATTATCGGCAGGGAAATATCCAGCAAAAGAAGACTGATAAATTTTATCGGCATAGCCCTTATTATTATTTGCTATAAGTGCAGTTCCAGTTTTGCCAGCTACTTTATAAGGCGAGCCTTTAAAAAGTGTCGTTCCAGTTCCTTGTATACACACACCTTCTAAGCAAGTTTTTAAATCAGCTAATGTTTGATCGCTACAAATTTTTTCGCTTACTACTATAGGTTGGATTTCTCTTAACAACACACCTTCTTCTTTGATAGCCGAAACCAAATATGGCTTCATCATTTTACCATTATTGGCTACTGCGTTGTATAGGTTAGCGGTTTGTAAAGGGCTCACAAGTAGGTTGTAACCAAAAGCCATCCATGGAATTGTACTGGGTCCCCATAATTTATCACCTGGCTTATAAATTAGTGGGCGACCCTCTCCAGATAAATCAATACCAGTTGGATTGTCCATCCCCATTTTTTTAAGGTGGTTGATGAACTGCATTGGGTTATTGCTATAATGTTGTACCGCCATTTTAGCCATGGCAACATTGGAACTTAGTTCAAAAGCATGCTGCACCGTAACATCTGAGCTTCCATGATTTTCGCTATCCCTCACGGTTTGAGCAGCTACTTTCCAAGTTCCTCCAGAAATATTTACGATGTTGTTGAGCCCTACTTTTTTATCTTCCAATAAAGCAAGCATGGTAGCTAGTTTAAACGTAGACCCTGGCTCCGATGGGGTAATAGCATAATTATAATTTTCATAATAATTGCCATCGTTTCCACGACCTAAATTGGCAATGGCTTTTACTTTCCCCGTTTTAACTTCTAAAACAATCGCAGTTCCATATTCCGCTTCGTTTTTAATCATCATTTTTTGAAGCGCATTTTCTGCAACCTCCTGTATAAATACATCAATCGTACTTACAATATCTTTCCCATTTTCTGGTTCAATTTCGTAGGTGCCTGATTCCAGTGGAACACCTACACCACCTATAATGGTGCGCACTAACTGCTTTCCGTTAGTACCACGAAGTACACTATCATAACTATATTCAAGTCCAACTTTATTATTATCACGCGCGAGCCCAATAGTACGGTAGGCCAAAGACTTGTATGGATTTAAACGGATTGATTTTTCTACGGCGATCAGTCCACTCGTATAACGGCCCAGTTCGAAAAGAGGAAAGTCTTGAATTTTTTGGTATTCTCTAAATGAGATTTTCTTTTTTAGTAAAAAGTATCCTTCCTTGTTTTTATAAGCTTGCGCAAACATCGACTTGTAGTCAGCTGCAGATTGGTCTTTAAATAAATCTGCCATGTAGTAGCTCAGTGAATCAATGTGCTCTCTAAATAAGTATCCATTGTTTACATGGAGTGGCTCTACTCTAAAATCCATGTAAATATCAAATTGCGGAATACTGGTACTTAACATCTGACCATCTTCGGAGTAAATAGTGCCACGCTCCGAATCAATATCGGCAATACGTTGGTGAAGGCTATCGCTCATGCTTCTCCAGTACTTACCCTGTACTTGTTGAATATAAAAACCTTTCCCAATAATAGCTGCAGCTACAATCACAACAAAAACGAAGCTTAAATAAACCCTCCATAATATGTCTTTTTTGATATCCACTTGGCGCGTTATTTTTTGGTTGGTTCTAGAGATTTTTCTACTTGTAATCTTTGTGGTAATTCTTTAGCAACTTTTAAACCTAATGGTTCGGTGGCCTTTATCACTTGGTTCTCTTCACTTTTAAACATCACTTCACCCTTAATGGTCTTGTATTCGAACTGTAACTCTTTTAATTGTTTGGTGGTGGTATTAATACTTCTAATTGCGCGGTCGGCCATATGACCATTTGCGATATAGGCAACCGCTAGCGCAGATAGAAATAAAAAGAAAGGAATATTATTCGCTATCCACTGATAATTCAATAATCCTTTCAGCGGATTTTTATTACTATTTGAATTATTTACTGGTTGTTCGCTCACGGCTTTCTTTTAAATTTTTTCTGCGATTCTTAATTTGGCGCTTCTACTTCTTGTGTTATTTTTTAACTCCTCTTCGGTTGCAGTAATTGGCTTTTTAGTCATCACGTTAAACACATCCTCTTTATTGTCAGGCAAAAAGGGGTGACTAGGTGTTTCTACGAAACTCCCTTGACGGAAAAAGTTTTTTACCATCCTATCTTCTATCGAGTGAAAAGTGATGATAGCCACGCGGCCACCGGGGTTGAGCACGTCAGGGATCTGACTGAGCATTGATTCTAAAACCCCCATTTCGTTGTTCACTTCCATTCTTAAGGCCTGGAAAACTTGAGCCAAATACTTATTGGGATTTCCCTTTACCACTGGCGCAATGAGCGATTTAAATTGTTCGATGGTGGTAACCGATACGTGTGCACGTGCAGATACAATATGTGCTGCAAGTGTTTTTGAATTGGTTACTTCGCCGTACTGCTCAAACATTTTATGTAGCTGAGCAGCGGTATAATCTCGAACAACGTTTTCGGCTGATATAGTTTGTCGTTGATCCATGCGCATATCTAGCGGACCAGAAAAGCGAATAGAAAATCCACGATCACCTTTATCGAATTGATGACTACTCACGCCTAAATCGGCTAAGATGCCATCAACACCAATTACTTTGTGTAAACGCAAAAAGCGTTGGAGGTTACTAAAGTTTTCTGGAATGAAAACAACGCGCGCGTCATCCATAACGTTGCGTTTTGCATCGGTGTCCTGATCAAATGCAAATAGTTTACCTTTTTCATTGAGTTGAGATAAAATACCTGCGCTATGACCCCCACCCCCAAAAGTGCAGTCGACATAAATTCCATCTGGCTTAATGTTTAAGCCATGTAAGGTTTCATGAAAAAGGACAGGAATATGGTAACCTTGATTGGTATGTCCCTTTTCCATAAATCCTTAATCTTTTTTGTCGTTACTGGTCATCACTTCATGGGCCAATTCACTAAAGGCCTCTGGAGAGAAATCCTCAAAGAGCTGTTTGTACTTACTAGCATCCCAGATCTCAAAACGGTCAAGTGCAGCTGCTAAAACAATGTCTTTAGCAAGCCCGGCAAATTCGCGAAGTGATGGAGGAAGCAACATACGGCCAGCATTGTCTAGCTCTATTTCTGTTGCACCACCCAAAAACTGTCTGCGAAACTGACGTACTTTAGGGTCGAAATCATTCAATTGGCTAATCTTGGCCACAATCTTTTCCCAACTAGCGATCGGATATAACGTGAGACATTTTTCAAAACCACGGCTTAAAATAAAGCGACCCTCCCCTTCCGGTAGCTGTTTTTTTAGCCCACCCGGAATAAGGAAGCGACCCTTTGCGTCAACCGTTGCTTCATATTCTCCGTGAAATCCGTTCATTGGTTAATAACTTTGGTTTATAATTACCACTTGTTGACACAAAATAACACTTTTTCCCACTTTCAACCCAAAAGCAAAAACGCACATTTAATCCACAGAATTATACAGCGGCAAAGGGTTTGCTATGATTGATTTGTAGGGTTTTAGGGTGTGTTTTTAGCTAAAAATGATGTTAATAACTGTGGATAACCCGGGTTTTGTGTGGATAGTAGCTTAAAAAGCCTCAAATTTGCAGCAAATTGCTGCCAAATGCACCCAAAAAACATCTCTATTCTAGATTTCACCTACGATTTGCCAGCTAGTAAAATAGCCAGTTACCCGCTCGAAGAGCGGGATGCGAGCAAATTGTTGGTCGTTGAAAAGGGGCAAATTTCCGAAACGACCTATGCTAACCTAGACCAAGTACTTCCAAGTGGCACATTACTCGTTCACAACGATACCAAAGTAGTGGCAGCGCGTTTATTTTTTACGAAAGAAAACGGATCTGTTATTGAGATTTTTTGTTTGGAACCAGCGGGCATTTATAAAGACATTACTACTGCAATGCTCACAAAAAAAGAAGTGTTATGGGGTTGCTTAATTGGTGGCGCAAAAAAATGGAAAGAAGGACCACTGCACATTAAATACGGAAACAACCATACACTTACTGCAACAAAACATACAACACTTGCAGATAGTTATTTGATAAAATTTGAGTGGGATAACGAGGCGCAAAGTTTTGCAGAAGTATTAGAAGCAGCAGGAAATATTCCACTGCCTCCTTATTTTAATAGAGCTGTGGAAGCCAATGATAAAGAGCGTTACCAAACGGTATATGCAGTGGCAGAAGGCTCTGTAGCAGCCCCTACTGCAGGATTACACTTTACACCTAGACTGTTTGAAAAACTCATTGCAAAAAATATTACTAAAGCATTTGTAACATTACATGTTGGCGCTGGAACTTTTAAACCCGTTAAGGCAGCGCGCATGGAAGAACATGAAATGCACGCCGAATTTATTGATGTGCAAAAAAGTTTTATTGACATGCTACGTGATCAATTTTTAGCAGGTGAACAAAAAGTGATTGCAGTTGGTACTACATCACTGCGCACACTAGAAAGCTTGTATTGGATGGGTGCCAAAATAATTGCCGCAAACAATTCTGCAAATCTTACAATAGAAAACATGAGCGTTGTACAGTGGGACCCTTACGAATTAATGCCACAAAACGAGCTCCCATCAACAGCTGCAGCCCTTGGCGCACTTAGTAAATGGATAGAGCAAAATAATTTGAGCCGGCTCATTGCTAAAACACAAATTATTATTGCACCTGGTTACCGATTTAAAATCATTGATGGCCTTGTCACCAATTTTCATCAGCCACAATCTACACTGCTATTACTGGTAGCCGCTATTACAAATGGACATTGGAAACCCATGTACGATTACGCCCTCGAAAATGATTTTAGATTTTTAAGTTATGGAGATGGTTGCCTTATTTGGCTAGATCCATTTGAACAGTAAACACACTGCCCTCTCCTAGTTTACTAGCAACACTGATACTGCCCTTGTGTGCATCAATAACAGATTTAACATAGCTCATACCAAGGCCAAAACCTTTTACGTTGTGTAAATTACCAGTGTGCACTCTATAAAACTTTTCAAAAATTCGTTTTTGAGTTTCATCGGTCATACCAATGCCATTATCTGCGATGGTCACATAAATAAAACTCCCTTTCAGGTACGTAGAAATAGTAATGATAGGCGCAGCAGCCGCGTATTTAATGGCGTTGTCAATTAAATTAGAAATCAAATTTGAAAAATGAATTTCATCTGCGTCAATCACATCGGTGCTTGCATTTAAATGCAAAATAACTTCGCCGTCCTTGTCTTTTAGTTGTAGCTGATGATTGTCCATAGCACCCTTAATGATCTCATGCAAATGCAGTGGCACTAAATTTAATTCAAAATCTTCTTTATCCATATGAGCCGCCTGTAGTATGGTTTCTACATGTTTATTCATACGTATGTTTTCATCCTTAATAATCCCACTAAAATAGGCCATCTTTTCGGGGTTGGCTTGTACCTTTTCATTTCTGAGGGCATCTACTGCAAGCGATATGGTAGCAATAGGTGTTTTAAATTCGTGGGTCATGTTGTTGATAAAATCACTTTTGATTTCAGAAAGTTTTTTCTGAACGAGTAGTGAACGTATCGTAACAAAAAACGCCGCTAGAATAATAATCATAAATGTGATAGCACCTAGTAATACCCATTTTAAAGAAGCCAATACTTGACTATTATAATCAGGGATAACAATAATTAATTTTTCGAAAGAACTAAAGCCTTCATAATCGGTTCCTGTTTCGGGAATAATAGCGATGTAGGTAATTTTATTATTAATGGTGTCCCAGTATTCGGTTTTAAAGTTAGAAGACAGCATTTCATATTCGTCACGCGTACTAGTGATGGCAAATTCGAAATTTAATTTTTTTAGATCCACTGCTTTAAATGCTGCAGCAATTTTATCACTAATTTGTGCTTTGGTAAAATAATCATCTACACTTACTGGCTTAATAAAATGCAAATGTAAATCTGGATTAAAACCAAGGCCTCCCGTTTTTGGAAGTGTAACCGGCTGGCCCGTATAAACACGCGCTTTAATATCATTTACTACACTGATGCCCGCTTCGTTTACTTTGTCAACGAGCTGCACTTCGGTGATCTCTAATAAGTTGCTAAGCCAAGATGCTTGCAACAAAAAGAGACCTCCAATAGAAAGCCCAATTAAAACAATGATGATTCGGAAACTGCGTTTCATGAGAACACAAATATCGGGCAAAAAAAATAAAGCACCCCAGTTGTGGAGTGCTTTACCATACATTTATGTTAAACAAGACTATTTAAACTGCCGCAGCGCCTTCTGCAAGGACGGTTACTTTGTTATTGGCTACTTCTACAAAACCACTTTTGATGGTATAACTTTCGGTAGCTGATTTGTCTTTTAATACCTTAATATTTCCTGTTCCGAGTGCACTTACAAGCGGTGCGTGTTTGTCAAGTATTTCAAATAAACCAGAAACACCAGGTAATTGAACACCATACACTTCGCCGCTGTACAATTTTTTCTCGGGTGTTAATATTTCTAATTGCATATCCTTTTTTTAAAGATGCTTACGCGTTAGCGGCTGCCATTAATTTTTTACCTTTTTCGATGGCATCTTCTAAAGTACCAACTAAGTTAAAGGCTGCTTCTGGATACTCATCTACAGCACCATCCATAATTGAATTGAATGCGCGGATGGTATCTTCGATGCTTACAAATACACCTTTTAAACCCGTAAATTGTTCTGCAACGTGGAAAGGCTGCGATAAGAAACGTTGCACTTTACGTGCACGCTGTACGGTCATTTTATCTTCTTCAGATAATTCGTCCATACCTAAAATTGCAATGATATCTTGAAGTTCTTTGTAACGTTGTAAAATTAATTTAACGCGGTTCGCACAATCGTAGTGTTCGGCACCAACTACTGTTGGCGTTAAAATACGAGATGTAGAATCTAGAGGATCTACCGCAGGATAAATACCCAAATCGGCAATCTTACGAGACAATACCGTAGTAGCATCTAAGTGCGCAAACGTTGTTGCTGGCGCTGGATCCGTTAAGTCATCGGCAGGTACGTAAACCGCTTGTACCGAAGTAATAGAACCATTTTTAGTGGAAGTAATACGCTCTTGCATCAATCCCATTTCAGTGGCAAGTGTTGGTTGGTAACCAACCGCAGAAGGCATACGACCTAATAACGCCGATACCTCAGAACCTGCTTGCGTAAAACGGAAAATGTTATCTACGAAAAATAAGATATCCTTACCTTTTCCGGTACCATCTCCATCACGAAAATATTCGGCAACCGTTAAACCTGATAAGGCCACACGCGCACGTGCTCCTGGAGGTTCGTTCATTTGACCAAATACGAAAGTAGCTTTTGACTCTTTCAATTCGTTCATGTCTACTTTAGATAAATCCCATCCACCTTCTTCCATGCTATGTTTGAAAGCATCACCATATTTCATGATATCTGCTTCAATCATTTCACGTAATAAGTCATTTCCTTCACGTGTTCTTTCACCCACACCCGCAAACACAGATAAACCACCGTGTCCTTTTGCGATGTTATTAATTAACTCTTGAATCAATACTGTTTTACCTACACCCGCACCACCAAACAAACCAATTTTACCACCTTTTGCATATGGCTCAATCAGGTCAATTACTTTGATACCCGTAAACAACACTTCTGTTGCAGTACTTAGGTTTTCAAATAATGGCGGCTTGTTGTGAATAGGACGTCCACCCTCTTTGCTAACTTGAGGAAGACCGTCAATTGCATCGCCGGTTACGTTAAATAAACGACCGTTGATACCCTCACCCACTGGCATTGCAATGGCTTTTCCTGTATCTACTACTGCCATACCTCTTACAAGACCATCGGTTCCGTCCATCGCAATGGTACGAACGCTGTCTTCACCAAGGTGCTGTTGCACTTCGAGAACTAACTTTTCACCACCTTCTCTGGTGATTTCAAGTGCGTTATAAATTTCTGGTAATGTTTTGTCCGGAAAATGAACGTCAACTACCGCACCAATGATCTGTTTAATTTTACCGTTTGTAGCCATACTAGGAAGTATATATAGGGTTTTAAAATTGCCGCAAAGGTAAGGATTAGGGGTTGAGAAAAAAAGGAAAAATTGACTAAAATTTGTAATTTGTCGAAAATTCAAGTGTATGTCCCCATTTTTAGCAGAATTAGTAGGTACTACCCTCGTTTTAACCATTGGAACAGGCGTTGTTGCCAACGTTTCATTGCCTAAAACAAAAGGGAACCAAGAAGGCTATTTAGCCGTTACACTTGGCTGGTTTACAGCTGTTTTTGTAGGTGTGTATGCTACCGCAACCATTAGCGGGGCGCATTTAAACCCAGCCGTAACCATTGGATTAGCCGTAGCCGGCAAATTTAGTTGGGACCTAGTGCCCTCCTATATTCTGGCACAAATGTTAGGTGCCATGTTGGGTGCTTTTTTAGCCTGGTTAGCGCACCGTCAACAATTTAATGAGGCCGCCGATGCAGCTACCAAACTAGGGGTTTTTAGTAATTCTCCCACCATTAGAGACCCTTTTCATAATATTTTATCGGAAGCTATTGCCACTTTTATATTTATGCTAGGCGTTTTTTACATTGCTGCACCTGCACAAACAAATGGTGCATTAGACGCACTTCCAGTTTCATTACTCGTACTTGGTATTGGCCTAGGTATGGGTGGACCTACCGGTTACGCCATTAACCCCGCTAGAGATTTAGGACCGCGTATAATGCACGCTATTTTACCCATTAAAAATAAAGGCGGCAGTGATTGGGGTTATGCATGGGTACCTGTTGTAGGACCTATTATTGGGGCAGTTGCCGCGGCCTATGTGTATATGTGGCTCACTTAATTTTTCGCAAATATCATTAACGGTTTTTATGAATACATATATTTTAGCCTTAGACCAAGGCACTACTTCTAGCAGGGCCATTATTTTTAATAAGGCCGGCGAAATTTTAGCCACTGCACAAAAAGAATTTACACAAATATTTCCGGAGGCCGGACTTGTAGAACATGATGCCAACGAAATTTGGAGCACACAAATTGGTGTTGCCTCAGAAGCTATTATGCAAGCTGGGCTTGACGCTTCGCAAATTGCAGCCATTGGTATTACCAACCAGCGTGAAACAACGGTGGTGTGGGATAAACAAACCGGGCAGCCTATTTATAATGCTATTGTATGGCAGGACCGTCGCACTGCAAATTACTGCGATGAATTAAAAAAACAGGGTCACGCAAAAAATATTCAAGCAAAAACAGGACTTGTTATTGACGCTTACTTTTCTGGCACCAAATTAAAATGGATACTAGATAACGTAGATAGTGCACGTGAAAAAGCAGCTGCAGGACAATTGTGTTTTGGTACGATTGATAGTTGGTTGTTGTGGAAATTAACAGGCGGCAAAGTGCACGCCACCGACGTTTCAAATGCATCGCGTACGATGCTATATAATATTCATACCCTTAGTTGGGATGAAGAATTATTGGGGCTATTAAACATTCCAAAAAACATATTACCAATAGTAAAAAGTAGTTCAGAAATATACGGACATACTAGTAATATTTTGGCATCACATAGCATACCTATTGCAGGTATTGCAGGCGATCAACAAGCTGCCTTATTTGGTCAACAATGTATACAGCCAGGCATGGTAAAAAATACCTATGGCACCGGATGTTTTATGCTCATGAATACAGGTACGAAAGCGGTAACCTCACATCATCATTTGCTCACTACTATTGCTTGGCAAATTAATGGCGAAACGCATTATGCATTAGAAGGATCTGTGTTTATTGCAGGGGCTGTCGTGCAGTGGTTACGTGATGGATTACAAATGATTAGAACATCTGCAGAGGTTGAAACCCTTGCTGCCACAGTACCTGGTACAGATGGCGTATATGTAGTGCCTGCTTTTGCAGGCCTTGGTGCACCCTATTGGAACCAACATGCAAGGGGTACCATTGTAGGTATTACACGTGGCACAAGTAGAGGACATATTGCGCGCGCTGCACTAGATAGTATTGCCTATCAAACCATGGATGTATTAGATGCGATGCAAAAAGATTCGGGCATTACCATTAAAGAATTACGTGTAGATGGTGGTGCAACTGCCAATAATATGCTGATGCAATTTCAATCTAATATTTTGCACACCAAAGTGATTAGGCCTACTATTACAGAAACTACAGCACTGGGTGCCGCTTATTTAGCAGGCCTAGCGGTAGGTTATTGGAACTCATTAGATGATATTAGTGCACAGTGGCAAATACAAAAAGTATTTGAACCAGCATTATCTACTGCAGCAACAGATGCATTAAAAATGGGATGGAAAAAAGCCATTAACGGGGCGGGGGCGGCAAGTGTAGACGCAACAGTTTAATTTATCTGCGCGCTCTAAGCCACTGGTCTGGATTTAATGGTACTCCGCGTTCGTTGTTGATGGTAAAAATAATACTGCCTTCACCATCAATACTTTTTCCAGAGCGGCCAATCATAGAACCTGCTTTTACGACTTTACCTACACTTACACTGGCACTAGAAAGTTGTTGGTACACCGTAAAATATTTACCATGACGCACCATTACTACCTGGTCGCCATTTACTTCACCAACATAAGATACTTCACCATCGGCAATAGATTTTACTACCGAACCTTCTGGTAAGGCAATATGAATACCATCTGATTTTTGTGTAAGCTTGGTTCCTGGAACGGTTGATACGCCAAATTCTATAAACACATTACCACGGTCTACGGGCCAAGGCAAGCGTCCTTTATTTTGCTCAAAATGCATGGAGGTTTCACGGCCTTCCTCGGTAGATTCAAATGGGGAATAAGGTCGTGCGCCGGCTTTGTTTAGTACAATGGGATCATTGTTTTTAGTACTATTAGCGGCTGTATTATTTTTTGTCGAATTATCTGTGGTGTTATTTTTTGCGTTAGCAGCTGCCGCATTTTTTTTGGCATCATCGGCGGCTTTTTGTTTGGCGATTTTTTCTTTACGTGCTGCCTCTTCTATCTCCCTTTTAATGATGGCCATTACAGCCTGTTGCATACGTACACGCTGCTTTTCTTTGTCTTTGATTTGTTTAGCAATAGCAGACTCCTGTCCTTTTAAATCCGCTACTACTTTATCCTGCGCCTTTTTATCTTCCTGCAATACTTTAAGTTGCTCACTCTGCGACGTCAGGGTTACCATGCGCTCTTTTTTATTGGTATTGAGCACATCTACTTTTTGCGTGAGCATAACACGTGACTGCGCAATAGCAATTGCTTGCGTTTCTCTATTTTGACGGTAACTTTTTAAATAGGCCATGCGCTTTATGGCGTCATTAAAATTACGGGCCGAAAATAAAAAGTTGAGGTACTCGTAACTGCCCCTGCTTTTATAAGCAAAAACAATACTCTTGGCGTATTTTAATTTAAGGGTATCGAGCTCTTTACGAAGTCGGTAGATATCAACCTCATTTGTAAATATCGTATTGTCGAGTTCGTTAATTTGATTATTGATGCCGCGCACAAGTTCTTCACGTTTGGCCACCTTACGCTTAATAAGTGCTAATTCATTTAAGGATAGCTTCTTATTTTTTTGTGTTTCGGAGAGCTGCTTGTTTAAATCTGCCAATTCCTTTTTAAGGTCCTGCTCCTTTTTTTGCAGCTCTTCTCTAGACTGTTGTGCCGTAGCGCCAGACACAGCCATTAAAAAAAGTACTAAAAAAACAAAGCGTTGCAGGGTCATGAGCATAAGGTTTAAACGGTCCAATTACTTATTAACGGCAAAATGAGCCAGAAATTACTTTTTCTTATAATTTTTAGGGATTTCGAACGAATATTTTATAGGATCGTCAATCGAGAACTCCTTAAAATCCAAATAGATGTCCAGTTTAGACTTCTCCGACATGGATATTTTACGGTCTGCGGCAAACGAGTAACTCCCCAGGGGCTGAAAGTTACCATACGTAATATCGCAAGTACGGTTGCGCAGTGCATTTACGTCGTTGAGTTTAGAAAATAAAATACGCTGGGTTGTATTGTCTATGTTAATCAGGTTTTTAAACAACTCTCCCACCATGGTTACCAGCAATTGGTTGTCGTTGGCCCTGTATGAAACTAGGTTGTTACTAAAAAATATAGGGTTGCCAATAAGCAGGTCTTGTAACGACATAAAATCGAATGGGATTTCTGTTACCTCTTGTAAATAAGCAATAGATCTTTTAGTAACCGACTTATCGCCTACCTTTTGCACCAGCACTACGCTATCTCTTGTAACCTTTGCCTGTAGGCCTTCTGCAGCGATTCCTAAAAAAGTACCTTTAACCCTGATTATAATAACAGAATCTTTAACCATGCTTAAATACACGGTGTAGTTGTCCTTTTTTTCGGCACCCTCATAGTCTACTTTTATTTTAGCATTAAAGGTTTTAAAGTTAATTTTTTGCTGCGCCACTTTGCCCATAATGTCTCTAACAATAGCTGCCGAGTCTATTACCGGCATTTGATTGACCACAACGGTTTGAGCCGTGTCTTTTTTAGTAAGTGCTTCTTGAATACCTTGTACTTTTTTTACTGTTCCGCAGGCGGAAAGGAGTAAAATTGTAGCGGTTATTCCAAGTAATTTTATTTTCATGTGGTCGTGTTAAGTGTGTTTTATTTACCGGTACTTCCAAACCCGCCTGTCCCCCTATTTGTAGGTGTTAAGGCGCTAGTTGGCTCCCAGCTAATTTGTGTAACGGGGGCAATGACCATTTGTGCGATACGGTCGCCGCTGTTTAAGACCTGCATTTCACTAGACAAATTAATGAGTATTACACCAATTTCACCTCGATAATCGGCGTCGATGGTTCCTGGCGAATTTAAACAGGTAATGCCCTGTTTTAATGCCAGGCCACTGCGCGGACGTATTTGCGCCTCGAAACCAGTAGGCAATTCAATAAATAATCCAGTAGGAATCAGCTTACGCTCAAGCGGTTCCAATACCACGGATTCGTGCAAATGTGCACACAAATCCATTCCCGCAGATCCTTCGGTTGCATAGGCTGGTAGCGGGTTCCCCGACTCATTTACTATTTTAACAACCACCGATGAATTTGAACTGCTTTGAGGCATAAATTGGTATTGAGGCACAAAGGTACACCAAGGCTTCAAAAAAAAGGGTTAAAATGGGACGGGTTGTCTATTTTTGACTATAATTGGCATGAATATGAAGTATTTTAAATATAAACACTTATTTACATTAATAGGCGGCATACTCATGGTTTTAAGTAGTTGCACCAAAGACCTAACCGATGTTACTGTTGTTTATGAGAACAATTTTAACAATAGCGACCCTAAAGGGATTGTAACAGCAGGCTGGCTAAGCGATTTTGCTTTTGGTATATTCCCTTTTAATAAAATTACCAACTACAAAAACCTAAAGATGTTGGGGGTATTTAACAATACCCGAATAGAACTCGATGTAGATAAACTTCCTGAACACACGATTATAAAAGTAGAATTTGATTTGTATTTGCATGACAACTGGAAAAACGATTTATGGATTTTAAATATTGACGGCCACAACCGTTTGTTAACTGGATTTTCTAACAATAGCAATATCCAACAAGCCTATCCTAATTGGTTACATTCGGGGCCTACCTATCCGGCAGGCAACCAGGCACAGGAAATTTATTTGCCCGGCGTTTGTAGTTTAAAAGACGATAAAAAGGGAACCAGCAAATACAAGATTGTACATAGTTTACAACACACTACAAAAACTATAAAAATTACCATGAGCGATGCAGGTGGCAATAAAAATGACACCTGTGCTAGAAGTTGGGCCATCGATAATTTAAAAATCTCTGCCCTTAAAAACTAGTGGTGCATGAGAAAAAATATCGTTTACAATATATTACTTTCATTTACCAATATCTTATTTCCATTAATAAGCTTTCCATACGCAGCAAGGGTTTTAGGCCCTAAAGGCATTGGAGAAGTACAATTTGTAATGTCTTTTGCGCAGTACTTTTCCATATTTGCAGCCATTGGAATACCTATTTACGGCGTTAGGGCCATTGCGAAAATTAGAGATGATGCTTCAAAGCTATCAAGTACTTTTTTATCATTAAGTACCCTTTTTTTTATTGCAAGTGTGGCAGTGGCCTGCATCTATTTTTTAATCGTTGGTTTACATCCTTATTTTTCAAGTAATCAACACTACTATATTATAGCCGGTATTTTGGTTTTTTTAAGTTTCAGCTACACAGACTGGTATTATAGTGGCATTGAGGCTTTTCATAAAATTACCATCAGATCCATTGTTGTTAAATCTATTTCACTTGCCCTACTCTATACGTTTGTTAAAACCAGCAGCGACATCTATAATTATCTCTGGATTTCAATTTTTTCTATTCTGGGTAATCAGGTGTATAATTTTTTAGACATTTATTTACATCTAGAAATTAAAAAGCCAGTACTTAGTTTTTCGGAACATATTAAGCCACTACTTCTCATATTTGGCGCTACTATAGCGTCTAGTATTTACACCCTTTGGGATACCATTATTTTATACTTTTTAACGAGTCCAGAAATTGTTGGCTATTATACCGTTTCAACCAAGCTTACCAAACTCATTATTCCGGTTATTACAGCTATTGGTGGTGCACTAATTCCTACCATTTCTTACTACTACAACAAGCAACAAATTGATCAAGCAAAAACATTTTTGCGCAGCTCTTTGGATGTAACCATTTTTATTACGATACCTGTAACGGTTGGATTAATGACACTAGCTCCAGAACTCATTTATACTTTTGCGGGAAAAGAGTTTTCGCCAAGTATTTTATCGATGCAAATTATGTCGGTACTGCCCATTATTATTGGCATTGGACATTTACTATCTTTTCAATGGCTCATTCCTTTTGGCAAAAACAAAGCCGTATTTGTAGCCATGCTTGTTGGGCTGGTAGTAAGCATGCTATCCAACTTATTGCTCATCCCAATTTATTTAGACAAGGGGGCTGCCATAAGTACTGTTATTACCGAATGCATCGTTTGCGCCGCATACTATTACTATCTTAGATCTGAACGTACTATTTCAATCAATAAGCGACTAGTTTTTCAAACAATTTTTTCTAGCTTATTATTTATCCCAATTATATTACTAGTTCGGCTAACCTCGGATAACAATATTGTTATTTGTATTTTATCTATTTTTACTTGCGTTGCCAGCTATTCACTGCTTCAATTTTTTGTCTTTAAAAATTTTGAGGTTTTTAAATCACTATTGTTTAAACGCATAAACGAGTAATGAGCCATCCAAGTAAAAAGATTGCATTTACAATTTGCTCTGCAAATTATGTAGCGCAGGCGCTTGCGCTAGGCGATTCTTTACTTGTGCACAATCCAACGTATCATTTTATCATTGGACTTGTAGATGAAATTGATGAAGCATACCCAATTGTTCATTCAACCAACTATACGCTTATTCCGATCAAGGAAATTGGCATTCCTAATTTTAATACGTTTTGTGCACAATATAATATTACAGAACTAAATACGGCCGTTAAACCATTTTATTTTTCTTATTTATTTGAAAAAAATGAAGCGGTTGAAAGTATCGTGTATTTAGACCCTGACATTTTTGTTTACCATTCTTTTGAAGTACTTGAAAAGCATTTGTTGGCTAATCAAATTGTTTTGACACCGCATATTACAAAGCCTATCAACGACAATAAATATCCTACCGAAACTGATTTTTTGAATGCCGGTATTTATAATTTAGGTTTTATTGCACTAAAGCGAGGCAACGAATCTTTAGCACTTATTAATTGGTGGAAAGATCGACTTACTCATTTATGTAAAATAGATTTTGAAAATGGACTCTTTGTAGATCAATTATGGCTCAACTTTGCGACCCTGTTTTATAAGGAGGTTTTTGTATTAGACAATCCAGGCTATAATATGGCCTACTGGAATTTACAAGAGCGTAGCTTATCAGAAAACAGTACTGGCGCCTACACTGTTAATAACCAATGTCCGCTTGTCTTTTATCATTTTAGTGGATATGATTTACATAAACAATACGCCATCTCTAAATATCAAAACAGGTTTAGCTTTTCGGATAGAAAAGACATAACGCCACTTTTTGACAAGTACCATCAAGATGTTATGAGCCGTGGCTTTGACGCTTTTGCAGCCATCCCTTGTAAGTATGTAGTAAACAGCCCAAACAAAAAGTCGCCTTTTATAAAAAAGCTGGTGCATCAATTAAAAAATTGGAAGCATTCTTTATTACAATCCAACAAGTAACCCTTGAAAACACTCATCATATCCATATTAAAGGGCGGACTTGGCGACCATTTGTTTTATAGTCATTTGCCACGCATTGCTAAACAAAACGGCGGTTATAATCAGGTATATATTTCTAATGATTCAATTTTCAGAAACCCCGATACTAAAAAATTGGTATGGGAGCTAAACCCATACCTAGATGGATTTACAAACGAAGCTGGCATTTTTTATTTTTCAGATAACATACTAGCGGGTCAAAATTTATTGGATCATTTAATGCTTGCTTACGGGCTCGATGATCATAAAAGAAACCATGAGCCTGAAATTTATTACAAGCCTAAACTAGTAGAGGCATTTATTCATAAAACCATTTACGACCCTAACTTCATATCCTATACCGGAGATATCAAATACGCCAAAACCATTCAAAACTGGTTTACACATGCGGGTATTGAACCAGATGCGCAAATGAAAGTGCTGGGGGGTAGGGCCATAGAAATTGATTGTAGTAACAGAGCATCTACGCCAGACCTTTTTACCTTTTGCGACCTACTCTATTCGGCAAAAGCGATTTACTGCTTAAGTACCGGCACCGGAACCCTTGCGGCTGCGCTACAAAAACCAGTAACGGTGCTTTATGGGGAGGGGCTACAAGCGGCCTATAGGCATTCAGGTTTACACCACTATATCAATGTAGGAAACGATTTTACCGCTTTAGACAAAGTAAAAAAATGGGTGACCAAACAATTGGGCCAGGTTATGCCAATTGGCAAAAAATAAAAGCTCGCATGCGCATATTTTTTTAAATTGCACCATATGTTTGTTTTGCCCTTAATTTATTGCAGTGCCTTTTTTGCGGCAATTCATGCACTTTATAAAAAAAGAGAACAAGGCATCTTTTTATTTATCATTTTTGGGCTTCCTATCTACACCATTTCATTGTCGGTGGCTTACATGTATGGACTTGAAAAATTAATCCCATTTTTTCAAGTTTTTAAGGAAATAAGTATTGTATTTTTTTTACTCTATGCAATTAGTCAATTAAAAGCTAATAATAACTGGACCAGTATTGACAAATTAATGCTTACTTTTTTGTGCATTAATATTTTGTATGCCTTATTACCCATTGGTACATATACTTTTTTTGAAAGACTCCTTGCACTCAAAAGTTTAAGCTTTTTCCCGCTCGTATATTTTACCGGAAGGCTGCTCCAAAAAGACGCTATTCACTTACAGCAAATTTATATGCTGATAGGTATACTAACTGTTGTTGTAGGCGGAGTATTATTTATAGAATTTTTGACCTACACACATATACAATCAGTTAGTGGCTACGCTAGTTTTAATGAACATTTTTTTGATCAAGACCCTTCTGGTACGTATGGCCTTACCTGGACTTTTGAAATTGAAAATGGCATGAAACGATTTGCCAGCTTGTTTTCTACCCCATTAGAACTTGCAGCAGCATCACTTATTTCGTTGTCAGCAGTGGCCGCCATGGTTACAACAAGTGACAATAAAATAAAACTTAACGCTTTTACCACGCTTACACTGGTGGCAAGTATGTTTTGTATCAGCTTTGCGCTTTCGAGGGCTTCGCTGGTGAGCTATTGTATTATGTTATACGTATATGCACTTCTCACTAAAAAGAAATTATTATTACAAATTATACATACTGCAGCACTTGCTGCAGGAGCTGTACTTCTTCTGATTTCTTTTAATAACGATTTTGTAGATTTCATTATCAACTCTATCACTTTTACCAACGCTTCAAGTGTTGGACACTTAATTGAGTGGGCCAATGGATTTGAATCGATGGTTAAAGATCCATTAGGTATTGGGCTAGGTAATGCAGGTCGTATTTCGGGATTTTCGGGATACAATGTGGGGGGGGAAAATCAATTTATTATTATTGGCGTTCAAACGGGCATTATAACAGCAGGCATTTACATTGCAATGTACATAATGGTGATGCGAAAGGCATTACAGCTATTTAAAACCCAAACGGGTAAAATTAGAAGACTGGCACTATTTATATTTCTAATAAAAGTAGGTATGCTTATCCCACTTTTTACTTCGGAGGCAGAGTCATACATTTACATCAGCTATATTACATGGATTTTAACGGGTTTACTTATGAGTATGAGTAGTCGTTTAGAACCGTCTATCAAATAAGAAAGTTAGAGATGAGCGTATTTAAATTATTTGTAAACCACCATAAAAAAGATTCTTTTGTAAATAGAATTAGGCAAAAAAGGTTTGCGGCGCAACAACAACATATAGAGCAGTTACTGGAGCAAAAAGAAAGCATTAAAATTTTAGATATTGGCGGCGAAATAGATTTTTGGAAACATATGGGCTGGCAAAATGAACGTTGCACCATTTATCTCTTAAATTTAGAAGATCGCATTGCGGCATGCAGTGGAGACAACAATGGTTTTGTGTGGGTACAAGGCAACGCACTAGATTTACCCTTCCATGCTGGCGACTTTGATGTACTATTTTCCAACTCAGTAATTGAACATGTAGGCAGCTACCAAAATCAAGCCCTTTTTGCATCGGAGGTAAACAGGGTTTGCAGCAAATACATCATTCAAACACCAAGCTTGTGGTTTCCATTAGAGCCGCATAGTTTGCTTCCACTTTTTCAGTTCATCCCGCACCGAGTTAGAGCTGTACTAATTATGTTATTTAACATCAACTATTTTCCAAAACAAAAAACATACAATGAGGCATTAGCAGTATCAAGGTCTACCCTCATGTTTTCTAAAAAAAGATTTCAGCAAATTTTTCCGGACGCTACTATACAGGTAGAAACATTATTTGGTATTCCAAAATCCTATACTGCTATTAAAATGTAATTTGTATATGCAGGTAAAAAAACAAAAAATAGGTATTGATATCCGCGATTTAAAAATTGCAAAAACGGGTGCACATACCTATTTGAGTGAACTGTGCAAAGCCATCAATAATAAGCAAGCTCTACAGTTCCAATACGTTTTTTTAGACACCCGCCTCCCTATTTATACCGGCAGCCATAAAATTGGAAAATTATGGGAGCAAATAAATTATGTTTTTTGGAAACAGGTTACACTGCCCATAAAAGCATGGCTAAACGGCTGTAGGCTTGTGTTTTGTACCGATTATTTTGTTCCCTACACACAACTAAGCTTTACCACTATTCCGGTTTTTCATGACGCTTTTTTTTGGGAATATCCAGCGCATTATAATAAATATTGGCTTTGGTTTTTTAATACACTAGGTGTTAGCGCTGCAAAAAAATCAAGCGCTATTGTAACTGTTACAAATTATGCTAAGCAGCAAATTGCAACATATTCGGGCATTGATGCAGCAAAAATTATTCCCATACATATTGGACCTAAATCGAGTATTACAGAACCACAACAAAAAATAGACCCACATTCTAGTGGTAACAACTGGCAACAGTTGCTACAAAAAAAATACATACTACATGTTGGTACCATCGAAAAAAGAAAAAATCTTGCTACACTTATAACTGCATTTGAACAACATATTATTAGTACCCAACAAGAAATATATTTAATCATTGTAGGTCAAAAAAGTAATAAGCCAACACTTCAAGACAATGCTGTTTTTGAAATGGTGGCAGCATCAAGCCTATTAAAAGAGCGTGTTATTTTTACCGGTTTTTTACCCGATTTTCAAACCGCTGAGCTATACAAACATGCAGCATTGTATGTTTTCCCTTCTGTGAATGAGGGTTTTGGTATTCCAATATTAGAAGCTTTTGCGCATGAGGTTCCGGTGCTTGTTGCGGGTAATACTTGCCTCCCGGAAGTTGCCGGAAATGCCGCCATTGGCTTTGACCCTTTACATGCCCAAGGGCTGGGTACTTTAATCACACAAACCTTATCCGACCCAAGTACCCTTCAAGATTTAAAACAAAAGGGTACAGAGCGGCTCAAACATTTTTCGTGGAACAATACGCTGGATGCATTAGAAGCTGTGTTTCAACGCAGTATAAATAGGTAGCTGTTTACCATTATTAAAAGGTTTGCCTATATTTACTGCAAATTTTTAGCATCCGTTTAATCGCACACATACAATCAAGATTTGGGGGTTCGTGGAAAAAGAGCGATCTTTTTATTACACTGCTGCGCCTATTCATTTTTGCACTAAAAGGCAGTTACGAGCGCTTGTTTTTTAAAAAATCAAGTGGGCTTGTACTGGTTGGTAAAAACGCATCTATTAGGTATGCGCATTATTTAAGTGCCGGTAAAGATTTAATTATAGAAGATGGCGCCGAAATAAACTGCTTAAGTACAGATGGTATACAACTTGGCAACCGCGTTACCATTGGAAAAAACGCCATTATCAGACCCTCTAATATGTATGGTGGCAGCATTGGGGCCGGCTTAATAGTTGGGGACAATTCAAATATTGGACCAGGCGCCTATATTGGCTGCACTGGGCTTATCACCATTGGAAACAATGTAATGATGTCGCCGGGAGTGAGCATTTACGCCGAAAATCATAATTTTTCTGACACAAGTATACCTATGAAAGAACAGGGTGTTACTGTTTCGTTTGTAACGATTGAGGATGATTGTTGGATTGCCTCTAACAGTTCCATTTTAGCGGGCGTTACCATTGGAAAAGGATCTGTGGTGGCGGCGGGTTCGGTGGTTACAAAAAATGTGCCTCCTTTTAGCGTTGTTGCAGGCATACCGGCTACCGTTATAAAATCAAGAAATTAAATAATAGATGAAAATCCTTTTTTTACACAGCTCATCTGATTTATACGGCGCCAGCAAAATAATACTAGCGGTTAATGAGCTATGTTTAAAAAAAGGACACCATTGTACGGTGGTTTTGTCGGAAGATGGGCCCTTGGCATCTAAATTAAAGGCATTAGGCACCACAGTGATCCTTTCCGATTTAGGCATCCTGCGCAGGCAGTACCTGAACCCTGCAGGAATACTTAACAGGCTTGTCGCCAATTACAAAGCCTACCGTTTAATTACTAGGCTTTGCAAAACGGAGAAAATTGACCTCATTTATTCCAATACTACGGGTGTTGTTGTGGGCGTTTTTGTAGCATCAAAACTGGGCATCAGACATATCTGGCATGTTCATGAAATTATTGAAAAGCCGTATTTACTTTTTAGAATTTTATCCGGTTTAATAAATACAAAAAACAACAAGGCTATTGCGGTATCTGAGGCGGTAAAAACACATTGGACAAAATATGTAGCACCCCATAAAATTGATGTGCTGTATAACGGTGTCGATTACTGGTTGTTTGAAAACACAAACAGTGATTTACGCCAAACACTAAACATTAGCCCAGCTAATATTTTAATAGGCATGATGGGACGTGTGCATTTTTGGAAAGGCCAAGATTATTTTGTGAAAATTGCAGGTGAACTTTTTAAACAGCATAAAAATGTTCATTTTTTAATTGTGGGCGATGTGTTTGCAGGATACGAATATTTACATGAAAATATTAATACACTCATTGGTGAAAATCATTTACAAGCACATGTAACGCAACTCCCTTTTAGAGCTGATATTACCAATGTTTATAACGCACTAGATATTTTTATTTTACCTTCTTTACTTCCAGACCCTGCGCCACTAGTAGTTACAGAAGCCATGGCAGCAGGCCTTGCAGTAGTAGCTACAGCGCAAGGTGGTGCTATGGAAATGATAGAAAATAATGTATCGGGCTTACTCATTCCCATTAACAATGCAGCTGCGGCCGCAAAAATTATCGAGCCTTTAATTATCCAAGAAGCATACCGAAAAAATATGGGCGCGCAGGCTAAAACGCGCATACAAGAAAAGTTTTCAAGAACGCAATTTAACGAACAAATAATGGCGGGTATTGAAAAGCAGTGATAACCATACAACAGCGCAAATCAAAAAAGATTTTACCATTGCCATTATTGGCTCTAGAGGGTATCCTATTGTTTATAGTGGTTACGAAACTTTTGTAAAAGAAGTAAGTGAAAGGCTGGTGCAACAAAATATTGGTGTACGTGTGTATTGTCAAAAACATTTATTTAGCGAAACTCCTAAAAATGTTAATGGCGTAGATCTTATTTACGTGCCAACCGTGCAAACAAAAAGTTTAAACCAACTGGTGCATTCTTTTTTTTCTATGCTGCATGCCTGCTTTAGTAAAGCAGATGTTATACTTGTAGTAAACGCCGCCAACGGACCCTTTGGTCTTATTAGTTTGCTGGCTCAAAAAAAGACACTTATTAATGTAGACGGGCTAGAATGGTTGCGTCCTAAATGGAAGGGGCTTGGCCAGGTATATTTTAAATTTGCCGCCAAACTAGCTACCCTTTTTTACAATACCATTATTACCGACGCCGAAGCCATGCGCCAGGTGTACCTCAACACCTTTAACACAGATTCTACCGTTATTGCCTACGGCGCAAATATTAGATATGCTAAAAACCCGGAACTAATTAGTCAATTTGGCCTACAACCTAACGAGTACTATTTAATTGTGGGTAGGCTTATACCAGATAACAATTCCGACATACTACTAGAGGGCTACCTAAAAGCCAATTCAAATAAAAAACTGGTGATTGTGGGCGATGTCCCCTATCAAGACACTTATGCGCAGCGCATGAAAGCCCATGCCAGCGATCAAGTACTTTTTTTAGGTTATGTTACTGATAGTGAGGTACTTGCCGAGCTGTACCATCAATCTTATGCCTACCTCCATGGCCACGAATATGGGGGAACCAACCCTACCATGCTTAAAGCCATGGCTTATGGGACTGCTATACTTGCTTTAGACACGGTTTTTAATAGAGAAATGCTTGAAAATGGTGAATTTGGGTGGTTTTTTCAAAAAACTCCTGACTCTGTTGCCTTATATTTGCAACAGGCAGAAAGTAACCCCCAATCTGTAGAAACATTAAAAGCAAAAGCCCGTAACGGTATTACTCAAAAATACAATTGGGATGAAGTTACCGAGGCCTATGTAACCGTTTTTAAAGCATTGATTCGTAATGGCAAAAGCCACACATAAGTATACCCTTTTAAGATATATCATAGACGCTCCTGTAGTTTTGGCGTCTTTTTTTATTTCATTGTGGCTATTAGATCTACACCGCGGTCATTTTTATAGTGTATCCCTTATTTTATTTGCACTACTTGCCGTAACCACTTGGTATGTGGCCGGATCTTTTTCAAGGTTGTACGCCGAGCGTAGGTCCAATAAATTTTCGGAAGAAATTGTTTTTATATTCTACTCCCTTATTTTATTTGGCATATTAATTACGTCTAGTGCCTTTTTTTTAAGAGACTACCTTGCTTTTAGCGGAGTCTTTTTTGTTGTTTTTATATCGGTACTTTTTGTACTAGCGGCTATTGCAAAATATATTATCAGAAAATTATTACATGCCGCCATTTTTGTTGGCGAATTTGTAGAAGACGTATTAATTGTAGGTGTTACACCCAGCGCCATGGAACTCTACGAAACCATTAACCGCTATTATTACTACGGTTACAAATGTTATGGTTTTATAGACGATACGGCCACCAAACTAAATGGCAGCAAGTACCTGGGCAAATTAGACGCATTAGAAGCTTTATTAAAAGAAGGTAATATAGATGAGGTGATGATTACATTACCTGCTTCAGATGCCATACAAATAAAGGCCTGCCTATCCATTTGTGATGTGTACAAAACCAAGGCGCGCATTGTACCTGATTTACAACAATATGTAGATGCTAGCGTGCAAGTAAATAATATTGGACTACTTCCAGTTATTAATATTAGGTCTTTACCACTTGATAAATCAGAAAATAAATTTTTAAAACGCGGTTTTGATATTGTTTTTTCACTCCTATTTTTTATTTTATTGGGCTGGTGGTTGCTGCCTATTATTTCACTACTGATAAGATTAAGTTCGAGGGGACCAGCCATTTTTAAACAAGAAAGATGGGGCATTAACAACGAAAAAATCATTTGCTATAAATTTAGAACCATGGTGTCTTCTTCTAATGACATAGACGAAGCGGGTAATTACAACCAAGCCACTAAAAATGATCCACGCATTACAGCCATTGGTGCTTTTATGCGTAAAACCAATATGGATGAACTACCTCAGTTTTGGAATGTACTTTTGGGCGATATGAGTGTGGTAGGACCCCGCCCGCACCCAACACCACTGAATGTGGCTTCTATGCACACCATCGAAAATTATATGTTACGCCATATTGTTACGCCTGGTATTACTGGATGGGCGCAGGTAAATGGTTGCAGGGGCGAAACCAAGGCGCCTGGCTCTATGCAAAAACGCGTAAATTTTGACCTGTACTATATACACCGCTGGACTTTTTGGCTGGATTGTCAAATTATCCTGCAAACCATTATTAATTTAATAAGAGGTGACCAAAATGCTTACTAAATAATACTGCCAATTTTTTACCTATGAAAAATAAACAACGCTTTTTAAGCATACTTTTTATTGCCTTTGCATTTCAGCTTAGCGCACAGGAAGTATATGAAAACCATAGGTCAGAAATTTACAATTATATTGGCCGTATGGCACAAAAGGGTCTTTTGGATTTTGAAGATCATATTAGGCCACTAAGTAAAACTTATTTAGCCGCTTGTTTAGATACTATTACCCTCAAATCCAATAAGCTAACTGTTACCGAAAAAAAAGAGCTTACTTTTTACCAACAAGAATTTAATGCCGTATCAGCTGTAAACTTATCTCCTACCCCTGCTTTTTTTAATAAAGATAAAGTAGGTAGATGGCGTAGTTTTTATACCGCTAATAAAAACACCAAATTATTTATTGATCCTGTTATTAGGGGTGCGGTTACCATGGGTGAAAATATCAATTACCAAACAAGAAGTACGGGTGTACATTTTTGGGGAACGGCGGGTAAACGCGTAGGCTTTCAGTTTTTTTTTAGCGACGTAAATGAACAAGGTAAAGGCTTTGATACCACGAGGCAAGGCGTTTCGGGCACGGGTATTATTAGAAAAGATACGTCTGTAATTACCAGTCAAAACTTTTCGGAATTTAGAGGTAGCATTAATTATGCTTTTAAAAATGGTAGCATTGCTTTAGGGCAAGATCATTTACTATATGGCTATGGTGAAAATGGCCGTATCATACTATCTGATAAGGCGCCTAACTTTCCATTTTTACGTTTTGACTATAGCCCATTTAGTTGGCTGCGTTTTAACAACACGCACGCTTGGTTAAATTCAAAAATTGTGGATAGTGCACGCACGTATGGCACAGATAATAGTGTGTTTGGTGGCGAGCGCCAAGTATTTATTCCTAAATTTTTATCGACGCATAGCGTTTTAATTAAAGCCATGAAAGGGCTTGATGTAAGTTTTGGAGAATCGGTGGTATATAGTGACCGCCTCGATGTGGGCTATTTAATACCTGTGATGTTTTATAAAGTGTATGACAATATTGTTAACAATTCTCATATACAGGCAGGCTCTAACGCGCAAATATTTTTTAATGTTAGTAGCAGAAACCAACTTAAAAACACACACTTGTACACCAGTGTTTTTATTGATGAAATAAGAATGAGCACTGTTTTTGTAAGGGCGAAAAGCAGAAACCAACTTGGCTACACCCTGGGCGGATCAGTAACCGATATTGGTGTGCCGTACTTAACTTTTAATGCCGAGTACACCCGCATTAACCCATTTGTGTACAACAATATCATTCCGGCTCAAACCTATACCAACCATGGCTATTTTATGGGTGATTGGATGGGTAGTAACGCCGACAGATTGTTGGTTTCCTTAAAATACACCCCACTACCAAGGCTTAAGTGCATGGTGCGCTATCAGGCCATCAGAAAAGGAGATGATGGCACTATTGTAGATCAGTACCTGCAACAGCCTCAACCTGCATTATTTGAAGGTGATTTTAAAGCCAGAAACGAAATTTATTTGAACGCCCATTATGAGCTATTGAATGGCCTGACTTTCAATGGCTGGTACAGTAATTGGAATACCACTGGTAGCAGCTGGTCGTTAGGTGTAAGCTATGGCCTTTAACCGTATATTTGTTATATTTTAAATTTGAAGATGAACCAATTTACCATACGCCCCATTTTGCAATTTGGCATTGCAACTTTTTTAGTTTTTGTACTTGGACTAAGTGCAGGGGCACAAAGCAATTATACCGGCTTACCTAATTTAAAATTAGATAAGATGTCGGACCAACAAATCATGCAAATGTGGATGCAAGGACAAAACAGTGGCCTTTCTGAGTCGGAAGGCATTGGCCAGTTGGTGCGCATGGGACTTGACCCTAAAGAAGTAAACGGATTTAAAAAGCGCCTATTAAGAATACAAGGAATTGCAAAAACAACCAACAGCGGCGCTAAAAATCTTGTACTCGACTCTACCCTATTTATGCAGGATAGCACTTGGGTTGAAGAAATTCCAAGGCTTAAAAAAAGAACCAGGTATTACGGCTTCGATTATTTTAGTAACCCATACCCTATTTTACAACCCAATGTAAAAGTGGCCACGCCACAAAATTATGTGTTAGGTACTGGGGATGTTTTATCTATCAGTGTTACAGGTGCCAATATCAAAGAAATGAGTGCAGGCATTAGCCCTGAGGGTAAAATTCTACTAGAGTATACAGGCTATTTATCACTGAGTGGTTTAACATTAGAAGAAGCTACTAGTAAAATTAAAAGTTCACTAGCGCGCATTTACCCGGCACTTAATAGCGGTGCAAGTAAATTAAGTGTAACACTTGCTAATATTAGATCTATCAGAATTACGGTTACTGGCGAGGCTGAGTTTCCGGGCGACTATGTATTATCGGCACAGGCGGGCTTTTTTAATATCTTGTATTTATCCAATGGACCAACCATTAATGGATCCTTACGTAAAATTGATTTAATACGTAATAATAAAATTATTGACAGTATCGATTTTTACGGATTTTTACAACAAGGTTTACTTGATAAAAACATACGACTACAAGACCAAGACGTTATTAGATTTAGACCTGTAACCAAACGCATTATTTTTAGTGGCGAAGTGGTAAGGCCTGCTATTTATGAATTACTAGACAACGAAACCTTGGCTACCGCTATTGGTTTTACGGGTGGATTTAAACCTGCTGCTATTAAAGATGTGGCCAAGCTTGCAAGATATGATGTAAGAACCATGTCTCTTAAAGATGTAGCTGCCGCCGATTTTGAAACGATCCTACCCAAAAATGGAGACTCTGTTTTTGTAGATAAAATTTTAGATATTTATAGCAACAGGGTGGTATTAGAAGGCGCTGTTTATAGGCCCGGTAGTTACGAGCTTACGAGTAATTTAAGCGTGGCTGCGCTCCTAAAAAAAGCAGATGGTGTTATTGAAAATGCTTTTTTAAACAGAGGTACCATTAAAAGAAATATACCTGGTACCGAGCCTACCTTATTATCTTTTGATGTACAAAAAATAGTAAATGGTAGTACTTTGGATATTGCACTTTATAAAAACGATACTATCACCATTGCTAGTACCGATGGAATACAAAATAAATTAACGGTAACCCTTGCAGGTTCTGTTAAAAACCCGGGCAGTTACCCTTACCGCAGGGGCATGCAATTAGAAGATGTAATACTTATGGCCGGTGGTTTTAACAACGAGGCGGCCAATCATAAGGTTGAAATTTCACGCCTTAGCAAAAACAGAGCCGATACCCTTACCAACCAACTCATGCAAATTATGGTGGTAGCGGTAGATTCTAATTTAAACACAGCAGGTACCAAGCATGCGCTAGAACCACTCGATTATATTTTTGTACCTAGGTTACTCAACTATCAAAATTTAGGGGCAGTAAAATTAGTGGGCGAAGTATTGTATGCTGGTGTGTATGCACTTGAAAAAAGAAATGAAACTTTACAAGAGCTGCTACAAAAAGCAGGCGGTGTATCGCCCTATGCATCTATAAAAGATGTACAAGTTTTTAGAAATGGCCTGCGCGTAGGTACACCATCCGAAAGTAAAGATGGTATCCCCGCTTTTTTATTACGCCCTTCCGATAGTGTTTTTATTCCACGCCAAGAACCTTTTGTTGAAATCAAAGGAGAAGTATTTAATCCGCAAATATTAAGCTACCATTCTACCCGTTTTAAAAGTTATATTTCTAACGCAGGTGGCACTACCGATAAAGGCAATTTAAAAAAGGCCTATGTAGAATATCCTAGTGGCATTAGCAAAAAAATAAATCACTTCTTATTTTTTAGAAGCTATCCAAAAATTTATCCGGGTAGTAAAATAATTGTTCCAGCAAAAACAGAAACGGGTAAGAAAGGACTTTCCATTATTGAGCTGTCGGCTATTACCGGTTCATTATCTGCTATCATTAGTTTAATCAGCGTACTCCGATAATTTATATTGTATGTCAAGTTTAGATAAACAAGAAGAAGCTAGTTATTTTATAACCGATTTACTCGGCAGCATTAAAAAGCGTGTTGCTTTTTTGATGGCACACTGGGGCATACTGCTTATTATGGGAGCGCTTGGCGGACTACTCGGTGTTGGCTATGCATTTATAAAAAAAGATACTTACACAGCAGCTACCACTTTTGTGGTGGAGGATAATAAAAGTAGTGGGGGTGGTATTGCCTCTGCGCTTGCCGGACAGTTTGGATTAGACCTTGGAGGACTATCTGGAGGGTCGGGTGTGTTACAAGGCGATAATGTGCTAGAGCTTTTAAAAAGCAATAGCTTACTTAAAAAAGCATTACTTACTAATTTCGACAGTGCAGGTACCTTAACATTAGCCGATGCGTATGCTAGTGCTTATGGCTATACTAGCAAATGGGCAACTAGCGATAAAGTGGGGCGGGTTGTAAACTTTAGCAGTAAAAAAGGGGTATTTACCAGGCTCGAGGATAGCTTAATTCACGTGATACTAAAGCGTATTACCGAAAAAGAATTATCGATATCTAAACCTGATAAAAAACTGAGTTTGTTTTCGTTACAAATTACCACTAGAAACGAACAACTGAGTCAATTACTATGCCAGCGCTTACTTGCTGTAACCAGTAGTTTTTATATTGATACCAAAACAAAAAGAGTAAGGGGGAATGTAGAGAGACTTCAACAAAGAGTAGATAGCATTAAAGCCGTTTTAAATACTAAAACTTATACCGCTATTAGTGCCGCCAGACAATTACTTGATGCCAACCCTGCTTTTGCGCAAGGTGGTGAAATGCAGGTAGAAGTTTCGGGGAGAGATAAAATGGTGCAGGCTGCTATATTTGGTGAGCTTACTAAAAATTTAGAGGCTAGTAAAACAGCGCTCTTACAAGAAACACCTACTATACAAGTGGTGGATAATCCAGAAATGCCCCTTAAAAAAAATGAAGTTAATTGGCTGCTTGCACTTGCAGCGGGGGCTATCATTGCTAAACTAATTACCGCACTTTATTTATTTGTTACAGGCGGTAAGCAATAGATAAGGTAGCGCTAAAATTAAAGCGGTCGTACCCGTTTTTAAAATAACCTAGGCCTTCTAGTATGTACCACTGGTAATTGAGTGAGCGAACAAAAGCAGCTCTACCAGATGCCATTAATTTTTTATAGGCATAATTACCAACGAGTGTTGTAGACACATCTACCCAGTGTCTGGTGGGATCACGCGTTACTATAAATGCATTGTAATAAAAATCGTTGTTGTGCACGAGGCGCTCAAACTCTACCCCTATTTTGGTAAACCCATTAACGTAACTAATAGCTCCTAATTGGCTGTTACTACCTGGCCCAATATGTGCCCCTAGTATTTGACCCTGGTGCGTAAAACCATGCGGCACTTTGGAACTGGTGTACCAACTTTTTCCCTCAAAAGTTAAGGGTGTTGTAGGCAGTTGCAGTTGTGTAAGCTCGGCAGCTATTTCAATAAACTGTTGTTTGTTGTTAATAGGTACTAGCTTTCTAAAGCCAGCTACAAATGCACGTGGGTAATTATTTTCGGTAACTATATTTAAAGGCGTTGGCGATTTATCGTTTCGGCCAAACTCAATGTAAACCTCGGCTCTATCTTTTGGCATTACATAGCGTGCATACAAAGAGCCCATGGTGGCCTGCTCACCAGTGCTATTGCCATTGTAACCATACCCTACTGCAGTAGCGCCAATAAATAAACCGGGTGCAAATACAGGGTTAAAGCTTACCGTTGCAGCACGAATATAACGGCTTTGATCTGGCTTGGGTTTGTGTAACAAAACACCCTGGTCGTATCTGTAATGATCCGGCGGCAAAATATTTGAATTTTGTAGGGTACCTGATATTAATTGAAATTCTATGTTACCTATTTTGGTTTTTATGGGTGCATTGCTGGTAAGTGCCGCATGCGCAAAACCTGACGCGTTGTTACTTAATATAAGTGCGTTGTAACGCCCAGGGGCCCACCAGCGGTTTTCGGTACCGTAACTGAGGGTTAAATTTTTATACGAATATTTTATAGCCGATTGCCCTGGTAACAATTTTTTATAGGTATTAAAGCCAAAATTTTCGGGATTGTCTATGGTGTTAAGCCAGCGGTAATAGGTTTTCCAAAAAACGGGGTAATGCTCGGTAGGGAATGTTTCAAACTCCCTGTTTTGCGCTGTAATATAAGTTGGCTTTGCAAGTATTTCGAGCCCACCAGCTTTTAGGTGTACCCCACCACTAAATACCCACTGCATCCCTGCCGATGGTATCATGCCGCCATCGTTAAAACCATGTGATAGGTCACTATTAAACCTCGCCGTGCGTGACACCGGTAAAAAAGTTACATTTAAAAAATTGTTTTTACTTTTTGTAAGTAGTAGCGGTTTGTTTTTTTGTAGGCTATCTAAGTGCGTTAGGTTTTGCGCAAAACTATTAATGAGTAGGCTGTTGTTACGGTCAAGTGTTCCAGTTAATTGCGATCTTCTAATATAATCCGATGCCCCATCAAATAACATAGATTCTGATTGCGCCATTAGTAGTTGCAGGCTCACACAAAAAGCAATCAACAAAAAACTCTTTTTCATTTATTCGTTTTTTGTGTTTTTAATTGCGTAATTAATAGGGTAACTTATTGCAAGCTTTGCATGAAAGTTTAATAGGTTATTATCATTTTCCCAGGCGTAGTTTTTACTATTAATAAATACAAACTGCGCTGCTAAGGTAACATTATGCAAAGTGTATTGTGGTGCAATCCCATAAGCCATATCGGTCCAAAAAAGTGAGCGGTTTTCGGGATCTCTATTTGTTTTTTCTATAAATACGCCGAGCCTGTTATTACCGTTTATATAAGTACCCATTACCATTTGCTTATTGGCACCAAAACCCGAACCTACACCCATAATTTGGTTGTAATTTGTATAGCCCTGCCCTATTCTACTATGTACGTACCAGTTACCAGCATCCCTAAGTAGGGCATCTGGAGATTGACTCATTTGTGTAAACTCAATCCCTAGGTTTAAGTAATTGTTTTTAGTAAGTGTTATAATTTTTTTAAACCCTACTATGTGCGCAACAGAGTGTGTTGGTGCAATTAGGTAATCGCGTGTACGCTCACCGTAATCGTTTTTGCCATACTCTACGTACAACTCGGCTTTAGATTTTGGAAAAGTAATACGTACGAAAAAACTAGCAACCTGGTCTGTAATTAAAAAATTTTCTACTGAATCATTTTTTTTCTGAAAAGTTTTTGTGATAATAGGCAGGTATTTACTTGAAAAATTACCAACACCATTAACTACACTAGGGCCATATTGCTGTATGGACCTTATTAACCCCACATATACGCCTGGTAACCATTTGGGGTTGTAACTTAGTATATAGGCATTTATATAGCGCCAGTTGTTACTCAAATTAGGGCTAGCGCGTAAATGAAAATTTTCGTAAGGTAAAAGGCTGTCAGTTTCTAGCCTACCGCCTATTAATTCAAATTCAAAATTACCAATGGGTGTTTTAGCAGGCCTATGTGTTTTAATAAATATATTGGCAAAGCCAGGCGCATTGTTAGACATGATAAGCGCACTCGTATTACCTGGCCCCCACCATTTATTAGCCGACGATATACCCACACTAAAAGCACTTGCACGTACACTTAGGCTAGACTGCCCACCATACAACTTGGTGTATGGTTTGCCGCTACTGTAGCCGTAACCACCATTGGTTGGATAAGTAGGGTTTGATGCTTGCACAAGCTCGGGTTGGAGGTTTAAATGAACAGGCCCCGCCCTTAAAACTACACCAAAACTAAGCTGGGTTTGTAACCCACTGGCCGGAATAAAAGAACCATCGTTATAACCGAATGGGTGGTGGCTATTGTACTGGGTGGTAAGGGTAATAGGTAATAGAATACTTTTTTTAACATCGGCCTCACCACTTTGTATGACCATAGAAGCTGTAGAATCTTTACCGGTAATAAACTGGTATTCTTTGGCCGTTTGGTATTTGCTATTAATGATAAATGACGATGGCTGCGCTGCTAGCCTAGTAGATATGAACCCAAGCACCAACAAAACGAATATTTTAGGTAAATGTGCCAAGGCGCGCTATTTAAAGTATTTAGTGATATGGTGTTTTGCGGGGGTAGAGCAAAAATACAACTTATGCAAATAAAAAAACCAGACATTATTGCCTGGTTTAAAATTATTAAAATAAAGAATTTGAAATTATCCTTTAAACTCTTCCATGGTTACATGACCATCTGAACTGATGCCTTTTCTTTGTATAACATTAATAAAAGTCATCCAAAGTATTTTAATATCTAATAACAAAGATTGTTTTTCAACGTATTCAACATCATATTTATACTTTTGCTCCCAGCTTATTGCATTGCGGCCATTTACCTGAGCCCAACCAGTAATACCTGGTTTTACATTATGGCGTTTAGCCTGTTCTGGACTATATCTTGGAAGATATTGCATTAACAATGGTCTAGGTCCAACCAAACTCATGTCTCCTTTTAATACATTTATCAATTGTAGAAGCTCATCTAATGAAGCTGATCTAACAATAGCACCAACTTTGGTAAGTCGTAATTCATCTGGCAAAGGAATGCCTTCTTTTTCAAAAGCATCCCTCATTGTTTTAAACTTTACAATTTTAAAAGGCTTATTATTTAATCCAGGCCTTTGTTGAAAAAAGAATACTTTTCCATTATTAGCAATCAAAAGTAAGATTGCTGTTGAGATTATAATTGGAGAAAGAATTATTAAAAGGAATAAAGCAATTATAAAATCACCTAAGGGCTTAATAAAGTGTTTGTACATATATTAGTACTTTGCAAAAATAGTATCCAAGCAACTTAAAATTCGAGAAAACTCTGCTTCCGTTAAATTAGAACCACTTGGCAGACATAATCCGTTCTCAAATAATTTATCTGATACTCCATTTAAATAACTTTTTGAAGACGAGAATACCGGTTGCTGATGCATTGGTTTCCACAATGGACGTGTTTCAATATTTTCTAGTTCCATTGCTAATCTAATTTCTTCTCGAGTTAACCCTTTGTTAGCAGTGGGATCAACTAAAATACAAGTCAACCAACGATTTGAAAAATATCCAATTGGTTCTTCTTGAAATTTAATATCAAAACCATGGTTGTTATATTTTGAAAAGTACTGCTTATATCTTTCAAAATTATTTCGCCTTGACGCTACGCGGTCACTTAAAACTTCTAGTTGTCCGCGCCCTATACCTGCAAGCACATTGGACATTCTGTAATTATAACCAATATGTGAATGTTGGTAATGTGGAGCCGAGTCTCTTGCTTGAGTAGCAAGAAAACGTGCCTTTTCAATCATTTCTGCATTTTCAGATATTAAAGCACCTCCACCAGATGTTGTAATTATTTTATTTCCATTGAAACTCAAAACACCAAACTCACCAAAGCTTCCACAAGGTTTATCGTTTATACTAGCCCCTAAAGCTTCCGCTGCATCTTCAATTAGTGGTACATTATATTCATTTGCAATTGAAATAATCTCATTCATTTTTGCTGGCATGCCATATAAATGAACTGGAATAATAGCCTTAGGTAAATTACCATTAAGTTTTGCTTCTTGCAAGGCAGTCCTCAATAATAAAGGATCCATATTCCAAGTTTCATTCTCAGAATCAATGAAAACTGGTATAGCACCTTGATATGCAATAGGATTAGCAGAAGCGGAAAATGTTATTGATTGACAAATAACAGTATCACCAGCCTTTACTCCTAAAAGAATTAATGCCAAATGCAAAGCAGAAGTTCCAGAAGACAAAGCAGCAGCGTGCTTTGTTTGAGTTTGTTCTTGTAGTCCTTGTTCAAATGCATTTACGTGAGGCCCTAATGGAGCAATCCAATTGGTTTCAAAAGCTTCATTCACATAATTAAGTTCATTATTACCAATATGTGGAGAAGAAAGCCAAACTTTAGATTTTTCTGCCATTACTATTTTTTTACACAGCATATAATACTGCATCGGAGCCAACCTTGGTGTGAATTCTAAAATAGAATTTGTATTCCAAATTCAACCCGGATACAAATTTAAATATATCAACCAGGTGAGCCCTTTTATGATAAAGCGAGATCGCCAACTTAGGTTTATTTTTTAGGATCGTATTCTTTGCACCTTCCAATGCATCTAGTTCAGAACCTTCAAGGTCCATCTTAATATAAGTAACCGGCACATTTCCGCAGATATTGTCAAGCGCATCAACTTTTATTTTGATACCATCGTCATATTTGCCCTCAACAATTCTCGAAATGTCATTCCCTTCAACAAAACTTAATGTTGTTTTTTTATTCCATACACCAGTTTTGTATGTGTGAACATTTTCTAATTTATTATCAGCAATATAATTGCACAATGCATCGTACGGTTTTATGCTGGGTTCAAAAGCAAAATAATTATCCCATGTACTGGTCTTGTTTAAGAACAACTTGAGGGTATCCCCATCAAAAGCCCCGCAATCAATAAATGATTCATGACCGCTTAATTCGATGAAATCAGGGAAATACATTTTTTCACATACATATGGCTGAATATGTATCCAGCTGCCTAAATATCTTGACTTTAAATAAGAAGCAAAACTTTCCCTTGATGTATCGTCGTCAAAAACATTGTACATGGCATTAATAGTGTCCGCATACATATCAATTCTTTCTTTATTGATATGCCACCCAAAGCCCATCAAGTCAAAAAAACTATAGACGGTCTCTACTATCGGCATTGACCTGTATCTCACTTCTTGTTCTATATTACCATTTCCCCTTATAATATTAATACGCGCATATTTTGACTCGACCTCTTTAAATGAGACAACCTTGTGTCCATGAAATTCTAATCCGCTTTTCGGATCAGCATCAATAAAGACCCCATCTATGGCGATTTTATTTTTGCTTAAAATTCCATAGATATACTCTGCATAATTGCCGCATCCCCACAAAAAAAGCGGAAGCTCGCTTGCCCGCAATTTGTCGGACACTTCATTGTCTGAGAGTGGTAAGTCTGTCGTTTTTTTTGCTTCTTTCAATTGCGAAATAATATCTACCATAATTACATTCTTATTAGCGTTAAAAAATAATCCGGGGAAATCCTATCATTAAAGGTGAGAAATTATAAAACAGAAATATTCAGCGATTTAAAGCTTGTTATCTGGCGAGGTATCCGCCATCAACAGGGATAACGGTTCCGGATATATAATCACTTGCCGGGGATGCTAAAAATACGGTAAGCCCTTTCACGTCTGCGCCTATTCCCCATCTTTTCATCGGTATCCGGTTCAAGGCTTCGGCATTTCTAACGGGGTCATTGATCAATGCGACATTTAATTGTGTATCCATATATCCGGGTGCAATCGCATTAACGGTAATACCTTTTGCAGCCCAGTCATTGGAAAGGCATTTTGATAATTGAGCAACCCCGCCTTTGGAAGCAGCATAAGCAGGAATTGTAATGCCACCGAAGAAACTCATCATGGATGCTATATTTATGATCTTACCCCATCCATTTGGTATCATTACATTAGCTGCAAGCTGACAATAAAAAAATGTTGCGTTTAGATTTATCGATATAACATCATCCCAGTCTTTTTCCGGGAAAACTTCGCTTTTATGTCTTCGTTGTATGCCGGCGCTATTTACCAGTATATCTACTCTTCCTCCCAATGTACTTAAAGCGGTTTCAAAAGAGCTTTTGATCTGTGCCCTATCACTTACATCCGCTTTTATAGCAGTTGCTGTATATCCTTCTTTGGATAAATTCTCACAGATACTAAAGACTTTATCATCAAGGTCAATGATAACAATTTCTGCCCCAGCTTCAACAAGCGCTTCTGACATTGCTACGCCCAGATCTCCGGCCCCACCAACTACAATTGCTTTTTTTTCTGAAAGACTGAATTGATCAAGAATTTTTTTTGACATATATGTTTCCATCACGTTTTAAACCCATAAAGAATATTAAATACAATGTGCTGTCAATTTTTCAAATTAAAAACGTCACCATTATATATAAATGAAACTAAACCCGCCTAAGTCTTTTTAAAACCTTATATAATACTAATGATATACTATTTATTTTACTTCTTATAAATTAGACCTGCATTATTTCCTAAATACTGAACTGGTATATTATACTTATTACAGAACTCATGGTATGCTTGATGGGCACCATCATAAATGCTATATGAAGTAGAAACATTATCAACCATTATGCAACCTCCTTGTTCTAACTTATCATAAATTAGTTCAAGTGCCTTAATGGTTGGTAAGTACAAATCAACATCCAAAAAAACTAATTTTAATTTACCGATTTTATTGTAATCAAATTTTGAACAATCCGATTGATAAGCTGTTAGAAAACTAAATTCTTGAAACTTAGAAGACCATACATTGAAGTCATTATAAGTAAAATTTAGAAAGTCAGCATCAGACTTTTGTTTTCTTCTATTTTCAACTTCGTAATTTATATCATCTTCTGTAAATGAATTAAATGTATCTACCACAAAATACTTAATTGAAGACTTGGATTTACTTATATACTCACAGAGAAATCTAGTTGTCATACCCTTATCAACCCCTACTTCGAGAATAGATCCATCAATGTTTTTGCTGTTTTCTAAATAATTTACAAGAAATGCTAATTGAATTGGTTCAACTAGATACAAATATTTCGGATCCATTAATCTGGTATATTTAAATACCAATCCCTTTAATTTCTCGTACAGTTTTTTCTTTAAATTCAACATAGATACTTATTTAAATTTTTAATTTTGTTCTTTTAAACTTACAAATAATAATGCGAACCTAAAATATATTATTGAGTAAAGTAAAAAAATAAATCATCCCATGAATAACCCTCCATTTACGTCTAATACTGCACCAGTTGTAAAACCCGCTTCTTCACTAGCAAAATAACATACTGCAGCAGCCACTTCATCAGATGTTCCAAATCTTCCGATAGGAAATCTGCCCAGTAATCTTTTTATAGTTTCCTCATCCCTTGCTTTCAACATATCGGATTCAATGGTACCAGGGGCAACGCAATTTACAGTTATTTTTTTTGGGGCTAATTGGCGTGCAATACCGTAGGTCATTGCTATCATGGCTCCTTTTGATGCGCTGTATGCCATACCATTTTCAAAACCACCCATTCTACCTGAATTAGAAGATATGTTGATGATTCGTGGGGCCTTGCTTTTTTCAAGATATTTAACTGATTGCTGGATCATGAAAAAAGTTCCCCTTGCATTTATGGCCATCACTTCATCCCAGTGCTCAACGGTCATTTCGGGAATTTTAGCCATATCCAACACACCTGCGCAATTCACAAGTACATCAATTGAGCCAAAATGTTTATCAATAGTTGCCAATGCCGCTTCTACAGAAGCAACATCTGAAACATTACACTGAATTCCAATTGCATTATCCTTAATTGAAGCAGCAGCCTTATTCGCGCTACCCTGAGAGACACTTAGTATTGCAACATTCATCCCGCTTTTTGCAAATTTCTTCGCAATCGAAAGACCAATGTTTCTTGATCCGCCGGTTACAACAGCTGTCCTGCCTGTTAACGTAAGAACTGAATCAGTTTTCATGAGATCTATAATCTTTTATTTTTTGAGGATCTACCCAATCTATGATCATGTTTTCGCCATCAACATCATTAATGGTAAGTATTTTCTGAAATTCAATGATCTTTTCCCCGAGTTGTTTGAACGAATCGCATTGGGCATATATTCTTGCGAATACCTGTCGTTCTGTTCCTACCATACCGGGCTCTACAACATCATTTTCATTAAACCGCTGCAGCAAGAAAGATACACTTTCATCGTTCTTTATTTTATCAAGCCCGATCACCTCACCAATCTTTCCACTTTTCAACAGCACCCAAACCGTGGTACCGTATTTATTTCGGAATAAACAATCATTTCGCTCTTCAAGATCTGCAACACCTAATGAGCCGTTAAGTGCAAAATTAATCAACATCTTCCTGTGGTCAAATCCATTGATAGCTGCTATATGAATGTGCGGGGCTTCACCTTGCAATCTAAAACCGGGATCATATGCGTAAAAGCGGCCGGCTTTGATAAAAAACTGAACATTCAACACACCATTTTTCACTCCCAGTTTTTCAAAAAAACTAACCATTCCCGGATTTACATTCTTTATAAATTCTTTTGCATGTTTTGATGGATATATCGCCCCCATACACACGGGGCTTAAATTCCCCTGTTTTTTTGTTGTAATCCTGTCGGCAAGAGCGGATAAGTATGCTTTTCCATTTTTAAATGTGTAATATGCAAACATGTCATCGCAGTTCATGTATTGCTCTACCAATACCCCCCCCTTCTTGGAATGAGATAATGCTTTGATGATAGCTTCTTCCAGTTCTGATCTATCATAGCATATACGCATGCCAACACCTGCGCCATTATCAACAGGCTTAACCATCAATGGTAATTCCAGGTTAAGGCCAGTAACCTGTGATGCATCATTGATATAAACGCCGGGAATATCCTGAACACCATATTTTTTGCAAGCTTCTTTAAAGCCATCTTTACTGCAAAATGCCTTTACAATATCTTTTGTTGCATAGCAAGGCATATTCAACTTTTCACAAATATCCTGATAGGGAGCCACTAAAATATCGGCAACACCTACCAGTACGCCATCTGCTTTTTTCTCTCTTGCAAACTCAACGATTTTATCCACTTCAAAACCATCAAATTCATGATGTTCCTTCGCTTTTTGTTTAGCAGGGGCATCTGGGTTAGGATCAACGACAATAGTATATACACCAAGTGAGTTGGCAATATCAACCAATATCCCTGTTTCGGGGTTTCCGCCAAGGATCAGCAATCTTTTACCACTTAAAACATTGTCAGTCATATAAAAAATTAAAATTGAATCCAATATGACTTAAATAGGATATAACAAACTCTTTATCCAGGATTAAAGGTACGTATTTGGAACAATCGAAGCCATAAAGAGACAAAACATTTAATATCTGTTCGATCTGGCTTCCATCAATACTGGCAATAACAATAGAATCATATTGTTTCTCGATCTTAGAAAACGGTGAATCTACCTGTAAACCCAGGTCATTACTTTCCATATGATCCAGATCGATCCATGAAGCTAATCGAAAGACATTGTGAATTTTATTGAATGCAAGCAACCGCTGGCCAAAAGTTCCGGAACTGTATACCAAAACCCGGTCACCTTTTTTCAGCCCCTTGAAAGGTATATGTGATTCTGAATCTGAGATCAGGCCACCAAAACGCACTAATGCCTGCGAATACAAATAGTATAACAGATTCCGCCTGAGTTTTACTTTATCAAGTTTTTCTGATAAGGCATTATTAAGATAAGATACTAAATTGATCAAGTGGCTTCTCTCTAACTCACTACTCTGGATAGCCTTGACCATTGAGTTAACCCTTTGCCTGTAAAAATAATTACAACTATGTGTGATGCCTATGCTCGAACATAGTGGCATGTATGAATATGTAATGGCAGCATCTTCACCCATTGTAATTTCATTGGGAACATTAAATAAAATTTCAGCAAGTAATTCACGTCGGAATAATTTGTTCCATACATAAGTTGACACCCCGTGTTGAAAAAAAGTACTTTTATTCAACATATTATTGAGAAGCTCTGCCAGATCACGAAAAGTATATATTCCTTGCTCATACAAAGGTGTCATTTTCTCATTCCTTCCCTCAAAAGCCCTAATGTGACCACTTATAACCAGGTCAACCTGGTGCAACTCAACGATCCTATACATCGATGCGAGGAAATCAAAATCAACCCAATCATCGCCATCAACAAAGGAAATAAATTCAGCACGTGCAGTTTCAAGTCCGGCCTTTCTTGCGCTTAGTAAGCCACCATTTGTTTTATTAATGATAGTGATCCTTTTATCTTTTTCCTGGTAACTCAAACAGATGTTATGAGAATTATCATGACTACCATCGTTAACCAGGATCAATTCAAAATCAGCAAAAGACTGATGAAGGATACTTTCAATACACTTAGGCAGGAATGAAGCAACATTATAAATAGGTACGATCACGCTGATCCGTGGTTTGTTCTTAAGCATCCTTTCTTATTTTAACGTAAAATACTGCTCCACCTTTTTTTTCTCCCTGTGCATTTGAACTTGCTGTGGTCACATAGAGGTTTTTATGATCATCAAAACAAACCGAAGTAACATTTTCTAAAGGGATCTCAACTTTTCCCATATTTTCTCCTGTAAAAGAATTCCATATCGACACACAATATCCACCCCATTCTGCAACCCAGAGATTACCATCTTCATCCATATCCATACCGTCTGGTAGACCTGCGCCTTGAAAATGAACCAGATCATTTATATACTCACATGAACCAGATTCTAGGTGGTATTTATATTTTGCTATGGTACGAGCTGGTGTGTCTATAAAGAACATGTTCTTTGAATCCTTAGTAAAGACAATCCC
>CAMDLR010000008.1 GCA_945901845.1 Sediminibacterium ginsengisoli | reverse complement strand
AATTATGGATTTTATAATTACATGGTTAGTTGGCTTAGCAATATGCAGCAAAATATTGGTGATCCACCCGATGTAAGCGGATGGAAGGCATACTACCAAGAACCTCAATTCAATGAAATCTGGATCAATAGTGATACGCTTCCAAAGCGCAATCAGTTTACCGATACCATGCTAGTAAGCGGCTATACTTTTAGCAGTAAAAAAATTCAATTGGATCCTCTTGCTTATGCAAAAACATTTTCCAATCCAGGCGATCCAAATGTATTTATAGCAGAATTGACTGAGCGTTTACTCGGGCTTGATATTTCTGCTGCTTCAAAAGCGCAGCTAAAAAAAGATATTTTATTAAGTGGACAAAGCTTGGATATTTATTGGACACAGGCCTGGGATTTATATATTTCCACACCTACGAATGCTGCTAATACTACATCCGTGCGTACTAAAATACGTGACCTCGTAAAATATTTAATGAACCTAGCCGAGTATCAACTAGCTTAAAATAATCCCCCCATGAAACGTAGAGATTTTTTAAAAAATACTGTCCCCGTTGGTGTGGTGATGCCCGCGCTTGTTGGTGGATTTTCTTTTAAAGCATTTGGTGCCGAAGACCCAATTGCACAATCACTCTTGCTTCCTGCTGCCATAGAAAATGATCATGTCCTTGTTATCATTCAACTTAACGGAGGAAATGATGGATTGAATATGGTTATCCCGCTGGATAATTTCTCTAATTATGTAAATGCGCGTTCTAATATTTATATCCCAGAAGATAAGGTTTTAAAACTCGCTGGTGTTACCAAAGCGGGTTTACATCCTGCCATGACCGGCCTTCAGGCCATGTACAACGATGGCGAATTAAACATTGTACAATCAGTGGGTTATCCGCAACCTAATTTTTCGCACTTTAGAGCTACAGATATTTGGATGAGCGCAAGCGATAGTAATACGGTGGTGAATAGTGGATGGGCTGGCAGGTATTTAGATGCCGAGTTCCCCAATTTCCCCAATGGCTATCCAAATGCTTCAATGACAGATCCACTTGCCATTCAAATTGGATCTGCTACCTCTTTGACATTTCAGGGCCCTGCTGTAAGTATGGGTATGAGTATTAGTAGTACATCCAGTTTTTATAATTTAATCAATGGTGTTCGCGATACGGCTCCAAATACACCTGCTGGAAAGGAATTAAATTTTGTGCGTATGGTAGCACAACAAACACAGCAATATGCTGCTATCATTAAAGATGCTGCAGCTAAAGTACCCACGCAGGTTACCTATCCAACAAGTAATTCACTCGCAGATCAATTAAAAATTGTTGCAAGACTAATTAAAGGGGGTTTAAAAACGCGCGTGTACATGGTTAATTTTGGAGGCTTTGATACGCACGCTTCACAAGTAAACACACCCGATACAACTACTGGTTCGCACGCTGTGCTTTTAGGAAAAGTGAGTGACGCCATTAGCGCTTTTCAAAAAGACCTTAAATTTTTAGGTGTTGATGACCGTGTAGCGGGCATGACATTTTCTGAATTTGGACGCCGCGTTAAATCCAATGGTAGTATTGGTACTGATCATGGTGCCGCTGCTCCATTATTTGTTTTTGGAAAAAATGTAATACCTGGCGTTTTGGGTGCTACGCCAAAATTTGGGGCGAACGTTAGCGTTGGTGAAAACGTACCTTTCGAATTTGATTTTAGAAGTGTATACGCAACGCTACTATCCAATTGGCTCTGCGTTTCTGATACCGACCTTCAACAAATTATGCTTAAAAACTTTCAAACATTACCACTTGTTAATGCAGCAGCTTGCAAGAAAGCCGTTAATTTATCGGGAGAAAATTTGGTACGTAATTATCCCAATCCGTTCACAAGTAAAACCGTGATATCATTTAAAACGGCAGGGGGTCATACCCTTATTCAGGTGATGGATATGTTAGGGCGCGTTATTACTAATTTAACAGATCGTGATTATGCAGCCGGCACGTATACCGTTGTATTTGATTCTGGTAGCCTTCCTGCTGGTGTGTATTATGCGAGGCTGCAAAACATGTCAGTGCAGCAGGTGCACACGATGTTAAAAGTCAAATAGGTTTGCATTCGTATTCTTGCTTACTTTGTATGATGGAAATTAGTTTTAATACACCCGCACTTTTGTTTCCGGCAATCAGCTTAATTATGCTTGCTTATACCAACCGTTTTTTAGCACTCAGTAGCAGGGTTAGAAACTTGCATGACAAATATCAAAATCAAGAACAAAAACATATTATTCACGGACAAATAAAAAACCTTCGCTACCGCTTAAAGCTCATTAAAAATATGCAGGCACTAGGGGTGGTTACGTTTTTAGGATGCATCCTTTGTATGTACCTTATTCATGTTCAGTTCATGCTTGCTGCAAATGTAGTTTTTGCAATTAGTTTATTATCGTTTTCTGCCTCTTTACTACTCTCACTTTTAGAAATTCAATTAAGTACCAAAGCACTTGAGCTAGAGCTTAGTGATATGGAAGGTCTCGAAGATCCTTCAGTCATTGAATACTTTAAAAAGAAATTCGGAAAAGAATAAAAGTTTCTAATTAACGCGTTACTTTTCTTTCTCCAATTTGTTGACGCCACATTGCAAAATAAAGTCCTTTTTCTGCTAAGAGTGCTTCGTGTGTTCCGGTTTCAACAACCTGTCCCTTTTCTAATACATAAATTCTATTCGCATGCATGATGGTACTTAGTCTGTGCGCAATCATGACCGTAATTTGCTCCCGCTCTTCAGAAATGGCATGAATGGTTCTTGTAATTTCTTCTTCTGTAATACTATCTAATGAAGAAGTAGCTTCGTCAAAAATAAGAAGATGCGGATGTCTGAGAAGTGCCCGGGCAATGGAAAGTCTTTGCTTTTCACCACCACTGAGTTTTAAGCCACCTTCGCCAATAATGCTTTCTAGGCCTTGTTGCGCTTTAGATAAAATAGAGTTACAACTTGCTTTTTCAAGTGCTACAATCATTTCTTCATCGGTGGCATTTGGAAATACAAAGCTTAAGTTTTCTCTAATGGTGCCCGCAAATAATTGTGTATCCTGTGTAACAAAACCAATTTGATTTCTTAGTTCCTCAAAATCAATATCATTTTCTTTGGCACCGTTGTATTCGATATGTCCAATTTGAGGTCTATAAAGCCCTACTAATAATTTAACAAGTGTGCTTTTGCCTGCGCCAGAAGGGCCAACAAAGGCAATGGTTTCACCTAGTTTAACATTGAATGAGATGTTGTCAAGTGCCTTAAACTGTGCGCTTTGGTGCTGAAATGAAACACCTGCAAAAGAGAGGGTTTGAATGGCCTCAACACTTGTTGGATGTGCAGGTCTCGCTTCCACCTCGCGGCTCATGAGCTTATGAAAGTTTTGAAGGGATGCTTCTGCTTCTCTGTAGCTCAAAATAATACTACCAATTTCTTGTAGGGGGCCAAAAATAAAAAAGCTATAAAATTGTAATGAAATTAATTCACCCACCGTTAAGACGTCTCTATAAATAAGCCACATGAGTGTAAATGTGATTACTTGTCTTAAAAAGTTTACAAGTGTTCCTTGTATAAAACTAAGGGATCGAATACTTTTTACTTTTTTAAGTTCAAGGCCTAAAATTTTATAGGTATTGGTATTGAGCCTTTTTACTTCTTGATCTGTTAATCCTAAACTTTTTACAAGTTCAATATTACGTAAGCTTTCTGTGGTCGTACCTGCAAGCGCAGTTGTTTCTCCAACAATTGCTTTTTGAATTACTTTTATTTTTTTGCTTAATAGGTTGGTAACCGCGCCAATCAAAATGGCACCTCCTAAATAAATTGGAACAATTGACCAGTGAAGTCTGGTTGCATAAATAGATACGAATACCACACTCACAATAATTCCAAATAGCACATTGATTACATACCCAATAAATTTTTCGGTGTCGGCTCTAACTTTAGTTAATATCGAAAGTGTTTCACCACTTCTTTGGTCTTCAAAATCTTGATAGGGTAAGCGCATGGAGTGCTGTAGCCCATCTGTAAATATTTTGGCACCAAATTTTTGAATGACTACATTAACGGTATAATCCTGAAAAGCCTTTGCGAGCCTACTGACCATGGCAGTGCCCACGAGTAAAAAAAGCATACCCATGATGCCTTTTATAAATGCACTTTCGCTTCTGAAACTTCCGTCTGCATTGGTTTTGGCATGATTGGCAAACTGATCTATAAGCTTACCAAAAATCATAGGATCAAATAGCGAAAAGGTTTGATTGATGCCTGCTAATAGTAATGCTAAAAGTACAAGCCCTTTGTAGGGCTTTAAATAGGTGATAAGTAATTTCATAAAATTATATTATTATTCGGCTGCTTTGGCAGCTTCATTGCAAGTGTCAATAAATGCTAGCATTTCTGGCCTGCCTGTTTTTAATTCGGCGCTCGTTACAAAATGTCTGGGTAAAAACTGCCAACTTTCTTTTAATACAGTAAAAAAGCTTTCTATGTTTCTTTTAACAACACCTGGTTTTTCTTTATCAATTTTTGTAAATACGAGTGTAAATACAATACCCCAACTATCTAACTGACTAATAAATTCAAGATCATTTTTTTGAGGGCCATGTCTGCTATCAATGAGTACAAAAACTTGTACTAGATTTTCTCTCTTTTTAAAATAGCCTTCAATCATTTGCTCCCAACGTCTTCTATCTGTTTGAGATCTTTTTGCATATCCGTAACCTGGCAAATCAACAATAAACCATTTGCTTCTTGGTGCTTTTGCCTTTTGTGTACTTTCTATTTCAAAGTGGTTGATGAGCTGCGTTTTTCCGGGCGTTCCAGATGTTTTGGCTAAACTTTTCTGACCGGTAAGCATGTTAATCAACGAAGATTTGCCCACATTGCTTCGTCCAATAAAAGCATACTCGGGCTTATCAGGTTTTGGGCATTTGTCAAAACTGGGACTAGAAACCAAATAGCTGGCTTTTGTAATTTCCATGCTGCAAGGTAATAAAAAGCCCGCTTAATTGGATAAGCGGGCTAATAAAAGAGCGCAGATTAACGCTATTAATTCTTTTTGATTAAACTATCAATTGGATAGGTGGCTTTCATAGAATCAAGCACAGATTGTGCCCAACTTGAAAGAACAGCTTGTTCTTCTTGTGTTAATTTTGCTTGATTATGAATGAGCCTGTAAGTTTCAAGTGGCATTTCACCTTCTTTAACCTGTTCAATCACTTCCTCCATTTTATGGTACTGTTTGCGCAAGGTATAATTGGCAAAATCGTCTAAATTAAAATGTTTTTTTCCGTCTACTACATGGTCATTGATCCACCAAGCAAGTGGTTGTACACCAGCGTATCAAGGATATTTTGTGTTATTACTATGGCAGTCATTACAGGCTTTTACTAAAATAGCATCCACTTCTTTTGATACTGGATAAAGGGTTGCAATATTTTTTGAATGGTCGTCCGATACATTTTTTTCAGATTTAAATGCTTGTAGGACAACTAAGACAACAACAAGTGCAATGCCTATTTTTTTTAGTAAACGCATGGGAGGTTTTTTTAAATTAAAATATTTCCGGTCATTTCTGCCGGTATGGGAAGTTCCATTAATTGTAAAATAGTTGGTGCAATATCTCCAAGTTTACCCGCTTTAATGGTCACTTTTAAATCAGTGTCCACCAAAAATAAAGGTACCAAATTTAAAGTATGTGCCGTGTTAGGGCTTCCGTCTTCATTGATCATAAAATCGGCGTTGCCATGGTCTGCGGTAACAAGTAGGGTGTAGCCGTGCGCAAGACCCGCTGTAACTACTCTTTCTACGCAGGCGTCTACGGTTTCAACTGCTTTAATTGCTGCCTCAAAAATACCGGTATGGCCCACCATATCTGCGTTTGCGTAGTTTAGGCAAATGAAATCTGCAGATTCAGCTTCTATTTCTGGAATCAATAAATCGGTGATGCCAACAGCGCTCATTTCTGGTTGTAAATCATAAGTAGCCACTTTTGGTGAAGCCACCATAATTCTATTTTCTCCTTCAAAAGGTTGTTCCCTGCCGCCGCTAAAAAAGAAAGTTACGTGTGGGTATTTTTCGGTTTCCGCAATTCTTATTTGTTTTTTTCCATGAGCCGCTAATACTTCCCCCAATGTATTTTGTAAATTATCATTTTCAAATACCACGTGTACGCCTTTAAATGTTTGGTCGTACTGGGTCATGGTGGTGTAATGAAGCGCTAATGGCTGCATGTTATATTCAGGAAATGCTTGCTGCGTAAGCACTTCTGTAATTTCTCTACAACGGTCTGTTCTAAAATTAAAACAGAATACTGCGTCGCCTTCTTTGATAGCAGCAACAGGTTTGTTATTGTCATCTACAATAACAGTCGGCAATAAAAATTCGTCGGTGGTATTTGCTGCGTACCCAGCTTCCAAAGCTGCATTAGCGCTAGTGGCTCGGGGCCCCGCATTATGCACCAAACAATCATAGGCAAGCTTTACTCTTTCCCATCTTTTATCGCGGTCCATGGCGTAGTAGCGGCCACTAATCGTTGCAATTTTTCCTACACTATTTTGTAAATGCCTGGTAAGCGTAGTAATAAAACCTAGGCCACTTTTTGGATCCGTATCTCTTCCGTCTGTAAATGCATGAATGTAAACTTCGTTAAGACCGTTTGCTTTACAATAATCACAAATAGCGTTAAGGTGATTGATATGTGCATGTACACCACCATCACTTACAAGTCCCATTAAGTGTAGTGGTTTATTATTTGTTTTTGCATAGCTAACAGCCTCCAAAAAAGTTTTATTGTTAGCAAGTTCGCCGGTTTTAATAGCAACATTAATGCGTTGAAGTTCCTGGTATACAATTCTTCCGGCACCAATATTTAAGTGACCAACTTCTGAATTTCCCATTTGACCTTCCGGAAGGCCCACATCTTCGCCACATGTAACAAGTGTGCTATTGGCATATTTGGTATAAAGGCTATTTACAAAAGGCGTTTTTGATTGTTGAATGGCATCTGACATTTTTTTTGTACCAAGTCCCCATCCGTCCATGATTACGAGAATTACTTTGCGTTTCATACTACAAATTTACAACCTTTATTTTTGAGGCAAAACCTCAATTTTAAAGGGTATAACCTTATTAATTGCTGCATCTTAGTTATTTTTGGGGAGTCAATTAAAATCAGACCATGAAAAAGCATTTATTAGGCCTCTTATTTCCTTTGTTGCTGTTAACTACAGCATTTGAGGGGCCATTTCAAGGAGATGCGGATCTGGTGATTACTGCTTTAAAATCTGGAAATCCTGCGGAGATAGCAAAACATTTTGCAGTGGTAGTAGACATAAAATTTTTAGACGCCCCCGAAGATAAAATTGTAGCAAATGATAAGGCCGCCGAAAAATTGGCTGCTTTTTATAACGATTATAAGATTAAAGGGTTTGAGCGCACAGCCCAACGAGAAATCGGTAATACGATGTACATGACTGGTAAAATTAGCGGAGCTACTAAAAATTATAACATTACACTCATGCTCATGAAAAAAAATACAGCGCCGTATCATATTGTAACCCTTCGTGTTAACTAATCACCTTTTATTTTCATGAATAAAAAAAATAAGTCAGACGTAAGAGGGTTCATTTACAGCACAGATCCTAACTTTAATTTTGAGCCAGCGCAGGATGAAATACTAGAAACTTTACTACCGGCCAAGCAGCCGCTACGCATTAAGCTAGACTCAAAACACAGAGCTGGTAAGGCTGTTACACTTATTACAGGTTTTATTGGAACTGCTGATGACGTTGAAAAATTAGGCAAGCAGCTAAAAAACTTTTGTGGTACAGGTGGTTCTGTAAAAGATGCCAAAATTATTGTGCAAGGAGATCAGCGGGATAAAGTGCTTCAGTGGCTTTTAAAAAATGGTTATAGTGCTACTAAAAAAATCTAGCACCCATCTGCATTAATAATCAATTTCTAATTTCAGTTTTTCTTTCAATTCTTTTAGTAAAGGGTACTGCTCACTAATGCGTTCAAATTTTTGCTTACTATTAAGTCGCATATGAATAGGTACGTCTTCTTTTTCTGTCGCATCTACTATAATGCTAAATTTTATTGAGCGGTTATTGAACGTTGAAAATATCTGATCAATCAGCATCATGCGTTCCTGTTCAACAAACTTTTGAGCCGTTAAACCAGGTACGCGAACCGTAAAATGGATATCGTTTTCAATTTCTAAAACAGCCATTTTAAAGGTTCCTGAAGCAGAGTGCTTTTGTTGTGCTTCAAGTGTGGCGCCGTAAGCGTCCCAACAAGCCCTAAGTTTTTCGATATTGAGCGATTCAGCTTCTTTAACCTCTTCAATGGCGTATTGGTCACCATATTTCTCTCTTAAAGTTGATAAAAGGTTCTTTTTAGGACCAGCAGGGGCGGCAGCAACAGGAGCAATAGGGACTGAAGGTGCAACCTCAGTTGCACTGACATGAACAGGAGTCTGCTCTTGTTTTGCTACTTCTTTTTGTATCGTTAATGTAGCAGTTGTTTTAATTGAAACCGGCGGAGCCGCTATTTGAATAGAGGGTATACTTTTTGTTCTAATGGCTACTGGTCCGTCAATCCGTTTTTTTTTTATAATAGACCCGTTTTCTGAAGCAAGTTCAATGGCTTCTTGTAAGAAGTTTAATTTAATGAGCGTTAATTCTACGTGTAATCTTTTGTTGCGCGCCATTTTATAATTGATCTCTGCTTCATTTAAAATATTGAGCGCACTTACCAAATAGGACATACCCATCTTAGCAGCAGCACCAGTATATTTATCCTGCATACCTTCTACTACTTCTAGTAAAGGAGCAGATTTTGGGTCCTTACAAACCAAAATATTGCGAATGAATTCTGCAAAGCCGTTGAGTACCATATCCCCTTCAAAACCCTTTCTATTGATTTCGTCATAGAGGACCATCGATGCCGCCAAATCCTTTGCCTGCATACTTTCTAGCAATTTAAAATAGTAATCTTCGTCTAAAATATTTAAGTGCTCTAAAGTATTTTGATAGGTTAAACTACCACCTGTAAAGCTTACAATTTTATCTAGTATACTCAGTGAATCTCGCATGCAGCCTTCACTCTTTTGTGCAATTACTTGAAGTGCAGCGCGTTCGGCTTTGATAGATTCTTTACCCGCAATTTCTTCTAAGTGCTCTACGGTATCGTTATTGGTGATTCGTTTAAAATCAAAAATTTGACAACGGCTTAAAATGGTAGGAAGTATTTTATGTTTTTCAGTAGTTGCTAAAATAAAAATCGCATAAGAAGGAGGCTCTTCTAATGTTTTTAAAAATGCATTAAACGCACTAGCGCTAAGCATGTGGACCTCATCCACAATATATACTTTGTATTTTCCTGCTTGAGGTGCAAATCTTACTTGTTCTACTAGTGATCTAATATCATCTACCGAGTTGTTACTCGCCGCATCAAGTTCATGAATATTCAAAGATGTGCCTGCGTCAAAAGATACGCAGCTATTACAGGTGTTACAAGCTTCACCTTCTGGGGTAGGGCTTGTACAGTTGATGGTTTTGGCTAAAATTCTAGCACATGTTGTTTTACCAACGCCCCTTGGACCACAAAACAAAAACGCATGTGCGAGTTGGTTGTTTTTAATAGCGTTTTTTAGGGTTGTCGTAATGTGCGATTGCCCAACAACGGTATTAAAGTTTTGGGGTCTATACTTACGGGCCGAAACAACAAAATGATTTTCCATAACAGGGTTGCAATATAAGCACAACGGTAGGCTTCCCCTTATCTAAACCCCACCTTTTTTGCACATGGGTATAATTTTAGCCGTATACCATTTCTGGGTGACGTTCAAAGGGCTTGGTGGCGTCAAAAAGACACCTAAATGTGACCATTCTGCGGCTTGGCTGAGCACCTAGACTTTTATAAATATTGAGCATTTTTGGGTTCCAATCCCCAGCCCATCCCATTTCGTAACGGTCATACCAATCTTTGTCTTTAAAAAGTAAAGAGCATTCTTGAATTAAGAAACTATCAATACCAAGTGACTGGTATTTAGGAATAATACCAAAAGCAAGTCCAGTAAGTTGTTTGTTTTTACCTGTTTTAGTCATGTACAACAAACGAAGTTTTTCAAACCAACCTAGTTTCCCATTAAAATGTTTGAAATATTGGTTGAGGTCTGGAATATTAATGAACATCCCAATAGCTTCTGTCTTATAATAGGCGAACCAAACAAGACGCTCATCCATAATAGGTTTCATGGTTTTAAAAAGCTTAACTACTTGTTCTTTGGTAATTTCTTTTGCCTCGCCATGTTGGCCCCATGCAGCGTTGTAAACGGTTACAAAGTCCCCAGCATATTTTTCAAGTTCACTTAATTTAACGTGCTTTGCCACATAATCTGGTTTGGCTGCAAAGCGGGCGTGTCTTTCAGGAAATCTTGCTGGCAGGTCTAATTGAATGCTAGTTGCATAATAGTACTGGTTGTAATAATTTTTAAAACCGTAGTTTGTAAAAAGTGTTTCATAATAGGCAGGGTTATACGACATGCCATACATAGGCGGTTTTTCAAAGCCTTCTACCAAGAGGCCCCACCACTTATCTCTGTCGCCAAAATTGATGGGTCCGTCCATCGCTTCCATACCTTTTTGGGTAAGCCATTCTTTAGCGGTATCAAAAAGTAAATTGGCTGCAGCCTGATCGTTGATGCAATCAAAAAATCCAACACCGCCAGTATTAAAATCGGTTCCTTTATTAATATATTTTGAATTGGTAAAGGCAGCGATACGGCCTACTAATTCGCCATCGTCTCTTTCTAGTATCCATCTTTTGGCTTCGCCGTATGTAAAGTTTTTATTTTTAGTGGCATCAAAAATAGCATTGACCTCATTGTTTAGGGGTCTGATATAATTGGGGTTACCTGCATTGATAATCGCTTGCACTTCTAAAAAATCTTTGGCAGTATTGGCGCTAGTAACTTCTATTAAATGCATAGTAATTCTTTACTTCAAAGTTAAGATATGGTTGGTATAATTAGTAGTCTTCTTTTTTAAAAAGCAATGCTAACATTTTATCATCTAGGTCGTAAATATCTTTTCTAAATTGCAAAACGTCATTGCTATCTACCCAGCTTGTAAAATAAGCGATAAAAACAGGGATCGTTTTTTTAAGCGTTACCCATTTTTCTTTTTGTAGATGCATAGCTGTGTCAATTTTTTTTGGCGTCCAACTGTTGTCGAATCTTAATAGGTAGTTAGCCATTTTTCTGGCATCTCCTAGCCTGATACAGCCATGGCTAAGACTCCTGTTTTGACGCGCAAATAGGTGCTTTCCGGGCGTGTCATGTAAATATATATTGTAGGAGTTAGGAAACAAAAATTTAACAAGCCCAAGTGAGTTTTGAGCACCAGGCAATTGTCTGATGGTGGGCACATCGCCAGCCGTCGTAATCTCCATATTTTTTTGTGCCAGGTAGTTTTCATTTTTCCTCATGCCCGGTAAAATTTCTGCTTTTACAATACTAGGAGGCACATTCCAATAAGGGCTAAAAACAACGTAGCGCATGCGGTTGCTAAATATGACGGTGTTATTAGATTCGGATCCTACAATCACCGGCATTTTAAACTGAATTTTACTGCTATCAAAAACAAGAAGCTGATAGGCTGGAATATTTACAACGATATAGTTACTATCCATCATGGCAGGCATCCATCGTAAGCGCTCTAGATTAATGGCAATCGTTTTTGCGTAATGTTTGATAGGTTTTTGAAGGGCTTGCAATAACGCTTTGTCAATGTAAGTTGTTTTAACAAGTCCCATTCTTTCTTGAAATCTATTGATCGCAATACCTAGTGTATTGCTAAAGAGTGACGTGGTATCTGTGCTTTTAAAATCGCCAAGTAATTGTAATTTCTTTTTTATTTGCCTAATTACAGGCACCATTTCTCCCTTATTAATTTTGGCGTGTTTGGAACTAATGTGTATGCCTGAATCAAGTGCTGTAATATTTGAGAGGCTTGCGTAATTTTCTAGTAATTGTTTAAAATTTTGACTACCTGTGTTAAAACCCATTTTAGTGGTTGGGTTGAGCCAATTTTTTAACTGATTAGCCAGCGTTAGTGATGTTTTAGGAATACGCCAGTTAACTATTGCAGGGTCGATATCACTGGGCATTAGCCATTTGTCTGCGTATTTAAAAAATGAAAGGCTTACCGCTAATTCAATATTTGTTTGCTGTACATTCTGATTGAAACTCTGCAGCGTAAGTAGTTCTATAAAGCTACTATCTACCCAGTCCTCCGCTAGCTTGTTTGCGTGTGCTATAAAGTCTTTGGTATGGTCTTGAATTTTTCTTGACTGAATCCAAACGTACAGATGCATGTTGCCTTGGTAAAAAGTTCGAAGTGCGGTGCTGTATTTTTCAGGAACGGCATGTATTGTAATGAACGAATCGAGTGAAGCTTCTGTGACGGTATCTTGTTGTTGTGCGCTATAAATATTACCCCAGCAATTTGTTGAGTGCGTAAGGCTCATTATAAAAATAACAAAACCAATAATTAAATAACTGCGTAAAATTTGATAGATAACTTGCATGCAGTGATTTTGCTGGTGCGGTTAATTTTTGTATAATAAGAGCGCTGCGGCTACCATGCCCGCCGTTTCTGTTCTAAGCCTGGTTTCGCCAAGACTAACAGGTGTATATTTTGCATCTATAGCAAGCGTAATTTCCGACTCAGTAAAATCACCTTCTGGTCCAATTAAAATACTCGTATCGCTACTATTAGAGATGTCTTTAAGCGCTGTTTTATGGCCCTCTTCACAATGCGCAATGAGCCCCTGCGAAGCAGGATGCTGGTCAATAAACTGCGCCACCCTAATGGGTTCCGATAAAACAGGCAACCATGTTTGTTTACTCTGAATGAGTGCTGCAACAACGACCCCCTGCATGCGTTCTTGTTTTAGCTTAGAACGCTCGCTTCGCTCGCAAATTAACGGGACAATTTTTGTCACGCCCATTTCTGTCGCTTTTTCTAAAAACCATTCAAAGCGTCCTGTATTTTTTAAAAGTCCTATCGCAATACAAACATTTTTAGTCGGGGCAGGGGTGTGCACCACCAAATCAATTTTTACGACTGTCTTTTTTTTATCGGGCTCTACAATGCTTGCTGTGTATAGGTTTCCGACGCCATCTGTGAGGTGTAGGCTTTCTCCAGCGCGCATACGGAGCACTTGAATACAGTGTTTAGAAGTCGCCTCACTTAATTCAAAGTGTGTGTTGCCCTTTAAAATGGTAGGTTCGTAAAAATAAGGTAGCGCCAACATGTTACTAGAAAATGAGGTGGGTTAAAAAGGTGTTTCGTTGTCAAAGCCTGCATCAAAATCACCCTCATTCATTTTGCTCTCTTTTTGAATAAATAGTTTTGCGTTGTCTTGTCCTGGTGAACCAGCGGTACTTCCTGGTGCTACTGGTTTCCAATTGCTAGATCCAAATCCAGAACCATCGCCATCCCATTCTTCAAACTTTTGGATATCTAGTTTAGCCCTAAGCTTAATGGTATCTAGTTGACCGTTTCTGTGTTTTGCAATTCTTATATGGGTTTCACCATGGGTACTTTCACCCATGTCGTTACTCATCACTTCGTAGTATTCTGGACGGTAAATAAACATAACCATATCGGCATCTTGTTCAATCGCACCCGATTCACGAAGGTCACTCAATTGCGGCATTTTACTTTCCTTTCTTGTTTCCACCGCACGACTTAATTGTGATAGTGCAATAATTGGAATGTTTAATTCTTTAGCAAGTGCCTTTAAGCTTCGTGAAATATTTGAAATTTCTTGTTCACGGTTATTGTTTCTATCACCACTACCACTCATTAATTGTAGGTAGTCAATAATGATAATACCAACCTTATGTTTGTTTACTAATCGGCGGGCTTTTGCTCTAAATTCAAAAATATTTAATGCCGCTGTATCATCGATGTAAAGTGGCGCGCGCTCTAATTTTTTTAAACCCTTTGCGTGTAGTTGTTGGTATTCGTAATCTTCTAGTTTACCCCTAGAAATTTTTTCCATTTTAATTTCACTCTCCGCACTTAAAATACGTTGTACAAGTTGTGGTGCACTCATCTCTAATGAGAAAAACCCAACAGGGACAGGCTTTGTAGGGTGAAGTGCCGCATTGCGCGCTAGGTTAAGGGCGAAAGCGGTTTTACCCACAGACGGTCTTGCCGCAAGGATAATTAAATCGGTAGGCTGCCATCCGTAGGTGATACGGTCTAGTGTAGGGAATCCAGTTGGCACACCAGAAATATCTTCTGTTTTGGTACGCAGTTCATCAATACGATTGATGGTTTTTGCAAGCACCTGTCCTATTTCTTCGAAATTCTTTTTTAAATAATTGTTGGTGATGTTAAACATTTTTGTTTCACTCTCATCTAGTAAATCAAAAACGTCAGTGCTGTCTTCGTAAGCGTCACCAATAATTTCACCACTAATTCTGATGAGTTCGCGCTGAATAAATTTTTGTAAAATAATTCTTGCGTGCGCGTCAATATTAGCCGCCGATACCACCGAGTTGGTAAGCTTGGTAATTTGATAGGGCCCACCTACAAGGTCTAATTCATTTTTTGATTTTAGACCCTCTACCACCGTTAAAATATCAATAGGCACGCTATCATTTTGCAGTTGCTGCATCGTTTTAAAAATGAGCTGGTGCGCTTCTACATAAAAACATTCGGGCTTAATAATTTCAGAAACCGTGTCAAATGCACTTTTTTCAAGCATAATGGCACCTAGTACCGCTTCTTCTAATTCTTTGGCTTGCGGGGGCACTTTACCATAGAGCATACTGCTCATGTCTATGGAAGGCTTTCTAGGTTTACGGTTGGTATTGGTAATTTTAACGTCCATTTTTGGGTTGCTTTAGTAAGTTATTTGCGGCGCCAAGCGCCAACAGAACAGAGCGAATATGCACCAAGATTTGCGCTTTTTCAAGTATTTCCTCGCTATTTTTCGTCCACACGGAATTCACCGTTCCCGCAGCTTTTTTCTGTGCTATTCACACAATTTACTACTGTTATCCACCAATATCAAAACTTATTCCACTAAAAATGACCATTATTAACAAATCTTGTGCAGAAAGAAGTATTGGATGATTGTGTCTTTTGTTCTCACGAAAGCGTAGCATTTACGGCTATAAAAACTTATTTTTGAGCCACTTAAATACGTAAAAGTAATCATGACCATAAGTTATAACTGGCTATCTGAATATCTTCCTTGGCCCATTGAGCCCGAAAAATTGTCTAAAATTTTGACGTCTATTGGATTAGAGGTTGAAAGTTTAACGTTTTATGAAAATGTAAAGGGAGGACTTGCTGGACTAGTGGTGGGAGAAGTGATGACGGTTACGCAGCACCCGAATGCCGATAAACTAAAAATAACTACAGTACATATTGGTGCAGAAACGCCATTACAAATTGTTTGCGGTGCATCAAATGTTGCCGTAGGACAAAAAGTAATTGTAGCAACTATTGGGACTACCATTTATCCAAGCACTGGAGATCCTTTAACCATGCGTGTTGCAAAAATTAGAGGGGAAGAAAGTTTTGGAATGATTTGCGCCGAAGATGAAATTGGACTTGGCACCAGTCATGATGGTATCATGGTACTGCAAGCGGATACTACGGTTGGAACGCCTGCTGCCACTCTGTTTGAGCCCTATCAAGACTGGGTATATGAAATTGGCTTAACACCTAACCGCATGGACGCGATGAGCCACTTAGGTGTTGCAAAAGATGTGTGTGCTTATCTAACGCACCACGAAAAAGAAGCCAAAACAGTAACGCCATTTACAAGTTCTTTTAGCCCAGATCAAAATAATAAAACCATTGCTGTTAGCATCGAAAACGAAGAAGCGTGTAAGCGTTATGCAGGTATCGAATTAACGGGCGTAAAGGTTTCCGATTCGCCAAGTTGGTTAAAAAATAGATTAACTGCCATTGGCGTAAGACCCATCAATAATATTGTAGACGTTACCAATTATATTTTACATGAAACGGGTCAACCACTGCATGCTTTTGATGCAGCAGCTATTACGGGCGGGCAAGTCATTGTAAAAAATGTTGCAGCTGGCACATCCTTTACAACCCTTGATACCAAAGAAAGAAAACTCCAAGACACGGATTTATTAATCTGTAATGCTTCAGATCCAATGTGCATTGCGGGTGTGTTTGGTGGCGCCGCAAGTGGTGTAAATGCTGGCACAACTTCTATATTTTTAGAAAGTGCTTGGTTTCATCCAACTACTATTCGTAAAACTTCTTTGCATCATGGACTGCGCACCGACGCAGCTACTAGATTTGAAAAAGGAGTTGACATTGCATCTACGGTTCAGGTATTAAAAAGAGCCGCATTACTTATCAAAGAAGTGGCGGGGGGTAGCATCAGCTCTGATATTACCGACATCTATCCAAAACTGACGCCTAAAACAGAAGTAGCTGTCAAATACCACTACATCAAAAAGTTAAGTGGCAAAAATTACCATCCCGAAGCCGTCAAAAAAATATTGACAGCGCTAGGTTTTGAAGTGATACAAGAGGGCATTGATGAACTCCGTGTAGCCGTCCCATATAGCAAACCAGACATTAGTATTCCCGCCGATTTAGTAGAAGAAATTTTACGCATCGACGGACTCGATAACATCGAAATTCCTACCACGATTACCATTAGCCCTGCCATAGAAGTAGCAAGTGCCAAAGAAGTTGTCAAAGAAAAAACGGCTAACTTTTTAGTAGGCAAAGGCTTTGTAGAAATTTTTACAAACTCTATTACCAACAGTCAATATTTTACGCCAGCTGTTTTAGAAACGGCTGTTAAAATGATGAATAATTTAAGTGCCGATTTAGACGTGCTTCGTCCTTCGATGCTTGAAACCGGACTTGAAACAATCGCCTACAATTGCAATAGACGTAACCATAATTTGCGTTTATTTGAATTTGGTAAAACCTATGCTACCAGTGGTTCTGGGCAGTATTCAGAAACAGAGCATTTGTGTATTTACCTAAGTGGCTTGGACACCGAAGAAGGCTGGCGTGTTAAATCAAAAGAGCAAGACCTTTTAATGGCAAAAGGCATTTTGCAAGCGGTTGCTACGCTTACTGGACTACCGTCTGTTCAGTGGACTTTGGAAGGAACTGAATCTGCTACACTTGTTGCCGTGGTGGGTGGTATTAAAATCGCAACTCTACTAGAAGTGTCACCACAAAAGCGTCAACAATTTGATATCAAACAAGGTGTTGTTTTTGTAGACATCGATGTGGCTGGACTTGTTACAGCCGCCGAAAAACAAAAAATCGTATATAAAGAAGTATCTAAGTTTCCGGCCGTGCAACGTGATTTGGCGCTGGTGGTAGACCGTTCTGTAACCTATGCTGCTATTGAGCTTGCGGCGGGTACGGTAAAACTTCCAAAACTAAAAGGAACGCGTTTGTTTGACGTTTTTGAAAGTGATAAATTAGGGGTCAATAAAAAGTCAATGGCACTTAGTTTTACATTTGTAGATGAAGAAAAAACCATGACAGATACTGAAACGGATAGCATGGTATCAAAATTAATTAGTGCTTTTGAAAAAGAATTAGGTGCCGAAATCAGAAAATAAGCACTTATATTTATACGCATATTTACATGTTTGAATTCGAAACACATATCAAATCATTGCAAGAAAAGTTGCAGTTGCTGCTTAAAAATCAGCAGCAGTTACTTCGTGAAAATCAGCGACTAACCGCCGATCTAGAAAAAGCAACCGGTATGGTACAACATAAAGAGGAGGTGCTGCGAAGTCTTCAACAACAACTTGATGGTCTCGGGGTGAGTTCTGCAAGTGGGTACTCGGATCAGGAAAAAGTAGCCCTTGAAAAGCGCATTAATACCTACCTCAAAGAAATTGACCACTGTTTAACGCTTCTTAAATAAAAAGCATGTCTGAACTCATTCCCATCAATATTGTTATTGCTGATCGAAGCTACCGCATCCGAATTGAGCCAAACGAGGAGGAAATGGTGCGTAAAACAGCGAGTCTGATCAACGATAAAATAGCCGAGTACCGTCAAAATTTGGCCGGTAAAGACATGCAGGACTATGTAGCGATGGTTCTTTTATGGTTTGCCACCGAGCAAAACACCAGCACCATCCACGAATTAAAGTGGAAAGAAGCTACCGAAAAGATAAACTCTCTCGAAAAACTCATTGATAAAGCGCTGATTTAAGTATCTTCGTTCCTATCCGATTACTTATTAAAGTAAATCTTCATGTGTATGCGTGAAAGAATGATTGTGAACAACTTAAAAAAAGCTAAAAATGGACCAGACGATTGTCTCTATAATACTTGCCGCCACCTCACTTGTAGTAGGGGTTGTTGCGGGAAGGGTTTTCTTCGCAAAAAATACTAAAAAGCAAATTGAAGAAGCCAACACACAAGCAGCAAATATTTTAAAAGAAGCCGAATCAAGAGCTGAAACCGTTAAAAAGGAAAAGCAACTCGAGGCTAAAGAAAGATTTGTACAACTAAAATCTGAACACGAAAGAGAAGTGTTAGAACGCAACCGCAAAGTGGTTGATGTAGAAAACAGACTTAAGCAAAAAGAAATCACCGTTAACCAAAAAGAAACTTCTTTAGAGAAGCAAGTCAAAGAAAACGAAGCCATCAAAGAAAACCTAAACAGGCAAATTGACGTGGTGAACGCTAAGCGTACCGAATTAGAAAAACACCAAGAAGAACATATTCGCCGCCTCGAAAAAATCGCCAATTTAAGTGCCGATGATGCGCGTGAGCAGTTAATTGAAAGCCTTAAAAATGAAGCGCAAACCCGTGCTTTATCGATGCAGCAAGACATCATCGAAGATGCCAAGCAAAAAGCAAATAAAGAAGCGCGTAAAATTGTTATTCAAACCATACAACGTACGGCAGCAGAGCAAACCATCGAAAATACCGTTACTGTTTTTAACCTCGAAACCGACGAAATTAAAGGTCAAATTATTGGTAGAGAAGGTCGTAATATTAGAGCCATCGAAGCTGCAACAGGTGTAGACTTAATTGTAGATGATACGCCTGAAGCCATCATCTTATCTTCTTTTGATCCACTACGCCGTGAAATTGCCCGCTTGAGTTTACAACGCCTTGTTTCTGATGGCCGTATCCACCCAGCACGTATTGAAGAAGTCGTAGAAAAAACACGCAGACAATTAGAAGAGCAGGTAATGGAAATAGGAGAGCGTACCGTTATTGAAATGGGTATCCACGGTCTTCACAAAGAACTGATCCGTATTGTAGGTAAAATGCGCTTTAGATCATCATATGGTCAAAACCTACTCATGCACAGTAGAGAAACCGCCAACTTGTGTGGTATCATGGCTTCTGAGTTAGGTATGAATCCTAAATTAGCAAAAAGAGCAGGTCTATTACACGATATAGGTAAAGTGCCTGACGAGGAAACAGAACTAAGTCACGCATTACTCGGTGCTAAACTCGCCGAAAAATATGGTGAGAACCCAGCCGTGGTAAATGCCATTGGAGCCCACCACGATGAAATGGAGATGCAATATGTGATTTCCCCCATTATTCAGGCTTGTGACGCCATTTCTGGTGCGCGTCCGGGTGCTCGTAGGGAAATCATGCAACAATATTTACAGCGTATTAAGGACCTAGAAAACCTGGCTTTAGCCTACCAAGGCGTAGAAAAGGCCTATGCCATCCAGGCGGGTCGTGAACTGCGCGTAATCGTTGAGGCTGAGAAGGTTACGGATGGTGATAGCGATAAATTGAGCTTCGAAATCGCCCAAAAAATCCAAACTGAGATGACGTATCCGGGACAAATTAAAGTAACCGTAATTAGAGAGAAAAGGGCAGTAAACGTAGCTAGGTAAAAAAAATTGGAAATCACTTCCGATTTTCGAATTTTACCCCTACCTTTGCCGTCCGCAAAAATTAAAAGATATGGACGCAGCAGTTCAGTTTGTACACGAACAATTAACCGTAAAAAAGCAATATCCTGCCTTCAAGGCTGGTGATAATGTCACTGTTAACTATAAAATCGTTGAGGGTGGTAAAGAGCGTATTCAAAGTTTCCGTGGAGACGTAATCAAATTACAAGGAACTGGAGCAACTGCTTCATTCACTGTACGTAAGATTTCGGATGGCGTAGGCGTTGAGCGTTTATTTCCTACCTTATCTCCAAATATCGAATCTATCCAATTAAACAAATCTGGTAAGGTTCGTCGTGCTAAGCTATACTATCTACGTGAGCGTAGCGGTAAAAGTGCACGTATTAAAGAAAAACGTTTCTAGTAGAACAATACCTTTTTACAAACGGAAGTTAGCATCTGGCTACTTCCGTTTTTTTATGCCTTTTATTTGGGCCTTTACATGCTTTTTCCCCTACCTTTATAGTCTTAAATCAAATCATTATGGGCAACTTAGGATTTCAAGAAATATTACTCATTGCAGTAGTTGTACTTGTTTTATTTGGCGGTAGAAAGATACCAGAATTTATGCGTGGCCTTGGTAAAGGTATCCGTGAATTCAACGATGCAAAAAACAACGTGAAAAAAGAATTAGAAGACGGTATCAAAGAAAAAGATACACAAGCTTAATTTTTACCTCACTTTTTCTGACTAACAAACAAATTAGCCTTTGTTTCGGTTCAAAACAATCAAAGACTATCATAACAATTTACAGAGCGGCCAAACCACAGTTGTGGAGGCCGTTCGTTTTTTTGTGGAAACAGCTACAAGCGGCGCTTCTTTAAATGCATGGCTTAATATCTATGAAGACGAAGCTTTAGCAACAGCAAAAAAATTGGATGAACATATTGCTACCGGAGAACCTTTACTACCATTACATGGTGTGGTAGTGGGTTTAAAAGATGTGATCGCTTATAAGTATCATCCTTTGTCAGCGGCTTCTAAAATGCTAGAAAATTTCCATTCTATTTTTGATGCTACTGTTGTAGAAAAATTACAACAAGCAGGTGCTGTTATTTTAGGTAGACAAAACTGCGATGAGTTTGCTATGGGAAGTAACAACGAAAACTCGGCGTATGGTCCCGTAAAAAATGGAATAGACCCCACGCGAGTGCCGGGTGGATCATCGGGAGGATCTGCAGTAGGTGTTCAAATGAATCACTGCATGATAAGCCTTGGTTCTGACACAGGCGGTTCGGTAAGACAGCCCGCCGACTTTTGCGGTATCGTGGGTCTTAAACCTTCTTATGGTAGAATTTCGCGTTATGGACTTACCTCGTACGCGTCTTCTTTTGATCAAATTGGCATTTTTGCAAAATCGGTAGGGGATGCCGCGGTTGTCCTTGAAATTATTGCGGGCCCTGACGCCTTTGATAGCACGGTATCGCAATTACCCGTTCCAGCGTATAGTGCTGTTGTGCATGAGCCTACTCCAAAAAAACGTATCGCTTATTTTAAAGAAGCACTCGAACATCCAAGTTTGGATCCTGAAATCAGGGCAGCAATTTATACTTCTATAGATAATTTGCAAAAAGCAGGCTATACCGTAGATGCCGTATCATTTGACATGCTTGACTTAGTAGTTCCTACTTATTATGTATTAACTACTGCCGAAGCTTCTAGTAATTTGTCACGCTATGATGGCGTAAAATTTGGACACCGATCTAACGATAATAAAGATCTTACTGCACTCTATAAAAATGCAAGAAGTGAAGGTTTTGGTAAAGAAGTAAAACGTAGAATTATGTTGGGTACTTTTGTTTTAAGTGCCGGTTATTTTGATGCGTATTTCACAAAAGCACAGCAAATTAGAAAATTATTAGTAGATGGTGCAGCGCAATTATTTAAAAATTATGATGCTATCATTTTACCTACTGTACCTAGTCCTGCATTTTTAATTGGCGACAATACTAAAGATTCGGTCGCTATGTTTTTAGCAGATATTTATACAGTATATGCAAATCTAGTAGGTATTCCTGCTATTTCAATTCCTTTATATAAGCATTCAAATGGGTTGCCTTTTGGCCTTCAGGTCATGTGTGCGCCATATGAAGAAGTAACATTACTCCAACTTTCAACTGCTATTCAAAAATCATATGAATAAGTTTTTTCTTTTTATAGGATTTATTTTATGCATGTTGATACAGTTTAAAGTATCGGCAAATACTAGTTTGATAGACACCCTTATTGATGATAAAAAACCTTTTGCTAATTTATTTTTATACAATAAGGTAGCTTCTAATAAGCCCTATCAAGCGCAAATAAACCCGCGTGCAATACCTTTTGTAGAAGAGTATGTTAGAAAGCAGGGGAAATCATTAGAGAAAATGAAAGTTTGGGGTAAGCCTTATTTTGATTTATACGATCAAATTCTAGTCAATTACGGTATCCCAAAAGAAATGAAATACCTCAGTGTCATTGAAAGTCATTTAGGCGCTACTGTTTTATCTTGGGCTGGTGCAGGTGGGCCATGGCAGCTAATGCCTGCTGTAGCTAAACAGTATGGCTTGCAAGTTGGGCCTCATGTTGACCAGCGCACAGATTATTTTAAAAGCACCCATGTGGCTGCGCGTATTATGAAGCAATTGTACACCGAATTTGGTGATTGGTTGCTTGTTGTAGCCGCCTACAATTGTGGTAATGGATGTGTAAGGTCTGCGATTAGAAGGGCTAAAAATAAAGACTTCTGGCAGCTTCAAAATTATTTACCAGAAGAAACGCGTAATCATGTTAAAAAATTTATTGCTACCCATTTGATATTTGAAGGTGCTGGTGGTTTTACCACAATGACAGCTGCCGAGGTAGCACAAGCTAAAACGCAGATCAAAAATACACCGCTTACCCTAACTGCACAAGAGCTTGCTAGTTCTGCGCTTATTGAAGTATCAGGTAGGTTTAACTCACTCGTGGTGGCCAATGAATTACAAATGAATATTCAGCAGTTTAACGCTTGGAATCCTGGGTTTGATAAAGCTTTAGCAGCTGGTGAAAAATACGCCATGCGTATTTCTAAAGACAAAGAAGCTGTTTTTATAGCTAAAAAAAATCAATTACTGCTTGCTTCTGTCAGAGCTATTATTGAAGGTGTTATTCAGTAGTGCTATCATTATTGGAGAGTACTTTTTTGATGGCAGCAGCCTTCAATAAACACTCTTCATACTCTTTTTCTGGATCCGAATAAATGGTGATACCGCCGCCAACCTGATAATTGGCTTTTCCGCTTTGGCTATTGTAAAAAATACTTCTGATGACTACGTTAAAATCAAAATCACCGGTTGGATTAATATAACCAATAGTGCCTGAATACAACCCACGCTTTGTGGGCTCTAAAAGGTCAATGGTTTCCATCACACTCTTTTTAGGAGCGCCAGTCATACTACCCATTGGAAAAGTAGCGTCTAGTATTTCAGAAAATGAAACTTTATCATTGACACTGCCGGTAATCGTAGAAATCATTTGGTGCACCTGCGGGTAGGTATATATCCCAAATAGCTCGGATACTGCTACCGATCCTTGTTCACAAATTCTACTCAAATCATTTCTTACAAGGTCTACCACCATTACGTTTTCGCTCTTGTCTTTGCTGCTATTTTGTAATGTTTCTAGTTGAAGTTTATCCTCAATTTCGTTTTGGATATTACGTTTAATAGTCCCTTTAATAGGTTGCGAAATAAGTCGGGACCCTTTTTTTTGTAGGTATCTCTCGGGACTCGCACATAATAAATAGTCGGTAGCATTTTTATAAAAGCAAGCAAAAGGCGTTGGCGATAGAGCCGTTAGCGCGTTGTATAAATTTACCGGATGTGCATTCGTAAGGGCTGCTTCAAATGCTTGACAATAATTGATTTCATAAAAATCACCACGCCTAATAAGGGCTAAAATTTTATGTATATTTTCTATGTAATCCGCTTTATGAACTAACGGATTAATTGTTGTTGATATTGAAGGTAATGGATGGCCTAGGCTTAAAAAATCTAAAGTATATATTTGATCAAAAATTACTTGGGGGTTGTCATGAACACTTTCAATGGTAACGTGCTTTTCTTTTAATTCTATAGTAACTGCTGGGGTATACAAATAAGCCAATGGAAAGCCAGTAAGATTTGTTTTGGTGTTTGACTTTGTAATATTATGGTATTCGTAATTAAAGTGCGCAAAAATCCACGATCCTTTGTTTTCTTGAATAAACGCGTTAAGCGCGGCAGGATCTATCTTTTCAAGTGAAATATAGGAAATCGGATGAACAGCTGCAATGCAATCTATCACTGCATAAGGTGACGTATAAGCATGTGTATCTAAAAAAGTGCAAACCTCAAACTGGTTTATCCAGTGTAAGATTTGCACTTTAAATAAATTGGGATTATCTAATAAAAAAACCTGCTTATTTTTTTTCACGTAAGGCTACAGATGATTAAAAATCATCATCATCGTCATCAAATCCACTGTTCTTATCATCAAATAGATTAAACTCATTGAAGTCCTCGTCTAATTTAAAGTCGTCTTCATCAGAAGCGGCACCTTTCTTTTTTGGACCTGCAGGTTTTTTGGTTTTACTTTTTGGTAAATCAAATTCTGCAAAGTCTGGATCCCAGCTTTCATCTTCTTCAGACGCATTCCAATCATCATTCTCTTCTTCCTCATCAAAATCATCATCATCGTCATCAACAGATTGTTTTGATGCGGACTTACTACTTGATTTTTTCGGCGTTGTCGTTTCGTCATCGTCTTCAAAATCATCGTCATCTTCTTCTAATTGCTTTTTGCTTTTGGAAGAAGCTTTTGGCGCAACATTTTTTGCTGCTGTTTTGGGGGCTGAGGACTTTTGATCCTTATCAGATTTCGCTGCCATATTTCTAATAAGATTTACTCCGTAAAATTTCAACGCAAATTCCTTTTAACCAAATAAAATTGCAAAAAAATTTAAAATATTTTTTCTCCTAAATTTTTACTATTTGTTCGCGTCCAGGTCCGTTTGATACATAAGTAACAGGTGCACCAATGTAATTATTGATAAAGTCTACGTAAGTATTCATGGTAGCAGGGAGTTCGGATGCCAATTTTAATTGAGTGGTATCCATGTTCCAGCCTTTAAAACTTTGTAAAACAGGGTCAATTTGCAAATTTGACATCTGGAAAGGCACTTCTTTAGTTGTAGCGCCGTCAATGCCGTAAGCTGTACAAACTTGTAGCTCTTCAAAGGCATCTAAAACATCGGCTTTTGTCATAACTACTTGTGTTACGCCATTGATCATACAAGCGTATTTTAGGGCTACTAAATCGATCCAGCCGCATCTACGCGGACGTCCGGTTGTCGCGCCAAATTCACTTCCAATTTTTCTAATCTCTTCGCCTACGCTGTCGTGTAATTCGGTAGGGAAAGGGCCGCTACCTACCCTGGTGCAATACGCTTTGGTTACACCAAAAACTTCATTGATTAGTTTAGGTGAAACACCAAGTCCAGTACAAACGCCGGCAGAGATGGTGTTAGAAGAAGTAACAAACGGGAACGTGCCAAAATCAATATCAAGCATACTGCCTTGTGCACCTTCTGCTAACACTTTTTTACCTGCTTTAATTTGATCATTGATATAATATTCGCAGTTGATCACATTGAGTGTTTTTAAAAACTCAAGGGCTTCAAAAAACTCTTCTTCCCACGCCGAAATATCTTCAATGAAATGAAAATTGTCTAATAATTTCTGGTGCTTTAAACGAAGCTTAATGTACTGTGTGGTAAAGCGTTTATCTAGTAAATCACCTACTCTTAAAGCGTTACGGCCTGTTTTGTCCATGTACGCTGGTCCAATACCTTTAAGGGTAGAACCAATTTTACTTTCACCCTTAGCAAGTTCAGATGCTTTATCTAGTGCACGGTGTGTTGGGATAATAATATTGGTACGCGCAGAAATAAATAAATTTTTGCGTACATCAATTCCAAATGCAGCAACCGCGTCACATTCTCTTTTTAGTGTTACTGGATCTAGTACCACACCACCGCCAATAACGTTTACTTTATTTTGATGGAAGATGCCAGAAGGAATTTGGTGAAGTACCATTTTTTTACCTTCTACATATAAAGTGTGACCAGCGTTGGGCCCGCCCTGAAAGCGCGCAACAATATCATAATTGGGTGCAAAATAATCTACTATTTTACCTTTTCCTTCGTCACCCCATTGTAACCCTAATAATACGTCAACCATAAATTCAAATTTGAGGAACAAAAATAAGTCTTGGAAGTCCTAATAAAAATTAATTTTCTGCTTCTGCGTCAAACCGGTCTACGGTTTGGATCCCATGAAGGGCTTTTAGCCTAGTAACAAGTGCTTCTAGCTCTTCTTTGTCGTGTACAAATATTTTTATGGTACCCTCAAAAAGGCCTTCTTTGGATTCGATGGTAAGGCCTGCAATATTGATGCGTAAATCACCACTAATAATATTGGTAATTTTATTGATAACCCCCACATCGTCGAGTCCTACAATTTTAAGACCCGTTAAAAATGATATTTCTTTGTTTTTAGCCCACTTGGTTTTAACAACTCGGTGTCCGTAATTGGCTAATAATTGGGTAGCATTGGGGCAGTTGGTCCTATGTATTATGAGGCCTTTGCCGGTACTTACAAAGCCAAATACATCATCACCTGGTATTGGGTTGCAACACCTGCCAAGGGCGTACTTGATTTTATCACTGCTTTCTCCAAAAATTATGAGTTCAGATTCTTTTTTAGAGTAGATTTTGCCAGCTCCCGGTTCGGTGCTGATCTCACTCAAACTTGGCTTTGGCTTTGGAAGTTCAATTTTATCGCCATGTACCGTAAAGTCTTTAAGTTCCTTTAAATCAAGAGATTTGGTCGCAATTTTATAATGCAAATCGAGACCCGATGGCAGCTTATAAAAATGTACCAGCTCGTCTATGTTATGCTGGCTATAAGTCGCACCCATACTCTCTAATTTGCGTTGAAGCACATATTTTCCATCTTCGGCAATGGTTCTTTTTTCTTCCCTTAACGCATCTTTAATTTTATTTTTTGCTTTCGCCGTTACTACAAAACCGAGCCAATCTTCGGAAGGTTTTTGTTTGTTACTTGTAATAATTTCTATCTGATCTCCACTGCGAAGCAGATGACTTAATGGCACTAATTTATGTTGCACTTTAGCACCAATACATTTAGATCCCACTGCAGAGTGAATAGCAAATGCAAAGTCTAGTGCGGTGCTTCCAGTGGGTAGCATTTTTACTTCACCCTTTGGCGTGTACACGTAAATTTCTTCCGCTAAAAACGAAGTTTTAAAATCCTGTAAAAAATCTAGGCCTGCACCATCTTGTGTACTTAATACTTCTCTAATTTGTCCAAACCATTTATCAAAACGGTCTTCTGAATCGTTTCCTTCTTTGTATTTAAAATGCGCGGCTAAACCTTTTTCTGCAATTTCGTTCATACGTTTAGAACGAATTTGAACCTCTACCCATTTGCCTTGTGGCCCCATTACAGTTGTGTGCAAAGCCTCGTATCCATTGCTTTTGGGGTTACTCAGCCAGTCTCTTAAACGCTCTGGAGATGGCATGTATTCGTCTGTGATTGTCGAATATACTTTCCAACAATCTTCTTTTTCTTTTTCTGGCGCCGAATCTAAAATAATTCGAATGGCAAAAAGGTCATACACTTCTTCAAAAGCAACACCTTTCTTTTTTATTTTATTCCAAATGGAGTGTATGCTTTTAGGTCTACCATGTATCTCAAATTCAAAACCACTATTTGTTAATTTCTCTTTAATAGGCTTTACAAACTCATTGATATACCTGGTACGTTCTCTTTTTGTTTCTGCTAATTTTTGTGCAATGTCTTTGTATCCCTCTGGCTCCATGTATTTCATGGATAAATCTTCGAGCTCTGTTTTTACATTGTACAATCCCATTCGGTGCGCAAGCGGTGCGTATACCCAAATAGTTTCGGAAGCAATTTTTAATTGCTTTTCTTTTTTCATATGGTCTAGCGTACGCATATTGTGTAAGCGGTCTGCTAGTTTAATAAGTATCACGCGAGGATCATCGGTAAGGGTTAATAAAATCTTTTTAAAATTTTCTGCTTGTTGCGAAGTATTGGTGTCCATTACCGTAGAAATTTTGGTAAGGCCATCCACAATTTTTGCGATTTCGGTACCAAACTCACGTTGTACGTCTTCAAGCGAAATATCGGTATCTTCTACCGTGTCGTGTAAGAGTGCGCAAATAGTACTTCTTACCCCTAAGCCAATTTCTTCTACACAAATCATGGCAACAGCAATGGGATGCAAAATATACGGCTCACCATTTTTTCGGCGCATGGTTTTGTGCGCATCGGCAGCCATTTCAAAAGCCTGCCTTACCAGTTCTTTATCGCCTTTTTTTAATTTAGGGCGCAAGCTTCGTGAGAGTGCACGGTAATGCCTAACGATTTCGTTTTTCTCTTGCTCGGCGTTTAAATTATATTTTGGAAGTGCATGTTCGGCACTCATTTGCGGGTCCTGATCCATATCTTTTACGAATATACGAATTAGCCCGCTTTTTTTGTGCTTACATTTGCATTTCACTATGAGCACGTCGGCACCTAAAAAAGTATTTAGTTTTTTATTATTAGTACGGGTTTTCAAATTTGTAAAACCCTACCGTGTCATTTTTTATGGAAGTGTTTTGCTGGCTATCGTGATGGCTATTTTTGCGCCAGTTCGTCCTTATTTAATTCAATTGACAGTGGATATGGCCACCGGAAAAGCAGTGCATATTCCGGCCTGGCTGCGCTTGTTTATTGCCGAGCAACATTTGTCCGATGCTTCTAAATTTATCATCGCGGTAACCCTTTTTCAAGTGGTATTTTTATTTGTTGAAACGGCCATTCGGTTTTTCTTTTCATTTATGACAGCAGCCCTAGGACAGCGGGTAGTAAAGGATTTGCGGATAGCAGTCTATGAAAAAATCGTCGGTCTTCATTTACGTCAATTTGATAAAACCCCTATTGGAACCCTAACCACTCGAACCATCGATGATATTGAGCGGATCAATGATATTTTTTCGGATGGGCTTATTCCAATCATTGCGGATTTACTTACGATTGTATTTACACTAGGTACCATGTTTTGGATAAATTGGCAGCTCACACTTGTAAGCTTGGCGCCATTTCCAATCATGATTATTGCTACCTATTTTTTCAAAGAAAGCGTCAATAAAAGTTTTGTTGAAGTGCGTAATGCTGTGGCCAGTTTAAATGCATTTATCCAAGAACATTTGTCTGGCATGGCGGTGGTACAAGCTTTTGCTGCAGAGGGCCGAGAACTGGACAAGTTTAAAAAAATTAATGCCGAACACCGGTTGGCAAATATCAAAGCAATTTTTGCCTATTCTGTGTTTTTCCCAATCGTCGAAGTGGTGCTTGCCATTAGTACCGGTCTGTTGGTTTGGTTTATTGCAGGTAATGCACTTGACGCTGGGCTACTTATGTCTTTTATACTCTATTTAAATCAGTTGTTTAGACCACTTCGCGTGATTGCCGATAAATTTAATGTGCTTCAAATGGGCATGGTGGCCGCCGAAAGGGTGTTCAAAGTGATGGACAATCCAGATCAAATGCCGCCGGACAGTATCGATAGTGTAGACGCTGGCGTTTTACAAGGAAATATTGATTTTAAGGATGTTTGGTTTGCTTACAAAGCGGAGCAGTACGTTTTAAAAGGCATAAATTTTTCTGTTGTCGCTGGACAAACCGTAGCACTTGTTGGCCATACAGGAAGCGGAAAAACCTCCATAATAAGCCTACTTAACCGTCTTTACACGATAAACAAGGGCGATTTATTACTTGACCAAAAGCCAGTTACAGCGTATACTTTAGAAAGCCTAAGACGCAATATAGGTGTGGTTTTACAAGATGTTTTTCTTTTTTCTGGCTCTATTTTAGACAATATTACCCTTCGAAACCCCAATATTTCTGACGCGGACGTAATGAATGCTGCGAAACTAATGGGGTTACATGATTTTATCATGCAATTACCTGGCGGGTATCATTATCATGTGATGGAACGGGGCGCCACCTTAAGTTTAGGTCAGCGACAGCTTATTTCGTTTATAAGGGCGCTACTTTATAATCCAGCTATTTTGGTGCTAGATGAGGCTACTTCCTCTGTCGACTCTGAAACGGAGCAGCTCATTGAAAAAGCCACTGAAACACTCATAACTGGCAGAACTTCAATCGTTATTGCACACCGCCTGTCCACTATCCGCAAGGCCGATTTAATCATTGTTCTTGATAAGGGAGAGGTAAAAGAGACCGGTAACCACGAATCACTCCTTCAAAAGAACGGTTTTTATGCCCGTTTGTACGAAATGCAGTTCGAAACAAAAAACACCCATTCTGTGTAGGTTTTGCGTCAAAAAAAGCCGCTTTTTTCTTCAATTTTAGTTGCTTTCTTTTACTTATTTCAGGGGTATAATCCCTATCTTTGCCGCAAATTTCGAGAAAGGTATGACGTTTAGAAGCATTAAATCTTTACTGATAAAGACTTTCAGCGTTTTTTCGTTGCTGTTAGCGACCGAGGCATTTGCTGGGGAAAATCATACACCAGCACCTGCAGGAGCGGGTGTAGAAGCTACACCTGCAACAGAAGGGCATGGTGCTAAAAAAGAGGGTGATTTTAATGTTACCGAAACCATTTTAGAGCATATCAAAGATGACCATAGCTGGCATTTATGGGGTCACACATCCATTTACTTGCCTGTTATTTTAAAAACGTCTAAAGGTTTCGAGGTTTTCTCCTCTGAAAAATTAGTAGACGAGCACCACGAACCAGCGATTTACAAAGGCAATTTTGACTATAAATTAATTAAAGGCAAAACAAAAATTGTTGACGCTAGCGGAAACGTTGATGAGGAAGCAAGCAAACAATTATGGGATTTTTCTATTACTAAAAACGTAGCAAGTTTATTTGTTTCTGTTTTTATTTTACTAGTATTATTATTAAGTGCTGCTGCAGGGTATAAAAAAACAGGTGTAAAATCGGCACCTAAAGGACTTCAATCTTTTATGGAGCCTATTATTTTATTTGTAAGAGATGAAGTGGCTATTCCAAATATTGGTGCAAAAAAAGCGGGCAAATACATGCCGTTTTTATTAACGATTTTCTTTTTGATTTTAATCAATAACTTTTTAGGACTTATTCCATTTTTTCCAGGTGGGGCCAACGTGAGCGGTAACATTGCATTTACTATGACACTTGCTGTATTTGTGTTTATCGTGGTTAATGTGAGCGCTAATAAAAGCTACTGGGAACACATTTTTTGGATGCCAGGCATGCACTGGAGCATGAAATTATTTTTAGCACCCATCGAGTTAATTGGTGTGTTTACAAAGCCTATCTCTTTAATGATTCGATTGTTTGCGAACATTACTGCAGGCCACATTCTAGTATTAAGTTTGATTTGTTTGATCTTCATATTCAAAACGGTTTTTGCTTCAGCAATTGCTGTTCCATTCGCAGTGTTTATTGGTCTAATTGAGTTGTTGGTTGCATTTTTGCAGGCCTTCATCTTTACCATGCTTGCTGCGATGTATATTGGAATGGCCACAGAGGAGCATCACCATGACGCACATGGAGAAGCGGCTCATCATTAAAATATTTTAATAACTTTTTTTTCAATAACAATTAAAACGTAACAAAATGGTAGTAGGAAGTGTTGCCGCAATTGGCGCTGGTTTAGCTGCTATCGGTGCTGGTATCGGTATCGGTCAGATTGGTAAAGGTGCAGTAGAAGGTATTGCACGTCAGCCAGAAGCTGCTAATGAAATCCGTTCAAACATGATTGTAGCTGCGGCTTTCGTAGAAGCAGTTGCATTGTTTGCAGTGGTAGTAGCCCTTTTGGGTAACGGCTAGTCCGTAAAATGTTATACAAGGTCTCGCGCAAAGGGCAACAGACCTTGTATTTTTTCAAGATTTTTTTTAATTAAGATAAATGTCTTTTATGTTGTTAGAGATCAATCCGCTGGTATTACCTGATATCGGACTTGTATTCTGGAACACCGTTGCATTCCTTTTGCTATTAGTAGTACTAGGTAAATTTGCATGGAAACCTATTTTAAAAGCGATCAATGATCGTGAGCAAGGTATCGAAGATGCTTTAGCAAGGGCTGACAAAATGAAGTCTGAGTTAGCTACTATGCAATCTGAAAACGAAGCTTTGTTAGCAAAGGCACGTGAAGAAAGAGCTACTTTGATCAAAGAAGCAAAAGAAACTGCCGACAAAATGGTTGCCGATGCTAAAGAAAAAGCAAAAGCACAGTACGATTCAATTGTTGCTGATGCACAAGTTGCCATCAACCAACAAAAAAATGCTGCATTAACTGATGTAAAAAATCAAGTAGGTGCGCTTGTTATTGAAGTAGCAGAAAAAGTGTTGCACAAAGAATTAAGCAATAAAGCAGCACAAGAAACATATATCAACGAATTAGCTGAAGGCGTTAAATTAAACTAAGCAAAATGCCCAATCCAAGATTAGCCAGCAGGTATGCAAAAAGTTTATTGGACCTAGCCATCGAAAAAGGCCAGTTGGATACAGCTTATGCAGACATGAAATATTTGCAGGCTGTATGTGCGGCTAGCTCAGATTTCGTAAATCTTTTGCGTAGCCCCATCATTAAAGCCGATCAAAAAAATAGCATTATAGCTGCGGTTACAACTGGAAAGCTAAGTGAACTTACAGCTGCTTTTAATAACCTACTCGTTAGAAAAGGGAGAGAAAGTGATTTGCCAGAAATTGCGACTGCATTTGTAGAACAATACAATGCTTTAAAAGACATTCATAAAGTGACCCTTACTACTGCTGTAGAAGTGAGCGCCGAATTGCAACATGCCATTGCGCAAAAAGTAAAAACAGCCCATTCGTTTGCAAGTGTAGAATTAGTATCTAAAGTAGATCCTTCATTAATTGGTGGATTTGTATTAGAGTTTGATAACAACCTAGTAGATGCAAGTGTGGTAAGAGATTTAAGAGATATTAAAAAACAATTTCAGCAGAACTTATTTGTTCCGCAAATAAAATAATAAATCATCATTTATAAATAGAATATCATGGCCGACATTAAACCCGATGAAATATCAGCGATACTCAGACAGCAATTAAGCAATTTTAATGCAAGTGCTGACTTAGAGGAAGTAGGTACCGTATTACAAGTGGGAGACGGTATTGCCCGTGTATATGGCCTTAACGGCGTACGCAGTGGTGAACTAGTAGAATTTGAAAATGGAACAAAAGCCATTGCCCTTAACCTTGAAGAAGACAATGTGGGTGTGGTATTGATGGGAGAGAGTGGTTCCATTAAAGAAGGAGCAAAAGTTAAAAGAACTGGCATGATTGCCTCTATCAAAGTTGGTGAAGGAGTTGTTGGTCGTGTGATCAATACACTTGGTGAGCCTATCGATGGTAAGGGTCCAATTGCCGGTGAATTATATGAAATGCCACTTGAGCGTAAAGCGCCGGGTGTTATTTATCGTGAGCCAGTTAAAGAACCTTTACAAACAGGTATCAAAGCAATCGATGCCATGATTCCGGTAGGTCGTGGTCAACGTGAGTTGGTTATTGGTGATCGTCAAACGGGTAAAACAGCTATTTGTGTTGACACCATTATCAATCAAAAAGAATTCTACGATGCAGGTAAGCCTGTTTATTGTATATATGTAGCAATTGGTCAAAAAGCATCTACTGTTGCTGGTGTTATGAAAACACTTGCCGACAACGGTGCGATGGCATATACAACAATTGTTGCTGCTCCAGCTGCAGATCCAGCTCCTCTACAATTCTATGCGCCATTTGCTGGTGCAGCGATTGGAGAATTCTTCCGTGATACTGGTAGACCTGCTTTAATTGTATTTGATGACTTATCTAAGCAAGCAGTTGCTTACCGTGAGGTATCATTACTTTTAAGAAGACCTCCTGGACGTGAAGCATATCCTGGTGACGTATTCTATTTGCATAGCCGTTTATTAGAGCGCGCTGCAAAAGTTATCGCAAATGATGATGTTGCAAAAAATATGAATGATTTACCAGCGTCTATCAAGCATTTAGTAAAAGGTGGTGGTTCATTAACGGCACTTCCAATTATTGAAACACAAGCCGGTGACGTTTCTGCCTATATCCCTACAAACGTAATCTCAATTACGGATGGTCAGATTTTCTTAGAAGGCAACTTATTTAACGCAGGTATTCGTCCAGCAATTAACGTAGGTATCTCTGTAAGTCGTGTGGGTGGTAACGCGCAAATTAAGTCAATGAAAAAAGTAGCGGGTACTTTAAAATTAGACCAAGCTTTATACCGTGAGTTAGAAGCTTTCTCTAAATTTGGTGGAGACCTTGATGCTGCAACTAAATCTGTAATCGATAAAGGTGCACGTAACGTTGAAATTTTAAAGCAAGCTCAGTACACGCCGTTTACTGTTGAAAAGCAAGTTGCGATCATTTATTTAGGTACACAAGGTTTACTTCGTGAAGTAGCTGTTAAAAATGTAAAAGAATTTGAAGCGCATTTTTTAATGGAAATGGAAAACAAATTACCTGAAGTTTTAGCTGCGTTCAAAAAAGGAGATTTACCTGAAGATGGCCTTAATAAAATGGTTGAATTAGCTAAAGGGTTAATGCCTCAATACAAGTAATAGCACTGTCTATATTTTAAAAAGCCTCCGCATTTGCGGGGGCTTTTTTGTTGTGAACATCTTGCAGGGTTGTTTGTTATAATATCATGTCTTCAGTTATTCAAGTGCGGGGGCTCACCAAAAATTTTGGTCAGCAGTTTACAGCAGTTAATGATTTATCCTTCTCTGTGCATAAGGGTGATGTGTATGGCTTTTTAGGGCAAAATGGCGCGGGTAAAAGCACCACCATTCGTATGCTGCTTTCGCTTATTGAGCCAACGGCCGGAGAAATTGAAATATTTGGCTTACCACTGGCAGCCAACCGTTCTGCAATCATGCAAAAAGTAGGCGCAGTTATTGAAAAACCTGCGATGTATGAGTATTTAACTGCCTATCAAAACTTAAAAATATTTTCGGCATTAAGTGGTGTTTCAAAAAGCAAAACGCAGCTATTGCAGGAATTAGACGTGGTGGGTTTAGCTACAAGAGCGCAGGATAATGTGGGTACTTTTTCGCAAGGGATGAAACAACGACTTGCCATTGCCATGGCGATGGTTAATGATCCGGAGCTCATATTACTCGACGAACCTACCAATGGATTAGATCCACAAGGTATTGCAGATATAAGAAATTTAATTTTACAATTGAGTAGGGAGCAAGGGAAAACAGTGCTGGTTTCTTCGCATCTTTTATCTGAAATAGAACAGGTGGCCACAAGGCTTATCATTATTGATAAAGGCTGCAAATTAGTAGAAGGGGATAGCAAAGAATTATTTGATACCAGTAAAACCGTGGTTGCTATTCAAACCCTTGATAATAAACAGGCAACCGAACTGCTATTGCAATCAAGCTGGGCAAAGCAGGTGCTTGTGAACCGGTCTAAAGATAAAGAGATATTTATGCAGCTCGACGAAAAATATTTACCAAACTTACATAAAAATTTAGTTGAAATGGGTATTGGTGTATTATCTGTAAAGCCCATGCATTCATTGGAAGATTATTTTTTACAAATCACATCAACTCAAAAATATGTATAGTCTCGTTCAAGTAGAGTTGTATAAAATATTTAAACGCCCACGTACCTATATTGCATTCGGTGCAGTAGCTGCACTTATTGGTATCATTCAATTTGGCCTAAAACTAGATGGCAAAAGCTATCTCGATTTTATGCTCAACGATTTAAGTAGCTCACTTGAAATTGATGGTAAAATATTAAATGGTTATTTGGTATGTTATGTAATGCTGCAGTTGTTACTCGTGCACGTACCACTTTTAATTGCACTCATAGCCGCCGATATGATTTCAGGTGAAGCCAACATGGGGACGCTTCGTTTGCTGCTCATTAAGCCTTATAGCCGTACAACCTTATTACTCGCTAAATTTATTGCAGCTACTATCTATACTTTATTACTCCTGGTTTGGCTCGCTATTTTAGCGCTTTTTGGAAGCATGCTTTTGTTTGGCACCGACGATATGTTTTTATTAAAAACCAGCTACGTGGTTTTATTAAAAGAGTCAGATGTTTTTTGGCGTTACATTGGCGCATTTGGCTTCGCTGCCCTTGCTATGACTACGGTAGCATCTTTAGGTTTCTTTTTATCTGTATTTGCGGAAAACTCTATCGGGCCTATTGTTGCTACTATGAGTGTGATTGTATTTTTTACAATTTTAAGCACCCTTAACATTCCCATTTTTAATTTGATTAAGCCGTATTTATTTACAACCCATATGATTGGGTGGAAAGAATTTTTTGATATAAAAGTGAATGATTCAAACGAAGCCATTATAGGCAGTATTCAAAATCCAGAAAAAATTATTAAAGCGGCTGTGGTACTATTTGTTCACACCATCGGATTTTTTGTAGCAACTGTATTGGTCTTTAGAAAAAAAGATATCCTTAGTTAATATTAGCGTATGAAAAAGTGTCGTTTGTTTATTTTCTTTATTTTTTGTGCATCGTTTGCAATTGCACAAGATGCTGCTCAGCTCATTAAAAAAGTGAAAGCAAAGCTAGAGCTTGTAGATAATTATGAGGCTACTGGTGTCATGAAAACGGACATTGCTTTTATTAAAGCGCCAATTGGAAAAATTAAAATTTATTTTAAGAAACCTAATCTATTTAAAATAAAAAAGGAAGGCGGTATCTCACTACTTCCAAAAGGGGGGCTTTCTGTTAATTTAAGTTCACTCATAGCATCTTCTAATTATTCCACCATTGATGCAGGTATACAAGATCTTGGTTCAAAAAAATTAAGGATTATAAAACTGCTTCCCAACGAGGAGTCAAGTGACGTTGTTATTACTACATTGTATATCAATGAAAAAGAAAGTTTAATTGAAAAAGCGGTTACCACTACCAAAGAAAATGGGACTTATACGATGCTTATGAACTATGGTGCATATAGCAATTTCGGATTACCTGATCAAGTGGTTTTTGAATTTAATACCAAAAATTACAAACTACCAAAGGGGATTACACTGGAATTTGAAGATGATAGCAAGCCACTATCTGCTGCACAGCTGTTAAAAAATAAAAAAGGTAGGGTAGAAATAAATTATAAAAACTACATTGTCAATAAAGGCGTTCCTGCGGTAATTTTTAATTAAATTATTGCTCTTCAATTCTTTCATCTACTGCACCAGCAAGCATACGTGCACTTCTTCTGCGTAGCGGATTGATGCGCATTTCTTTATAGCCCATTCTGGTTCTAATAATTTCGATACATTCAAAAGTGGCTGCTACAAATGAGCTGTGGTCTGCTATGCCTTTACCTGCAATATCAAAAGCCGTACCATGGTCTGGACTGGTTCTTACACCTGTTAGGCCAGCAGTAAAGTTTACACCTTCTCCAATGGCAAGCGATTTAAATGGAATTAAACCTTGATCGTGGTACATCGCAAGCACAGCGTCAAATTTTTCATATTGGCCTCTTGCAAAAAATGCATCGGCACTATATGGTCCAAATACGAGCATATTATTTTTGCGTGCTTCTGCAATGGCAGGTTTAATAATTTCAAGTTCTTCTTTACCAATAAGACCTTCATCACCTGCGTGTGGGTTAAGGCCGAGCACTGCAATCTTTGGTTTGTCAATACTAAAATCTTGTTGCAAACTAGTATGCATTATTTTTAGTTTACTCATGATGCCCTCTACCGTAATGTATGTATTAACTTCAGAAATAGTAACGTGTTCAGTCAAAAGCCCGATACGTATATTTTCCGCTACCATAAGCATCAAAACATCTTTTACCCCAAACAAGTTTTTTAAATACGGGGTATGCCCACTATAGTTAAATGTCTCCGATTGAATATTTTTTTTATGAATGGGTGCTGTTACAAGGCCGTTAATATGACCCTCTTTTAATGCTTGTCCTGCTGCTTCTAATGATAATAGCGCATATTTTCCGCCAATTTCGTTGAGTTGACCAGGCGTGATCATCACTTCTTCTTCCCAACAAGCATAAATATTTACTTGCTTAGGATTCAGTTTTGTAAAATCCCTGCCACTAGAATAGCTAAAATTAGATTCTGGCAAGCTTTTTCTATAAAAATTGACACTTTTACTGCTCGCAAAAATTACCGGAGTGCAAAAATCAAGTATACGGCTGTCGGCAAGCGTTTTTAGGATAATTTCTAATCCGATGCCATTTAAGTCACCACATGAAAATCCTATAATTGGTTTTTGCGTCTCAATACTCATCCGGTCTATTTTAGACGATAAAATTACGAATATTTGACCCAATAATCGCATGTTTATCGCTTGAGGGCACTCCATGTGCTAACTCGTGTTAAGGCTTTAGAATTGCTTACTTTTGCAGGGTGGAATATACCCTTAAAAAATCGCTTGGTCAGCACTTCTTACATGACGATAAAATTTGTCATGCAATAGTAGATGCGATACCTGCTTGTGAACGCCTTTTAGAAGTAGGCCCGGGTGCTGGTGCCATTACTAAATACATCCTCCAAATTTCTGGGGTAGATTTCAAAGCCGTAGAATTAGATGATGAAAAAGTGGTTTATCTAGAAAAAACCTATCCTGCTATCCGAGGAAAAATTATACATGAGAGTATATTAGATTGTGCTGCTCCTTTTTTGGAATCGTTTACTGTGGTTGGAAACTTTCCATACAATATTTCTTCTCAAATTTTATTCCGTGTACTCGAATGGAAAAATCAGGTTCCAGTTATGATTGGAATGTTTCAAAAAGAAGTAGCCAAGCGAATTGTTTCTGGTCCGGGCAATAAAGATTATGGAATACTAAGTGTACTAGTTCAAGCGTATTACCACGCCGAATATTTATTTGATGTACCACCTTCCTCTTTTAATCCGCCACCTAAAGTAGATAGTGGCGTTATTAAATTAACGCGAAGAACAGATGTAGTAACTATGAAATCAGAAAAATCTTTTATTGCCGTTGTTAAAGCAGCTTTTGGACAGCGAAGAAAAATGCTTCGCAATCCATTAAAAGGAATGTTTACGCCAGAGACGCTGCAAGAAGAAATATTTACCAAACGTCCCGAACAATTAAGTGTAGCAGATTTTGCAGCACTCACATTTAAAATGAAATAAATTTAACCGTGAAACCTATTGTAATTATTACAGCACCGGCTCATCCATATTTAACACAACGCTTGCAGGAAAAGGGTTTCGAGGTGGTGTTATCGGAAACAATCACGTATAACGAGCTGGAAAATAGTATTACATCGGCTACTGGCCTTGTGGTAAGTACACGTTTAAAAATTGATCAACCCTTACTAGAGAAAGCAAAATCATTAAAGTGGATTGCCCGCTTGGGAAGCGGCATGGAATTAATTGATACAACTTTTGCTGCGTCAAAGAATATTTTTTGTGTAAGTAGTCCGGAGGGGAATGCAGGCGCAGTAGGCGAACACGCTATGGCACTTTTATTAAACCTCATGAATAAAATAACTTCTAGTTTTACAGAAGTGAAAAATGGTTTATGGATAAGAGACCCCAATCGTGCCGATGCATTAATGGGTAAAACAGTGGGCATTATTGGGATGGGTCATACTGGAAATGCATTTGCTAGTAGGCTGCAATCTTTTGGTGTGCAAATTATGGCGCATGATAAATACAAGCAGGAAACGGTACTAAAAAATGTTGAATTTATGGATCTTGCTACCCTTTGCGCAAACGCTGATGTAGTGAGTTTACATGTGCCATTAACGCCCGAAACGCATCATTACGCATCTACTTCTTTTTTTGCTAGCCTTGTTAAATCACCGTATTTTATCAATACCTGTAGGGGTAAAGTAACAGATACAGCAGCCGTTATTGCTGCCTTAAAAAATGGTCAAATAAAAGCGGCCGGTTTAGACGTGTTAGAAAACGAGAAATTAGCTTCATATACGGAGGTAGAAAAAGTGCAGTTAGATTGGCTCTGTAGCCAGCCAAATGTGCTTATTACCCCTCATATTGCCGGTTATAGCCACGAAGCCTTCTATTTAATGGCTAAAATTGTACTAGATAAGCTTGGAATCTAATTAAATTAATTATTTTTGACGTCCAACGCTGCAGTCAAATGTGGCGTTGTCTTTTTTTATCCAACTTAAAGCTACTATATGAGTGATACGAATATGTATGTAACCATGGAGACATTTGAAAAAATGCGTGAAGAGTTACAAAAGATGAAATCTGTAGACCGTCCTGCGGCCTCTAGGGCCATTGGGGAAGCAAGAGAAAAAGGGGATTTAAAAGAGAATGCCGAATACGATGCAGCTAAAGAAGCGCAGGGTATGCTTGAAGCAAAAATCAAGCAACTAGAAGGTGCAATTGCCAATTCTAAAATTGTAGATACCAAAACCATCGATACCAGTAAAGTAACCATACTTACCAAGGTAACCATTACCAATATGGCCACTAAAAAAACAGTTACGTATCAACTTGTTGGAGAAAAAGAAGCGGATTTAAAAGCACAAAAAATTTCGGGCACATCTCCAATTGGAAAAGGCCTTATGGGTAAAGTGGTAGGCGAAGTAGCAGAGATTCAAACACCGGCAGCTGTTTTAAAATTTAGAATTGATAACATTACGGTTTAATAGTACGCTATGACTTTGTTTTCTAAAATCATTGCTGGAGAAATTGCTTCCTACAAAATTTTGGAAGACGCATATTTCTATGCTTTTTTAGATGTGTTTCCATTGGTTGAAGGGCATGTACTCATTGTCCCTAAAAATGAAACCGATCAATTTTTTGATTTAGAAGACAGTTACCTTCAAAAAATATTGGTATTTGCAAAACCGATTGCAAAAGCCATTGAACAATCATTTCCTTGTAACCGTTGTGGTATCAGTGTTGTAGGGCTTGAAGTGCCACATGCACATCTTCATTTGATGCCCATTAATAGTGCTAACGATATTAATTTTACAAGAGATAAGATTAAGGTAACACCGGAATTATTGGCGTCGGTGCAACGTAAAATTGTAGCTGCTTTATAAGTAAATAACAGGACTTTATAGTTTAACCTTTCCCGGATTTTTTGCAATAAAATCATCCCATCCTTTAAATCCTTTTCCGCCCACTGCTGCTAATGGTGATGAGCTTTGGTAGTAATGACAAAGTGCAACTGCAAGGGCATCTGTAGCATCAAAATATTGTGGCTTTACTTCTATTTGAAGTGTTCTTTGCAGCATTTGCCAAACCTGGTCTTTACTAGCGTTACCATTACCTGTAATGGATTGTTTCACTTTTTTTGGGGCATATTCGGTAACGGAGAGTCCTGTTTGCATGGCTGCTGCTATTGCCACGCCTTGGGCTCTTCCTAATTTAAGCATACTTTGTACGTTCTTTCCAAAAAAAGGTGCTTCGATGGCAAAAGTTGTAGGCTGGTATAGTTTAATCAGTTCAACCACTTTGGTATGAATCATTTCTAACCTGGCATAAATATCTTTTTGTCCAGTGAGTTTTAAGGCATCTATAAGAATCACTTGTGGTGTACTACCAGTAACCCGGAGTAGTGCATAACCCATTAATTGGGTGCCGGGGTCAATGCCTAATATGATTTGATCTTTTTTCAATTTGATGTGAAATTACAAGCTTCCTTTGAGATTCTACCTACTTTTGCTGTACAAGCTTTTTATATCACATAAACGAGTCAGGTACTGCAAAAGAAAATAAACATAGTATTTCAATACCTGTTGGCCCCCATTTTATTTGTGTGGCTATCTTATTCTATTTATCATCAAATAAAAGCGCAGGAACAGCTACCAAATTTTATCGCTTCATTGCAACAAATACCTGCGGCTACTGCTTTTTGGTACTTGGTTCTTATAACGCTATTAACAGCTTTTAATTGGGGTCTTGAAGCCTATAAATGGAAGCGTCTAACGCATAGGTTACAGCCACTTAGTTTTAAGGCCGCTTATGCAGCCATTTTAACGGGCCAGGCATTTTCATTTTCTAGTATCAATAGAGTGGGTGAATCCATTGGCAAATCAATGTTGTTATCTGATGGCAACCGCTTAAAAGGCGTGGTGCTTTCTTTTGTGGCAAGTGCAAGCCAGCTAATCGTAACTCTTGTGGCCGGTTTGTTTGCGACCATTTGGATGTTTTCTGATATGCCTGTTGAATTGCAGGATAAGTTACATGTGTCGGAAATGGAATTATCTATGTTGTATGGCGCTTTGTTTGTTGTGGTTGTTTTATTTATTGGTTGTTATGCGGCAATCCCATTTTTTGCAAACAAACTCGCAAAGGTTTCCTTTTTTTTAAAGTATGTTTTTTTATTAACTGAATTACAAACTATACCAAAGCGTTTGTTGGTCCAGCTCTCCTTTATTTCTGGAGTAAGATACCTTGTATTTTTACTCCAATATTTGTTAATTTTTAAATTATGTAATGTTTCAATAGAAGCTTTTACAGTTATGGGACTTACCGCTATTCTTTTTTTAATTCTTGCTATAATACCTACCTTAACGCTAGCAGAATTAGGTGTTCGAGGAAAAGTGAGTTTGCTTTTGTTTGGTATGTATAGTTCAAATGGGATGGGTATATTGGCTGCTGCAGGAGGCATTTGGTTGTTAAATTTAATTATACCGGCTTGTTTAGGCGGACTCATTTTACTACGTTTACAATATTTTCGGAAACAGGTTTAACAGTACGCTCATGATAAAAAAAATAATAGCCTATTTGTTTGTTTGTTTTTTTCTAGTACATCCTTTAAGGGCGGGAGATGATTTTTGCGGCATTAGAAATATGGCATTTGTAGGTGGCGAAGAAATCAAATACAACTTATACTATTCGGTAATTGGCTTGTATCTTAATGCAGGAACTGCAAAATTTTCGGTAGCACAAGAAAAGATAAATGAGACGCCTTCTTACCACGTCACTTGCATTGGTACATCAAATAGCAGTTACGATTGGATATTTAAAGTCCGCGACCGTTATGAATCATACTTTGACACAATTCACTTACAGCCAATTAAATTTGTTCGACATATTGAAGAGGGTACGTATAAGAAGCAAGAAAATATCCTATTCAATCAAAAATTGAATACGGCCAGTGGAGCAGAGGGTGTATTCAAAATACCGAATTGCGTTCAAGATGTAGTGAGTTCCATTTATTATTTGCGCAATATTGATTTCAATAAATACAAGGTAGATGAGCGAATTCCTTTCAATTTATTTTTAGACAATCAAGTATACAATGTATATATCAAATACCTTGGTAAAGAGCGAATAAAAACCCAGTACGGCACTTTTAATGCAATAAAATTTAAGCCGTTACTTTTAAAAGGAACCATTTTTGAAGGTGGCGAAAAAATGACTATTTGGGTAACCGACGACCTTAACCATCTTCCAGTTCGTATTGAAAGTGCTATTATAGTGGGAAGTGTAAAAGCGGATATGATGAGTTTTAAAAACCTTCGTTACCCATTAAGTTCACTTGTTAAGGCTAGATAAATTTACTTATAAATCTGCTAGAGTAAAGGCTTCTCCCGCTCTAATTCCCTTTTCTGTTTGTACAAGTTTAACGCACTCATGCACCGCGTCGTGCTCAAAAAACAGTACATACTGTTTTTCATAGGCCTCCAGCAAAAAGGATTTTTTTTCATGTAGGGTAGTTAGTGGAAACATATCGTAAGACATAACATAAGGTAGTGGTAAATGCCCTACCGATGGAAGTAAATCAGCCATAAAAACAATGGTGTGTCCCTTGTAACTAATTTGAGGAAGCATCATTTTTTCGGTGTGGCCATGCACAAAGCGAATATCAATATCTTTTATAAAAGATTCTTTATGTAGTAAGCCACTACTTGTGAAATGACTTTCAGGGGTATCTATCAGCGATAGTTGCCCCGACGCCTCAATAGGTAATATGTTTTCTTTTAAAAATGAAGCCTTTTCACGGTCATTGGGCGTTGTGGCCCAATCGAAGTGGGCTTGGTTACTCCAGAATATTGCATTTTTAAATGCAGGGACTAATGTATCACCTTCTTTTTTTATTGATCCGCCGCAGTGATCAAAATGTAAATGGGTTAAAAAAACATCTGTAATATCATCACTATTAAATCCCTGCGCTGCTAAAGATTTTTCAAGCGTATCATTTCCATGTAAATAATAATGTCCAAAAAACTTTGGATCTTGTTTGTCGCCCATACCATTATCTATAAGTATGAGACGCTCTTCTGTTTCGATTAATAAACAGCGCATCGCCCAACTGCACATATTGTTGTCGTCTGCTGGGTTGCTTCTGTTCCAAATACTTTTTGGCACCACGCCAAACATGGCGCCTCCGTCTAATTTAAAATTTCCAGCATTGATGCTATATAGTTGCATGTTTATCTAGTTTTGAAGTTCGGTATAGCAAGATAAAACCGACAATGAAAAATAGTGTTAAAGCTAAAACCGAATTTCTTTGCGATCCAGTAAGTTCATTGATATATCCAAAACTAAACATCCCAATTACAATGGCAATCTTTTCAGTAACGTCATAAAAACTAAAATAGCTGGTGGTGTCATGTGTAACAGGCATTAGTTTTGAATACGTACTCCTGCTAACCGATTGAATGCCGCCCATTACAAATCCAACAACTACGGCTAAAGTATAAAACGGCATAACACTGTTTCTAGGTAAATAATAGCCCATGATACAACCGCCAATCCAAATTACTACCGCTGTCATAAGCGTATTAAAATTGCCCCATTTACTGGCCAGCTTAGCCATTAAATGGGCACCCGGAATGGCAACAACTTGGATAATTAAAATAGCTAAAATCAGGTTATTTGTTGGGATATTTAATTCACTCTTACCATACAATGTGGCAGCTAGCATAACAGTTTGTACACCCATATTATAAAAGAAAAAAGCCGTTAAAAATCTTTTTAGCGTTGGTTGAGTTTTAAGTTCCAACCATACTTTATGTAATTCTTTGTATCCCTGCGTCAATAAATTTTTTGTATGCGCGCCTTTCACACCCTTGCCAGCAGGAAGTCGGCCAATAGCAAGCCATCCAAATCCGATCCACCAAATACCTACCAACAAAAAAGATATTTGAGAAGCTTTGCCAATAGTAATACCAAAAAGCTCCGGCTTCAGTACAAAAACAAAACAAATCAATTGAAGTAGTACAGAGCCAATGTAGCCCATCATAAAACCTTTAGCACTTATGCGGTCTCTATCTTCTGGTGCAGCAATTTCAGGTAAATAGGAGTTGTAAAATACGAGGCTACTCCAAAATCCGATACATGCAATAATAACAGAAATCAATCCACCATAAATATGGTTTTCATCAAAAAAATACAAGGAAGCGCATGAAATCGAACCCATAGTACAAAAAAATCGTAGGAATTGTTTTTTATTACCTCGGTAATCTGCAACAGAAGATAAAACAGGAGATAGTATTGCTACAATTACAAATGCAATGCCCAGTATGTAATTGTACAAAGCTGTATTTGAAAATTCGTAATTCCCGATTTTAACTTTATCTATAAGAGTGGCATCATTTCCGTCGCCAGTAACGGCTTCGTAGTAAGCAGGAAAAATAGTAGAAGTAATAACAAGGTTATATACACTATTGGCCCAATCATACATGGCCCATCCATTAATTACTTTTTTAGGTGCAGTTTGCATCGGGTCGATTTTGTTTTCTTAAAGATAAGGGCTTCAAGTAAAAAACGAAAGCGGTAGTCCAATTATTTTAACAGTCCCGTGTAGATAAGCGTTAATAAAGTGATACCTGCAATTATACGGTACCATCCAAACAGTTTAAAGCCATGCTTTTGTAGGAATCCAATAAAAAATTTGATAGCCAGAAGTGCTACTATGAATGCCACAAGATTGCCCACGCCTAATAGGATCAAATTTTGTTTGTTGAGTAGAATTTCAGGCGTTGTTTTATACGCTTTGAGTAACTTATAGCCGGTGGCAGCAGCCATCGTAGGCACGGCTAGAAAAAAAGAAAATTCGGCGGCTACATTTCTGGTTAATTTTTGTTGCATGCCACCAATGATAGTAGCAGCACTGCGGCTCATACCAGGTATGAGTGCAAGGCATTGCCAAAAACCAATTGTTAGTCCATTTTTAAATGTAATTTTTTCTTCTGTTTCAATGGTAGGTACATTAAAAAGCTTATCTATAAATAATAGCACAATACCACCTAATAATAAAGTTACAGCCACTGTGGTAGGGCTTTCCAATAATGCGTCGATGGCATCTGATAATACAAATCCAATCGCGAGTGCCGGTGTAACAGCAACTAATAATTTCAAATAAAATTTCCAGTTAGTAAGCGGAAAAAACTTTTTGTAGTAAAGTACCACCACTGATAAAATAGCACCGAGTTGAATGCATACTTCGAAAAGTTTGGTAAATGGATCAGCGGCAATGCCAAGAAGGGAGCTCGCAATGATCATATGTCCCGTAGAAGAAATAGGTAAGAATTCTGTTAAGCCCTCTACAATGGCAATAACAACTGCTTGAAATAACTGCATGGATGATAGTTGGGTTTAAAATTGGTAGGCCAATTCTTATTCTTCTACTGTATCTTTTTTAAAGATGGCGTAAATCTCAATAATAAACCCTGCAATAATAACAATAGGTGCAATGGTAATTCGTGTATTACTGTATACTTCTTTGGTGTCAAATACTGCTGGATCCGCACTTTTACCACCACTAAGTAAATAAAATCCAACAGCGATTACAATGCCACCAATAAGCATCCAGGTATAATTTGATTTTGTAAATAAGGTAGGTAAGGTATTTTTTTCCTGACTCATAATATTGTAGTTGTATGTAACTCGAAGATAAGAAGCGTTGATTAATAAAGGTCGTCTAATTTCATTTTTAAATACTTCAGAACGCTTCGGTGGGTGCTGTACACAGATATGCCAACGCCCATTAAAATGAGTCCACCGTATAACAGTAAAGTATGTTGAAAATCACGAATGGCTTTTAATTGTGGGAATTGGCTTTCGGCCCAGCTAACAATAGTAAATACGAGTGCAATAGCAATGCTAGAGCTGATAAGTCCATTGATAATGGCTTTGATGGTTAATGGCTTAATAATAAATCCGCGCGTGGCACCCACCATTTGCATGGTTTTAATTAAAAATCGGTTGCTAAACATAGCAAGCCTAATAGTATTGTCGATACTGATAATTACGATTGAACATAAAATAATGGCCACTACTAAAAAGATGAGTCCAATTTTAGAAGCTCTTTCGTTCAGGCTTGTCACTAAGCTTTTTGGGTATTGAAGGTCTGTAAGTTGATTGCCATACTTAGCCATTAATTCAGCGGCAATTTTACTCAATGAGTCTTGGTTAACGTATTCGGCCTTGGCATAAAAGTCAATGCTTTCTGGAAGGGGGTTCGAATCCAAAATTTTAGCCCAGTCTTCGGTATTTTCTTTGTTCCAAATGGCCTGAGCTGATTGTTTATTTACATACGTCACTGTTTTGGTATACGGGCGTTCTGCTATAAATGCCTGTATTTGACCAATGGTGTCTTTGTTGAGGGTTCTGAGGTAGGCGCTTACGCGGATATCTTCTTTAAATGTGTTGCCTACGGCATTGATATTTAAGAAAAACCAGCCCATAATGCCCATAATAAGCAGTACAAGGGCCACGCCCACAATACTATATATGTAATTGGGTTTGCTGCGTTTCAAAGACATTTTAGCACTATCCGTCATAGTAAATCAGGTAAATTGAGGTTATTTAGATTCAATTTCATGTAAAATAAGGTTCTTTCACCGCTTTTCTGCTAAGGCTCAAAGGTAGTGTTTATGGCTAAAAGCTTACCTTTGCCCTCCAAAATAAAACCAATTTTCACGTAAGTATAACGTAAAAAATAGTTGTAAAGTATACGGCTAGCAAAGGGTAATTGAAACATGGAATATAATTTTAGTGCAATCGAGAAAAAATGGCAGGCAGCATGGAAAGCCGCAGGCGCCTATAAAGTAAGCAATACCTCTTCAAAACCCAAGTATTATGTGCTTGATATGTTCCCTTACCCAAGTGGTGCAGGCCTCCATGTGGGTCATCCGCTCGGTTATATTGCCTCCGATATTTTTAGTAGGTATAAAAGATTAAAAGGATTTAATGTACTGCACCCGATGGGTTATGATGCTTTTGGGTTACCCGCCGAGCAGTATGCCATTGAGCATGGCGTGCATCCAGCGGTGAGCACCCATAAAAATATTGATACGTTTAGAGCGCAGCTTGATAATATTGGATTTAGTTACGATTGGAGTAGAGAAATCAGAACCTGTGAGCCTTCATATTATAAATGGACACAATGGATTTTTTTGCAACTATTTAATAGTTTTTACAACACCCAAAAAAGTAAAGCAGAACCCATTTTAAATTTGATCAACGAATTTGAAAAAAATGGTAATGCGGCACATACATGTCCTTCAGATGCTACTATTCAATTTACAGCAGTACAGTGGAAAGGGTATTCAAACGCCGAGCAGCAGCAAATTTTAATGCAGTACCGACTTGCATTTTGTGGTCATGGTGAAGTTAACTGGTGCGAAGCACTTGGTACCGTTTTAGCCAATGATGAAGTAGTGAATGGTGTGAGTGAAAGAGGGGGACATCCGGTCGTAAAAAAGAAACTACGTCAGTGGTATTTACGCATTACTTCTTATGCAGATAGATTACTGTCAGGCCTTGATACCATTGAGTTTAGCGAGGCTATGAAAGAAATGCAAACCAATTGGATTGGCAAATCTTATGGCGCCGAAATAGATTTTAAAATTGCTTCTGCGGCGCTTGATACAGATGCTACTTTAACAGTATACACCACAAGACCTGATACTATTTTTGGTGTGGATTTTATGGTGGTAGCACCCGAGCATGATATCATTGCAAGCATTACCACTAGAGAACAGCAAATTGCAGTAGATAATTATATCCTGTATGTAAAAAGCAGAAGTGATAGAGAGCGTCAAGCAGAGAAAAAAATATCAGGTTGCTTTACAGGCGCTTTTGCAGTCAATCCATGTAATGGCAAACAAATTCCAATCTGGATTTCTGAATATGTGTTAGCAGGTTATGGTACTGGCGCTATTATGGCCGTTCCATGTGGTGATGAGCGCGATCATAAATTTGCGCAACATTTTAATATTCCTATCACCAATATTATTGGTGATGCTTATAATGGCGAGGAAGCCAATTCAACAAAAGATGCGCCCCTTTTTAATAGTGATTTCTTAAACGGAATTATCATGCGCGATGCCATCAAAATTGCACTTGCAACATTAGAAGAGCGAGGCATTGGCAAACGCAAAGTGAATTATAAAATGCGCGATGCGGCGTTTAGTAGACAAAGGTATTGGGGTGAACCTTTTCCAGTACAATGGAAAAATGGTGTGGCAGTTGCATTAACTGAAACGGAGCTTCCTTTGTTATTACCAGCAGTAGATTCGTATAGTCCCGGTCCGGAAGGAGAAGGGCCGCTTGCCAACATTCCATCTTGGGTAGAAAAAGAACTGGAAACCAATACCATGCCCGGTTATGCGGGAAGTAGCTGGTATTTTTTGCGGTATATGGATCCGCACAATACAGACAGTTTTTGCGACCGTAAAGTGAGTGATTATTGGAATCAGGTAGACCTATATATTGGTGGTACCGAACATGCTGTGGGGCATTTGTTGTATAGTCGTATGTGGACCAAAGTTTTATTTGACCTTGGTCATATTGGTTTTGATGAGCCGTTTAGAAAGCTATTAAACCAAGGGATGATTCAAGGCAGTAGCAGGTTTGTTTTTCGTAAAAAAGGAACCCAACAATTTATTTCTGCAGGTCTAGTAGCCGGTCAAGAAGTAGACAAATTACATGTAGACGTTAATATGGTAGATGGCGTTGAGTTAGATACCGAAGCGTTTAAAAAATGGCGCAACAATGAATACGCTAACGCAAGCTTCGAATTAGAAAATGGAAAATACATTTGTGGCGTTGAAGTAGAAAAAATGTCGAAGTCTAAATTCAATACCGTTAATCCAGATATATTAGTAGAAAAATACGGTGCGGATACCTTTAGGATGTATGAAATGTTTTTAGGTCCTGTAGATCAAAGCAAGCCATGGGATACCAAGGGTATAGAAGGCGTACACCGGTTTATTAAAAAATTATGGCGCTTGTTTTTTGATGAAGAAAAAGGAGCGGTATATAATAATGAGCCAGCAACACCAGAGGCGTTAAAAATCTTGCACCGTACTATTAAAAAAATTGAAGAAGATACGGAGCGTTTTAGTTTTAATACAGCAGTGAGTGCATGTATGATTTGTGTAAATGATTTAGCAGATATTAAATGTCATTCATTAAAAGTGTTGTCTCCGCTACTGGTTTTATTAACGCCTTATGCGCCGCATGTGGCCGCCGAATTATGGAACGCTACCGGTAATGAAGGGTCTGTATTAGATGCGCATTATCCGGTTTTTGATGCAAAGCATGTAACAGAATCTTCCAAAGAATATCCGGTAAGTATCAACGGAAAACTGCGTACCAATATTTCTATTGCGCTTGACGCTTCTGAAGAAGAAGTAACGGCCATCGTATTAGCGGACACGCTTGTTCAAAAGTGGATGGAAGGAAAGCCTGTTAAAAAATTAATTTTTGTAAAAGGCCGTATGATTAATGTGGTAGTGTAGAACTGCTCTTTTTTAACTAGTTTTGAAAAATGTCTAACGCTAATTTAAATACCGACGCCTCCAATTTAACTTCTGCAGACAAGGAGTTTGAAAACACGATACGTCCATCCGAAATAAATGATTTTTCGGGGCAGCCTCAACTCATTGAAAACCTGGTTATTTTTATCAAGGCGGCAAAGCTTAGAGGCGAAGCATTAGACCACGTATTATTTCATGGACCTCCGGGACTGGGTAAAACCACCCTGAGCCGTATCGTAGCCAATGAACTGGGTGTAAATATTAAAGAAACTTCGGGTCCGGTTATTGAAAAGCCAGGCGATTTAGCGGGACTGCTCACCAATTTAGGTCCTAACGACGTTTTATTTATAGATGAAATTCACCGCTTAAGCACTGTGGTAGAAGAATACTTGTACGCTGCTATGGAGGATTTTCGAATTGACATTATGATTGATTCGGGCCCTAACGCGCGTAGCGTTCAAATTAATTTAAATCCATTTACACTTGTAGGTGCTACCACAAGGTCAGGTTTATTAACGGCGCCACTGCTTTCGCGTTTTGGTATTAAATCAAGACTCGAATATTACCAGGCCGATACCCTTCAAAAAATTATTGAAAGAAGCGCTACTATTTTAAATACAAAAATTAACACGGATGCCGCTTTTGAAATTGCGCGTAGAAGTAGAGGAACGCCCCGTATTGCAAATGGCTTATTACGTAGGGTAAGAGATTTTGCACAGGTATTAAATGACGGAAAAATTGATTTAGGTATCACACAACATGGCCTAAAGGCATTAAATGTAGATGCGCACGGCCTCGATGAAATGGATAACCGTATTTTGCTCACGATTATTGATAAATTTAAAGGTGGTCCTGTAGGCTTAACCACCATTGCTACTGCCGTTGGTGAAGAAGCAGGCACGCTTGAAGAAGTGTATGAGCCTTTTTTAATTCAAGAAGGATTTTTGCAGCGTACGCCAAGGGGTAGAGAAGTAACGGCCAAAGCGTATACACACCTTGGCCGTTTAGCAGGCTTATCTAGTAAGCCCAATTTATTTTCTGAATAAAAATTACTAAGGTGCTACGAGTCTAAATCCACTGCCATGAACGTTTACGATTTCAATTTGTGTATCTTCTTTGAGGTACTTGCGTAATTTAGCAATATACACATCCATGCTTCTTCCGTTGAAATACGTATCGCTGCCCCAGATCTTTTTTAATGCTTTATCTCTTTGGAGTAAATCGTTTTTATGTTCAGCTAACATTTTAAGGAGCTCATTTTCTTTAGGCGATAAAACATGAACAGTTGCACCAATTTTTAATTCACGAAGTCTTGGGTTAAAATGGTAGTTACCTAAATCAAATTCAATATTGTCGTTGATTTTATTTTCTTCTTCGCTTCGCTTTAAGATCGCTTTAATTTTTAGTAGCAACACTTCGCTGTCAAATGGCTTTGTGATATAATCATCGGCACCTAGTTTGTAACCCTGGATAATATCTTCTTTCATGGTTTTAGCACTCAAAAAGAATAATGGCATATCAGGATCTACATCTCTAATGGATTCCGCAAGTGTGAACCCGTCCATATTGGGCATCATGACATCCAACAAACAAATGTCAAATTTTTCACGTTGAAAAGCAGCCAATCCCAAACGGCCATCGCGCTCAAGTGTTACATCATAGTCTGTTAATTCTAAGTAGTTTTTTAAAACCATACCTAGGTTGGTGTCATCTTCACAAAGTAAAATCTTGTATTTTTTTGCTTCTTCCATGGGATACTATTTTATGTGAAATAAAGATAAATTAATAAGTATTGGTACAGGCGAACTTCCAATATTTTGTTAAAACAGGTCTAAACCAGTTGTATTGTGCCGTCTTCGTTCATAATCAATCTGTTTTCAGATTCTAAAAAGTGTAGCACCTCCCAGGCTGCTTCTTCCTTTTCTTTTCCTAAGGTCATTAAAAGTTGGTCAATTGGGCTGGGGGATTTAGTGAGTAAGGTATACAGTTGTTGTTCTATGGAACTAAATGCTGCGCTTTCTAGTTTGCTTTTTTTGTGCACGAGGCAATAATCACAAATCCCACAAGCACTTGTGTCTGTGTCTCCAAAGTAGTTGCCAATAAAAACACTACGGCAGCTGCCTGGATGTATTGCAAAATTTATTAGTGTATTAATACGCGTGGTAAAAGCCTCTTTTCTTGCATGGTATTGGTCTTGATCAATGTGTAAAAAAGCGGCTGGTGCACGATTTACCAAAAAATGAATTTGAGGCGTTTCTTTTTGAGGCAAATATTCTATAATACCCATGGCCGCTAATTGTTGAAGTTGGTTTTGTATTGTTTCAATACTTTCCTTACAAATGCCCGCCATTCTTTTTTCAAATATCGAAATACGATTGTCAAATATGCCTTGGTAACTTCTTAAAAGTGCTCTAATAAGCGGTTCAAATACAGGGTATGCTTCCTGAAAATTTTCTAAACTTTCTTTGGAGCAAGTAAAACTTACCTGGGTAGGTAAAAATATATTTTCTGAAAACTGGATATGCCCTTCCTGTTCTAACACTTTTAGTGTTTGGGTTACCACTGGTATGTCTAATTTAAAATTATTACAAAACTCAAGTAGGTTAAAATTATAGTAACCTCCTTCGCCAATACCTACCGGCAATTGCAAATAGTTAGCTATAGATTGGTAAATATTTTTAATGGTATCAATGGCTGGAAACCTTGTTTCGTGCAGGTTACGGGCGTTTGTAATGTCTGCTTTTGTGGCTAATAAAACGGCGTAGGCTTTTTTACCATCCCTGCCAGCCCTACCTGCTTCCTGGTAATAATTTTCGAGGCAGTCAGGCATTTCATAATGTATTACAGTTCTTACATCATCCTTGTCGATACCCATACCAAATGCAGATGTGCAAACCATGATACGCGTTTCTCCTACCATCCATTTTTTTTGCTTTTTCTGTCTTTCATCTGCGCTTAAACCAGCATGGTAAAAGTCGGTACTTACTTTTTGAAGTTGTAAAAGTTCGGCAATATCTTTTGTTTGTTTTCGGGTATTACAATAAACGATACCTGCCCCTTTTACGTTATTTATGATTTCTAGGGTCTTGTTAATTTTATTGTCTACTTCAAAATAACTATACGAAAGTGCAGGACGTATATACGGCTGCCTAAAAATAGCATACGCTTTAAAAGATAATTTTTCAATGATGTCTGCTTCTACTTCTTTGGTTGCTGATGCTGTTAATGCAATGACAGGAACACCGGGAAGTTCATTTCTTAAAGCAGCAATCCGCAAATAAGGGGGCCTAAAATCGTAACCCCACTGTGCAATACAATGCGCTTCATCTACGGCAATGAGGGAAATATCAAGTGCTGGTAAATACTCTTTAAATAAATTGGATTCGATACGCTCAGGCGATAGGTATAAAAATTTATAAGCACCGCTTGTACATGCTTGCAAGGTTTCTTTAACGGCCATAAAGCGCATGCCGCTATGAATAACAGCTGCTTCGATACCTTTTTCTTGCAAGTTGCTCACCTGGTCTTGCATGAGTGCAATTAAGGGGCTAATGACAAGGCACATGCCATCTTTTAAAAGTGCTGGAACCTGGAAGCAAATTGATTTTCCGCCCCCTGTAGGGAGTAGTGCCAACACATCTTTTTCTGATACTACTGCATCAATTATACCTCCTTGTAAAGGCCTAAACTGGTTATGCCCCCAATATTTTTCTAGTATTTGTAGTGCAGTTGACATGAGGTGCTTAGCGTGTTACCCTTTTAAAATTAAGTCGGATAGAATTAATAGCCAGCACTACATCACTAAGTCCCATTACAAGTGCGCCAAACGTTGGATTTAAATATCCAAATGCGGCTACTGGAATCGCAACAATATTATAAGCGAATGCCCAAAATAAATTTTCTTTGATGGTAATATAGGTGTGTTTACCCAGTCCGAGAGCAAGGGGTAAATTTTTAATGCCGTGGTTCATGAGTACTACTTGTGCACTTTGCATGGCTATTTGCGATGCCTCACTTAGTGAAACGCCGACAGTTGCTTTGGCTAGCGCTGGCGCATCATTAATCCCATCACCCACCATGACAGTAGGCATTTGAAGGCTTAAGGCGCCAATTTTATCTAGTTTATTTGCAGGTGTTTGCTCATAATAAAACTGTGTGATACCTAGTTCATTGGCAACGAGTGCGCATTTTTCTTTTTTATCGCCACTTAATAAAATGGGTTGAAGTCCCATGCGTTTTAGTGTTGCAATCACTTCTTTAGCTTCTGGTCTAATTTCATCTGCCACGTCAATATAGCCTAATAAAATATTATTTTTTAAAACGTAAACATTGTGGCTATGGTCTGTGGTATGTTGTGTTGCTACTTTAAATGATCCCGCTATGTAAGTATTGCCTTCTTTGTCAGTGGCAAACATGCCAAGTCCTTTTTGCTCTTCTACTTTTTGCCACCTGATATCTTCTTTTGTTTTCCATGCTGCTGCAATTGCATTTGCAATAGGGTGATTGGCATATTTTTCTAGTGAAAAAGCAATTTGCTTAAAGCTTGTTTCATCAATACTTGCAGTAGGAGACAACGTAAAATTAGTAACCGTAAATTTTCCAGTAGTAAGCGTTCCCGTTTTATCAAACACTACTTGCTTGATACTTTTAAATATCTCTAAACTTCTAGCGTTTTTAAATAGTACACCATTTCGAGCGGCCCTGCCAAGCCCAACGGCAATGGCAGCAGGCGTTGCAAGGCCCATGGCGCAAGGGCAAGAAATCACGAGTACGGCTATACCTCTAAGTAATGAACTGCTAAACGGCAGGGAAGCAAAAAAATAATTTCCTACAATAGTTAGTAATGCAATACCAATAACAGTAGGTACAAAAATGGCGCTTATTTTATCTGCCAGTTGTTGAACGGGCGGCTTTTCTGTTTGTGCTTGTTTTACAAGTTGTAAAATATTAGCAAGCACTGTATTTTCTCCAACGGCAGTGATATATGCTTTGATGGTGCCTGATTCCACCATACTACCTCCAATAAGTAGGTCGTTCATTTTTTTAATTATAGGTACGCTTTCTCCAGAAATAATGGCCTCGTTGATGCTGGCTTCACCCCACAAAATTTTGCAATCCATGGGTACTGTTTCTCCATTTTTGATCAGTACAATATCGCCTACTTTTAAACTGGTATTTTCGACAGGAAAAACAAGTTCTTGGTGATTTTCATCAAAGGCAATGAGGTTCGCCATTGTCTTTTGAGATACTGCTAATTTTTTCAAAGCAGCTTGTGTTGTTTGTACCGATCTATCTTCAAGCAAATTACCCAAAAAAACGAGGGTTAAAATAGTGGCCGTAGTTTCGTAAAATAAATAATTTTCGGCTTCTCCTATAATAGTACCATACAAACTATAGCCAAATGCAGCAAGCGCTCCAAGCGCTACAAGCACATTCATATTAGGAACCCCTTTGGATAAACTTAATACGGCACTTTTTCCAAAATAGCCCATGCCAACAATAAATACGGGGATGGTTAAGCCTAGTTGAACATATGGATTCATGAGTACATGGATATGTACGCCAGGAATCATATGTAGCATAAGGGGCGCTGTAAAAACAAAACAAAACCAAAAGCGTTGTAGCGGCGAACTAAATATTTTTTTTGATTTTTTTGCGGCATCTACACCCTCTCCTTCTACCTCATAACCAAGTGCTTCTATTTTTTTTTGTATATTTTGTTTATTGGTATTTGCTGGGGCATTAAAACTTAATTCTCCACCCATGAAATTTACCTTTACTTCCTCCATACCGAGGCCTGTAACTACTTTGTCTACACTAAGTGCGCAGTTGGTACAGCTCATGCCTTTTACCTTCCAATTCACTTTTTCCATACGACTTAATTTGCTACAAAGTTACTTCATTCGGAGGCCTTTGTTTGTATATTTGTTTGATGGAGCAAAATTTTACCTTAGACCAAATACATGAAGTGGTAGCTGCCGCTTGGGCCGAAGGAAAGGATACGCCAATTTGGGCTTTTTATGCACCCATGGGTACAGGTAAAACCACGTTTATCCATGCGCTTTGTAAAATGCTTGGTGTGCAGGATGCGGTGAGTAGTCCAACTTTTGCCATCGTAAATGAATACCAGTATCAGGGAGGCGCTCTATTTCATATGGACTGGTACCGCCTTGGATCTTTGGAGGAGGCTGTTAGGGCTGGTATTGACGAACATTTGCACAGTGGCGATATTTGTTTGATTGAATGGCCCGAAAATGTACCAGCCTTGTTAACGGGTCCTGTTTTTGAGATTCGGTTATCACGGGTAGATGAACAAACGAGACATATTTATTCTGCCGTAATATCTTAACTTTATAAGTAACCCAGCTAGATACTAGCAAATACAAATAATTATGGCTACTAGTAAACCAACTATTTCTACTTCTTTTTTATACGAAACCCTCGAAGAAACATTAGACATCAAACCACATGGCGCCAAATTGCATATTGGTATTCCAAAGGAAACGGCGTTTCAAGAAAATCGAATTGCACTTTCTCCGGAAGCCGTTGGTGTTTTGGTTTCCAATGGCAATGAAGTTTCTATTGAACATCTGGCGGGGGAGGGAAGTCATTACTCCGATGCAGATTATAGTGAAGCGGGGGCAAGAATTGTTTTTGATAGGCATGAAATTTATAAGTGTCCGATTCTTGTAAAAAGTGCGCCCATTGTTTCTGAAGATTTACCCTTATTACAGCTCAATCAAATTATTATTTCTCCCATCCATTATTCTGCATTGCAACAAGCGGATATTCAAAAAATGATGGAGAAAAAAATTACAGCGTTAAGTTTTGAAAATTTTAAAGACGCTAGTGGTACCTATCCTATTGTGCGCAGCATGAGTGAAATAGCGGGTAGTGCTGTTATGCTTATTGCAGCCCAGTACCTGAGCAGTTTTAATAAAGGTAAAGGGGTATTACTCGGCGGTATTAGTGGTATTCCGCCTACTAAAGTAGTCATTGTAGGTGCTGGTATTGTTGGTGAAAGTGCTACCCGCAATGCACTTGCATTAGGCGCATCGGTGAAAGTATTTGACAATGATATCTACAAGCTTAAGCAACTCCAAAATAATTTAGGGCAGCGCGTTTGGACTTCTGTCTTAGAGCCTAAAATTTTAGCCAAGCAATTAAAAACATGTGAAGTTGCGGTGGGTGCACTGAGCAACGAATATGGCAGAGCGCCTCTTGTTGTTACCGAAGAAATGGTTGCAGCCATGCGGCCCGGTAGTATTATTATCGATGTAGCCATTGATAGAGGGGGTTGTTTTGAAACCAGTGAACTTACAAGTCATGAAAAACCAACTTTTGTAAAGCATGGTGTGATACATTATGGTGTACCTAATATTCCATCTGGTTTTGCAAGAACGGCGAGCCAAGCCATTAGCAATGTACTCATGCCACTCATGCTTACGATTAGTGACGAGGGTGGACTTGATGAAATGCTTTGGCATGATGTAAATGTGAGAGAGGGTATTTATTTATTTAAAGGGGCATTAACTGATTTTTATATCAGTCAAAAATTTGATTTAAAATACACGGACCTTAATTTATTGATTGCTAGCAGGCGTTAATCTTATCAATTGATCATCATGGAAAGAAGAAATTTTTTAAAGAAAAATATTTTATCTGGGGCTGCACTTGCTGCCGGTTCCTTACCTTTTATGGGTAAGGCTGTAGCTGCTACCCCTCAGGTATTGGCGTCAAAACCATTTACTGCGGATTATGCTTTTCATGATGGTATGTTTAGTGCGCATGCTGGCCCTGATTTTATTGAGCAAATTAAATTTGCGCATAGTGTTGGATTTAGATCCATCGAAGACAATGGCATGATGTCTAGAACGCCAGTTATGCAACAAAAAATAGGTGATACACTGGCTAGCTTAAACATGCGTATGGGGGTGTTTGTGATTGCCTATGATAACTGGCCGCTACAAACTTCTTTAACAAGTGGCGATAAGCAGTGGCGTGAAAAATTTATAAAATATTGTAATGATGCTGTTGAAGTTGCCAAGCGTTGTAATGCCAAATGGATGACCGTAGTGCCTGGTAATTTTGATCGCAAACTTCCAATGGGTATTCAAACCGCTCGGGTAATAGAGTCGCTCAGGTATGGTGCCGATATTTTAGAAAAGCATAATTTAATCATGGTATTGGAGCCACTTAGTGATACGCCCGATTTGTTTTTAAGACATACCGATCAAACCTATTCGATTTGTAAAGCGGTTAATAGCCCATCTTGTAAAATTCTATTTGACATGTACCACATGCAAAGAAATGAAGGAAATATTATCGCTAACATTAATTTATGCTGGGACGAAATTGCTTATTTTCAAATAGGTGATAATCCGGGCCGTAACGAACCAGGAACCGGTGAAATGAATTACCAGAATTTATTCAAACATATTCACAATAAGGGTTTCAGGGGTATTTATGGTATGGAACATGGTAAAGCTGGTGGCGGAAAAGAAGGCGAAATCGCACTTATTAATGCGTACCGAAACGCAGATAATTTTACTGTGGGAAGCTAATTTTTCCCATGCTAAGTGTAGGTGATCCTGCAAGTGCTTCGTTGGCTAAAACCGCAAACAATACGGCTTCTTTTGCGTCTGGATGCACCCCCAATGTTTCTAAATTTTTAAAAGAAGCCCCCGGGCACATGTTTTGTAGCTGCTGCATAATATAGGCGTTGTGAATACCGCCACCACTTGCATAAATCACCATATTTTTAGTAGCATCACCTACCACTTTAATGATGCCATCGGCAATTACACGGGCGGTAATATAACTTAGTGATGCCACCATGTCTTGATGTGCCATTGAAACAATGCCGGCATTTTTTAAAGCGTCTGCAATAAAATCTAGGTTAAATAATTCCGGTCCAATTGTTTTAGGAAACCCTGCGCTAAAAAATGGATGCGCTAATACTTCGTTTATAAAGGCCTCGTTGATAATACCGGTATTTGCAATTTCACCGTTTGCATCGTAACTCAGGCCAGGATAATTTGCTTTCACATAACCATCAATGAGTGTATTAGCGGGACCAACATCTGTGCTTATAATATTTGTGGTTTGTCCGGCAGGCAAGTACGTAAAATTGGCAATACCGCCCATATTCAATAAGATTCTATTTTCGGTAGCACTAGAAAATAAAATTGTATCACCAAATAATGCAAGAGGTGCGCCTTCGCCACCAGCTGAAATATGCTTTTGTCTAAAATCACTTAAAGTTATAATGCCCGTTGCAGCACTTAATATATCACCATCTCCAATTTGTAATGTAGCATTACCGAATTCGCTTGTAGGGTGCAAAAATTTTGGTGCATGGTAAATGGTTTGCCCATGGCTTGCAATTAAATCGATACTTGTAGTTGGAAGATGCCAACTTTCAAGTGCAGATAAAACCATAGTAGCGTGAACCCTTGCTAGATGGGCATGTAAGAGAGTTACGGCTTCTAAATCTACGGCTTTGATGGAAAAAATTTTTCGAATGGCAGTTTTAAAATCTTCGGTATAAGGTATGGTTGTATAATGGGTAACACTAAGTTTGGTATGATTACCACTTCCTGAAATTTTACAAACAGCAATATCAAGTCCATCTAGTGAAGTGCCACTCATGAGTCCAATAATGGTTCTTTCATGGCTACCTGCAATTTGATAAAGCGCTTTGATATTTGGATTCATGCTTATTTGTACTTTTTGATATCTATCACTTCTTCACAAAAATGATATTCTGCTTTATCATTACTACTTACAATCACCAACTTACCTGCTGCATAGTTTTGAATCAGCGATTGGTAAAGTATATAACCAGTTTCATCTAAATTGGTACACGGCTCGTCTAAAAATAAAACAGGTACATCTGAAAAAATAGCTTGTGCTAATTTTATACGCTGTTTCATGCCACTTGAAAAATACCTGATTTGTTTATTGGCAGCAGTCGTTAATCCTATTATTTCTAATGCCGTATCTGGTGTGATGCCGGGCATAAAACATTTAAAGCTTTGGTGAAAAACTAAAAATTCCAGCGCCGTCATTTCTTCTATAAGTGTGAGGTAAGGAGCGCAAATACTAAGGCTAGTAAAAGCATTTTCTGGAAGTATCTCTTGTCCGGCTATGCTGTATTTGATAGTTCCTTCAGATAATACAGTGCTACCTGCAATAGTTTGAAGTAGTGTGCTTTTACCAGCGCCATTTGGCCCAGTAATAGCATATTTTTTACCTGCTTGAAATGTATAGGAGAGTCCGCGAAAAATCCATTCCCGATTGTATTTTTTTCCGATTTGCTCGAGTTGGATGTGCATGGTATTAATCTTCTTCGCTTGCGCCTTTTACAAATCTTTTGATGATACCGCGTCCGCTTTCTCTGATAAAAGTGACAATTTCATCGCGCTCATCGCTGGCTGGTAATTCTTCTTCGATAAATTCTAAGGCTTGTGTGGTGTTAAGTCCTTTATTAAAAATAATACGGTAGATATCTAAAATGTGATTGATTCTTTCTAATTCAAATCCCCTGCGTTTAAGTCCTACACTGTTTACCCCACCATAACTTAAAGGGTTGCGTACTGCTTTAATGTATGGAGGAATGTCTTTGCTTACAAGGCTACCTCCAGCAATATAAGAATGCTGGCCAATGGTTACAAATTGGTGCACTGCACTCACGCCTGCAATCCAAACCCAATCACCAAGTACAACGTGACCCGCTAATTGAACGCTATTACTTAAAATACAGTTGTCGCCAATAACACAGTCATGTGCTACGTGCGAGTAGGCCATAATTAAACAGTTGTTACCCACTTTGGTTTTCCAACGATCGGTAGTACCTCTATTGATGGTTACAAATTCACGAATGGTCGTGTTGTCACCAATTTCTACGGTTGTTTTTTCGCCATCAAATTTTAAATCTTGTGGTACAGCGCCAAGTACAGCTCCTGGAAATATTCTGCAATTTTTTCCAATACGTGTTCCATCCATGATGGTTACATTACTTCCAATCCATGTACCCTCTCCAATTTGAACATCACCGTGGATAACGGTAAATGGATCAATTTTTGCGTTGGGGGCAACTTTTGCATTAGGATCTATATAGGTATATGGATGTGTCATGTGTTTGTTTTAAAGTGCTTCGGATCTTTTAACCACTTGCGCAACAAGGTCTGCTTCGGTAGCTACTTTTCCGCCTACATAAACGGTGCCACGCATTTCGCAGATACCTCTTCTGATAGGCCCCGTAAATTCTAATTTTAAAACCATGGTATCACCAGGTCTTACCATTTGTTTGAATTTACAATTATCTATTTTTAAAAAGTAAGTATCGTATAGTCCTTCTGGCATGGAGTTGATGCAAAGGATTCCGCCTGTTTGTGCGAGTGCTTCAATTTGCAACACACCTGGCATAACAGGATTACCTGGAAAGTGGCCCGGGAAAAACCATTCGTTAAAGGAAACATTTTTTACACCTACAATGTACGTGTCTGTTAATTCAATGATTTTATCTACAAGTAAAAACGGATGTCTGTGGGGTAATGTTTTTTCTATTTGCACCAGTGACAGTACGGGTGGAATAGTAGGGTCATAAACCGGTACATCTTTAACGTGTTTATTTTTTTTGATGTACTGTTTAATTTTTTTAGCAAAAGCAACGTTACTGCTATGACCTGGTCTGTTCGCAATGATTCTTCCTTTGATAGGGTAGCCAATAAGTGCTAGGTCACCAATAATATCTAGTAGCTTGTGTCTTGCAGGTTCGTTGGGAAAACGGAGTTCTAAATTATTTAAATAGCCTTCGCTTTTTACTTCAATTTTTTCGCGCTTGAATACTTTTGCAAGCCTCGTCATTTCATCATCAGTAACTGGCCTGTCTACTACTACAATGGCGTTGTTGATATCACCACCTTTGATTAAATCGTTATCTAGTAAGGCTTCCAGCTCGTGTAAAAAACAAAACGTACGACAAGGTGCAATTTCTGTTCTAAAATCTTTGATGGTTTTTAAACCCGCGTGTTGCGTTCCTAATACCGGACTATTAAAATCGATAAGTGTTGTGATTTGATAATCAAGTGCTGGTAACACCACCATTTCTACACGCTTATCTTCGTCGTAATGAAAAATGTTTTCATCGATGCTATACCACTGTTTGGTTGCATCTTGTTCTAGTACACCTGCTTTATCGATAAGCTCAATAAATGGAGTCGAGCTACCATCTACAATAGGAATTTCTGGACCGTTTACTTGGATGAGTACATTGTCTACACCCATGCCCACAAGTGCTGCTAAAATATGTTCGACAGTGCTAATTTTTGCATCGCCAACTTGCAAAGTAGTACCCCTGCTAGTATCTGTTACCAAGTCACAATCGGCCTTGATAATAGGCTGTCCTTCTAAGTCGGTTCTTTGAAATTGAAATCCAAAACCTGGGTTGGCAGGTTTAAGGGTCATGTCTACAAGTGCGCCTGTATGTAATCCAGTTCCGCTGATACCAATAGAGCTTGCTAGGGTATGTTGCTTGTCTGGGTTAAAATGTTGGTCCATGCTAGAATGTTAATTTCGATAAAATCTAGCGCAAAAATATGATTTATGGGTGGTTAAACCACTGTTTTGGTCTATTTAGACCCATTTTGAAGCAATTGTGTCACTAATTTTTCCAATTCTTTAACCCTTTTTTCCAATTCTGGTAGTTGTCTGGTGTAAACCTGGGTTTTTAATGACTGTTTGGCGTCTTCGGCTGGGAAGCCTGCGTAGGATTTTCCTTCACCGTCTAAATTTTTGGTGACACCAGCACCACCCGCTATTTTAACGCCGTTTGCAATGGTTAAATGTCCTGCAATACCTGCCTGTCCGCCAATCATAATTTTTTGCCCTAGTTTGGTGCTGCCACTAATGCCGGTTTGTGCGGCAATCACTGTTTGGCTACCTATTTCTACATTATGGGCAATTTGAATGAGGTTATCGAGTTTCACGCCTTTTTTAATGATAGTAGAACCCATTGTGGCCCTATCAATTGCGGTATTTGCCCCAATTTCTACCTGATCTTCAATAATTACATTGCCAATTTGAGGTACTTTTTGATAGCTACCATCGGGTTGAGGTGCAAAGCCAAAGCCATCACTTCCAATCACGGTTCCGGCGTGAATGATCACATCATTTCCAATCACACAATCTTCATAAATTTTCACACCCGCATGTACCGTACTGTTGTTTCCTATAGAAACGTTTTCTGCAATATAAGCACCCGGAAAAATTTTGGTATTGTTTCCAATCGTTACATTTTCTCCTATGTATGCAAAGGCGCCCACAAAAACATCGGTGCCTAGCGAAGCAGTTGAAGCAATATGACTTGGTGTTTCAATACCTTTTTTTTGCTGGGCTTTTAAATTTTGATACGTTGAAAGTAAGGTAGCAAAAGCGGTATACGCATCTTTAACACGCACCAGTGTAGCCGTTATGTTTTTTTGTAATTGTAAGTTTTCATTTACAATAAGAAGGGACGCTTTTGTCGTATATAAATAGTCTTCGTATTTAGGGTTGGCTAAAAAAGAAAGTTGCCCAGCTGTAGCTTCTTCTATTTTACCAAATGAAGTAACCGTGGTGTCCGGATTACCTTCGATGGTACCGGAAACGAGTAAGGCTATTTGTTGTGCAGTGAATTGCATGCTAGAAAATTATAGTAGTTGACAAATGTAATTTTTTTTAACGGCAGCAGATAAGTTTTGGTGAATTAAAGCATTGTCTATTGCAGAAATGTCTTTAATACTTCCATCTTTAAATAAAATATTGATGCGTTCGTCTTTGGTTTGGTAGAGTGTATTGGTGGCTTCTCCGGTGAAACAAACATAATCAACTTCGGAAGGGTCTAATTCAAAAGTTGCTAAACTTTCTTTTTGTTTGGCTGCAATGGTCGCTGCTAAAAATGGTTCCGATTGTATGGTTGTTTTGTATAACTTACGTGTTAAAAAACGGCTACACAAAAGCGATAAAACCTTGTCTGGATGTGCACTCCACCGCTTTATGGCATGCATAATATCATGGTCGTCTAACGCACAAAACTGCGCTAATCCAAATGAATCCATAACACCCGTAAATGCACCTAAAAAATAATCCAGCGCCGACTGTGTTTGCATGGCTGCATCGGTACTTGTATACAAACTGCGCGCGCGTTCTAAAATTTTAACCATCATTTTTTCGGCAGATAAAACTGTTTTATGCAGGTATACTTGCCAGTACATTTGCCTACGTGCTACTAAAAACTTTTCGACCGAATAAATTCCTTTTTCTTCAATCATAAGTTGACCATCTACCACGACGAGCATTTTTAAAATACGATCGTAACCAATCACGCCTTCGCTGACGCCGCAAAAAAAGCTATCTCTACTGAGGTAGTCCATGCGGTCCATATCGAGTTGTCCACTTATGAGCTGGTGTAAAAAAGGTTTGTGGTAAGCGCCCGTAAAAATTTCTATGGCGAGGGTGAGTTGACCATCAAATGCGGCGTTCATTTCGTGCATGATTTGAAGCGAGAGTGCTTCGTGGTGCACGCCTTTTACAACCACATGTTCGAGTGCATGGGAATAAGGCCCATGTCCAATATCATGTAATAAAATAGCCGCCTTCACTGCTATCTCTTCTTCTTCGGTAATTTCTGTGCCTTTGCTTCTTAATTCATTAACCGCGTTGCCCATTAAATGATAAGCGCCGAGTGAATGGTGAAATCTAGTATGCACGGCGCCCGGATACACGAGCTGACCCATAGCCATTTGGGTAATTCTTCTTAATCTTTGGTAATACGGATGGGCAAGAATTGAAAAAATCAGGGGATGATTGATGGTGATAAATCCGTACACCGGATCGTTGATGATTTTTCTTTTGGGTGCTGCCATGCCTGTTGTTAAATTGTTAAACTGCCACTTATTAGCTACTGCGAAAATACAAATAGAAGTTCGATAGCAAAGAATGAAATAGATTTACGGAGCGTTTTTTAACTAAATACCTTCAATTGATGCAATTAGGACGGATATTATGGGTTGATGATGAAGTAGATAGCTTGCAATCTCAACAAATCTTTTTAACACAAAAGGGCTACGAAGTAGTTACGTTTACCAATGGATATGACGCCATTGAATATTTGGGATCTAATGCTATTGATGTAGTGCTTTTGGATGAAACCATGCCCGGTTTGAGTGGCCTTGAAACACTGAGCCGCATTAAAATGGACCACCCGCATTTACCTGTTGTATTGATCACTAAAAACGAAACCGAAAACCTCATGAATGAGGCCATTGGAAGGCAAATCAGCGATTACCTGATTAAGCCCGTAAATCCAAATCAGGTGCTGCTGAGTCTTAAAAAAATAATGGACAAAAAAGACCTAGTAGCCGCTTCTACTACGGCCGCCTATCAACAAGAGTTTACCAAACTATTTATGCAGCTTCAGGAGAATCCGGATTTTCATGAGTGGATGGAAATTTATAAAAAACTGGTGTATTGGGAACTCGAAATGGAGAAATCGGATAGCCCAGAAATGCGTGAAATTTTACAAGCACAAAAAAAGGAGGCTAACGCTGCATTTTTTAAATTCATCAGTAAAAATTATGAGCGCTGGGTAGCGCCAGGTGCTGCACATGCACCCATTATGAGTCATCAATTGTTGCAGTTTAAAGTACTGCCCCATGTAGAAAAGGGAACGAGTACTTTTTTTATTTTAATTGACAATTTACGCTTTGATCAGTGGAAGGCCATTCAACCCATTTTTCAAGAATATTTTAGGGTGCTCGAGGAAGATACTTTTTACTCTATTTTACCTACGGCTACCCACTATTGTAGAAATGCTATTTTTTCCGGTTTATTACCCATTGATATAGAAAAAAAGTTTAAGGAGGAGTGGAAAAATGACGATGATGAAGGGGGTAAAAATTTATTTGAAGAAACATTTATGCGGGCACATCTTGCCAAGTTAAAAAAAGATGACTTACGCGTTGGCTATCATAAAATCGTGAACCATGCAGACGCACAACAGCTGCTAGCTAATATGCACAATTTATTGCAAAATGACCTGAGTGTTATTGTCTATAATTTTGTAGATATGCTAAGTCATGCAAGAACTGAAATGGAAGTTTTAAAAGAACTAGCAAGTGATGAATCTAGTTACCGAAGCCTTACCAAAAGCTGGTTTGAACACAGTCCTTTATTTCAAGCGCTCAAAAAAATTGCGGATAAAAAAATTAAAATTGTACTAGCCACAGACCATGGAAGTGTGCGTGTAAACACCCCTAATAAAATTGTGGGTGACAAACAAACCACGGCTAATTTACGCTACAAGCATGGTCGCAATTTAGACTATGATGCAAAAGATGTTTTAGCATTTAAAGATCCTACAAAAGCAGGCTTACCTGTGCCAACTGTAAACTCTAGTTATGTGTTTGCAAAGGAAGATGGATTTTTATGTTATCCCAATAACTACAACCACTTTGTAGGCTATTATAAAAATACTTTTCAACATGGGGGGATAAGTTTAGAAGAAATGATTGTACCGGTCATAAAAATGGTTCCAAAGGGCAATTAATGTGAATAAATACTTTTTTTGAAATCTTGTTATGGTGGAATAGTCGCTTACTTTTGTTAGAACAATTTTTGTTGTTATTGACTATGAAATACACACAAACCAATTTAGATAAGTTAGGCGATATTTTAGGAGAATCTGAATATGTGGTAAGGTATGAGCGTGGAACTTTTCAGAGTGGCTGGTGTTTATTGGAATCCAAAAAAATTGTAGTCTTAAATAAGTTTTTAAATACAGAAGGACGGATTAATACTTTGCTTGAATTAATCCCACAATTAAATATCGAGTACGATAAATTAACACTCGAATCTCAAAAATTATACGAGTCGGTTTTAAAGCTAGCCATTAACGAAGTGGCTGCATAAAATTTGCAACACGGTACTTTAAATATTAATTTTTTAGGAACCGGAACAAGTAGTGGCGTACCCATGATTGGATGTCATTGTGATGTTTGCCGTTCCCAAGATCCCAAAGACAACCGTTTAAGAACTAGCATTCTAGTTTCTTCTGGAACCACGAGGTTTGTTATTGATACCACCCCCGATTTTAGGTACCAGATGCTCCGCTCAAAAACGGAGCATTTAGACGCTATTGTATATACCCACCCCCACAAAGACCATATTGCTGGCCTAGATGATATTAGGGCTTTTAATCATTTTTCTAAAAAGCCCATTTATATTTATGCGGGTGCCAATACCGAAGAAGCCATAAGGCGCGATTTTTATTATGCATTTACAGAAACCCGTTATCCGGGTGTGCCAGATTTAAATATAATAGGAATAGACCGTGATCCATTTATGGTGGGGGATATAAAAGTGCAGCCCATACATGTGGCACACCATAAAATGCCGGTACTTGGTTTTAGAATGGGCGATTTTACCTACATCACCGATGCCAATTATATTGAACCACAGGAGCAGGAAAAAATAAAAGGTTCTAAAGTGCTTGTGATTAATGCGCTGCGCAAACAAAAACACCTTTCTCATTTTACCTTATCAGAAGCCATAGAATTAGGCAATGCCCTTGAAATCCCGAGGGTTTATTTGACGCATATTTCTCATCAGTTGGGTAGTCATACGGCTGTTTCAAATGAACTTCCCGCAAATATTTGTTTGGCTTATGACGGGCTTCAAATTAGCCTGTAGTTTGCTATGTGTCTGCATCCCATCCAAATAAACCGCGTACTTATTTTTATTTTTCTAAACCAGAAAGATGGGCTGCCTTTGTTTTGCTTGTTATGATTGGTATGGTGTTGGTACTTCCAAAATTTTTATGGCAGCAAAAGCCAGACTTGCTCATACCACTGGCGCTCGAACAGTTTGGTATTGATACGATGTATATGCGTGATGCATTTGTAGAGGTTGCGGCTCATAAGGCGCCTTTTGTTTTTGACCCCAACACGGCTTCTGTAGCCACGCTTCAATCACTTGGCTTTAGTGTAAAGCTGGCCTCTACACTCGAACATTACCGCACAAAAGGAGGGTATATTAAATCTGGTCAAGACCTATTTAAAATATGGGGCATGCCGCCTGACTTAGCCACCCGTTTGGCGCCTTATGTTCGCACCTCCATTAAAAACACCGCATCCAAGCCATGGGCTACGGCCTACAAGCCAGCTTATACGCAGGCCACTCCTATTGATATTAATACCGCGTCTGTGCAAGAATTTGAGGCGCTTAAGGGCATTGGCCCAGTTTTGGCGGCCCGGATTGTTGGATTTCGGGAAAAACAGGGTGGTTTTGTGAAAGTTCAAGACATTTTACAGGTATATGGCGTAAAAGATAGCCTACTACAGGCGCTTACACCTTATTTGCGCCTTGATGTGGGCCGTGTGCCAAAGTCTAATTTAAACCAGGCATCAGTGCTGCAGTTGGTACAAAAAGCTGGGTTACAAGTAGTTGTGGCGCAGGCAATTGTGCGGTGGCGACAACAAAATGGAGCTTTTGTAACATTTGATGAGCTGGAAAATTTTGAGGGCCTTAGCGCGGCCAGTATGGCCGCGCTAAGGCGGCTCTTTTTCATCGCATAAAGCGGTTAAAGCTGCTTGGGCTGGGCGCACCAAAAAAAATCAAAAAAACTTGTTAATTTCTAAAAATTGTGTAGTATTGACATTTAAAATGAGGCCTAAACACCCCATTTTTTCAAAAAAGTCTCTTTTCGATTGCTTGCTTATATTAAGGTCTCACCAAAAGTGAGACCTTTTTTTGTCCGTATCTTTTTCAAAAAACCTTACGAATGATTGTTCGTTTTGGTCTACAACTTAATCTTCACTTTTTATTTGAGGCTCTCTCAAGCTAACCGGCTTCACATACTTTTTACGCATGCGCATATTGAGTAGTTCAACACTAAATGAAAATGCCATCGCAAAATAAACGTAGTTTTTTAAATGCATTTCATGTGCATTTTTTGGATCCCAACCTTCTACAATTAATACGAGGCCAATCATCACTAAAAACGAAAGAGCCAACATTTTTAGTGTAGGGTGTTTGTGAATGAAACTTGAAATATGGGTGCTAAATAAAAACATAACAATCATAGCAATAACAACAGCGGCAATCATAATTTCTATATGCTTTGCTGTACCACCTGCCGTAATGATACTGTCAAAACTAAATACCATATCAATTAAAATGATTTGAAAAATGGCAGTAGAAAAGGCTAGTGGCTTTGAGGCAATTCCCGCTGCTTCATCTGCTTCACCTTCTAATTTTTGGTGAATTTCTTTTACTGTTTTATAGAGTAAAAATAAACCACCCGCAAGCATTACAATACTGGCAATATCTAAATCATTGCCAAATAAACGAAGTACTGTGATGCCTTTTTGTGCAAGTAACCAGCTGAGTCCAAATAAAAGTGCACAGCGCGTTAATATACCCATCGCCATCCAAATAAGTCTGGCTCTTTTTTGTTTTTCTTTTGGTAAACGGTTCATGATAATGCTCACAAAAATGACATTATCAATACCTAGTACTATTTCTAAAATAACGAGTACTAAAAAACTAATCAAACTCTCTGACGTGAATAAATATTCCATTTTTATACCTTATAATTTTGAGCAAATATTTTTTACAATGCCAGGTCCTTCATATACAAATCCGGTCCATACCTGAACGAGTGTAGCGCCAGCATTTAATGTATTGGTAGCGTCTTCGGCTGTAAAAATTCCACCACTTGCAATGATTGGAATTTGTCCGTTTAATCCTTTTGCTAAATAGCGTACCACATCCGTGGATCTATTGGTTAGCGGCTTGCCAGATAGGCCGCCCATGCCAATGGCTTCTATTTTTTTCTCGTTGGTATACAAACCACGCCTATCAATTGTGGTGTTGGTAGCAACAAGTCCATCTAATTGTAATTCGGTACTGAGTGCAATGATATCATCTAGTTGTGCTTCTGTTAAATCGGGGGCAATTTTTAACAGGATGGGTTTTGGCGAATTTTTTGTCGCATTTATTTTTTGCAAATTTGACAAGATCTCATGTAGCGCTTCTTTATCTTGAAGTGCACGAAGGCCGGGCGTATTTGGTGAACTTACATTCACCACAAAATAATCGACCACATCAAATAATTTTTCAAAACAAATCTGGTAATCTTTCCAAGCATCTTCGTTGGCGGTCATTTTATTTTTTCCAATATTGCCACCTACAATGAGTTTGCTATTGGGGTTCTGGTTGCGCCATGCCGCAACGCGCGCAGCAACCACATCTGCACCATCATTATTAAAACCCATTCTATTAATGAGGGCCCTATCTTTTGGTAATCTAAATAAGCGTGGTTTTGGGTTGCCATCTTGCGCAACTGGCGTAACGGTACCAATTTCTACGGCACCAAAACCAAGAATTTCTAGTTCATGTAAGTAAAGCGCATTTTTATCAAATCCGGCGCCTAGGCCAATTGGATTTGTAAAGGAAAGTCCAAACACTGTTTTTGTAAGTGTTGGATTTGAAACGCCAAAACTTTGTGTTAGCCATTTTTTGATCCAGGAAATACCGCAAAGCCGCTTGAGCCAGTTCATTGAAAAATAATGTACGGCTTCTGGAGGGAAGCAAAACAAGAGGTTTCTTAATAGGCGGTAGATCATAACCCCGCAAAGATAGGTTTGTACGCCCAAAGAAGAATTTAGTTGCATAAACAACTTTTTATAAAAAATCACTACATTTGAGGGGTAAATAATTAGCCATGCAAGAAGCTTACATTGTAGCCGGATTTAGAACAGCCGTAACAAAAAGTAAAAGAGGCGGTTTTCGTTTTTTTAGACCCGATGATTTAGCCGTTCAACTCATTCAAGGACTCATGAAAACCTTGCCTGCATTACCTGCAGCGCGTGTAGATGACGTTATTGTTGGAAACGCCGTACCCGAAGCGGAACAGGGTTTGCAATTTGGTCGCATGATTTCTGCAAGAGCCCTTGGCGTAGATGTAGCGGGTATTACCATTAATAGATACTGTGCGAGTGGACTTGAAAGTATTGCGATGGCTACCGCAAAAATCAGATCCGGTATGGCCGATTGCATTATTGCTGGCGGAACAGAGAGCATGAGTTTGGTGCCAACAGCTGGATGGAAAACAGTGCCTTCTTATGAAATTGCCAACAACGATCCAGATTATTATTTAAGTATGGGATTAACTGCCGAAGCAGTTGCCAAAGAATATACGATTTCAAGAGCTGACCAAGATGCTTTTGCATATGCATCGCATCAAAAAGCAATGACTGCACAACAAGAAAATTATTTCAAGGATGGTATTTTGCCTATCACGGTAGAAGAAGTGTATGTCAATGAAAAAGGTAAAAAAGCCACGCGTTCTTATGTGGTCGATTCTGACGATGGTGTGCGTGCAGACACAAGTATCGAAGCACTTGCAAAATTAAAACCTGCTTTTGCGGTGGATGGAAGCGTAACTGCTGGTAATTCGTCACAAACCAGTGATGGCGCTGCTTTTGTGGTAGTGATGTCTGAAAAAATGATGCTCGAATTAGGACTTGTTCCGATCGGAAGGTTGGTCAATGTTGCAGTTGCTGGTGTGCATCCGCGCATCATGGGTATTGGTCCGGTAGCGGCTATTCCAAAAGTATTGCGTCAAGCAAATATGAACATGCAAGACATTGATTTAATTGAACTCAACGAAGCCTTTGCTGCACAATCTTTAGCTGTTATCAGACAACTAGATTTAGATACCAATAAAGTAAATATTAATGGTGGCGCCATTGCACTGGGTCATCCACTGGGTTGCACAGGCGCTAAATTAACGGTGCAAACACTGCATGATTTAAAAAGGTTACATAAAAAATATTCGATGGTCTCCGCTTGTGTTGGTGGCGGTCAGGGTATTGCAGGCATTATTGAAAATCTGTAATTACAAATATTTTCCAACAATCGGCATTCTTCTACCTACACCAAATGCCTTTGGTGATACGCGAATAATGGGGCAAAACTGATGGCGCTTGTATTCGTTGGTGTTTACCATTTTTAAAGTACGGTGTACAAGTTCATTGTTGTAACCCATAGCTATTATGGCCGAAGGGTTGGCACGTTTTTCGATGTACTGGTATAAAATTTGATCTAACACACTATAATCAGGTAAACTATCACTGTCTTTTTGATCTGGTCTTAACTCGGCACTTGGTGCTTTGGTCATAATATTTGTAGGAATAATTTCTTTTTCGCGGTTGATGTATTTGGCTAATTCATACACTTGCATTTTATAAAGGTCACCTAGTACGCCAAGACCACCAGCCATGTCTCCATATAAAGTTCCGTAGCCGGTAGCCAGTTCACTTTTGTTAGACGTATTGAGTAAAACGTAGCCCAGTTTATTAGCAATCGCCATTAAAATATTTCCCCTAGATCTACTCTGAATATTTTCTTCGGCAAGTGAAAAAGGCATGCCGTTAAAAATAGGTGCTAGTGTTTCTAAAAAAGAATGGTACACATTTTTAATAGGTACTATATGGCAAGGATTATTTAAATTTTCACTTAATAATACAGCGTCTGCCACCGAGTGCTCCGTAGAAAATTCGGAAGGCATGAGTACTGCTAATACGTTTTGTGCACCCAGCGCATCAGTAGCAATAGCAAGGGTTACCGCCGAATCTATACCGCCCGAAGAACCTAGTATGGCTTTGGTAAAACCCATTTTTGTAAAATAATCTTTAATGCCAAGTACGAGTGCTTGATATATTTGATCGATGTTTAAATCTGCAATAAGTGTTGCTGGGTTTAATTCTTTATTGGGAACGCGACTTGCAGGTTCTATAATAGGCTCTTGCATGGTGCCATCATCATTGCAAGTGTAAAAAGAAAGTTCTGATCTAAACATGGGTAGCGAACCACATAAATTAGCGTCTTTATCAAATGCATAAGAGCCTCCATCAAAAACAATTTCTGTTTGACTACCTACTGCGTTGCAATAAAAAAGCGGAATTTTATATTTTAAAACATTGGCCTTAATCGTTGCTTTTCTGTCTTCGTCGTGGGTATAATCAAAAGGGGAAGCACTTAAATTGAGCATGATATCTGGCGACTGCTTCATGAGTTCGTCCATTGGACAAATGGTATAAAGTGGATTGTCTCCGAGGTTCCAAATGTCTTCGCAAATGGTTACCGCTAATTTTTTTCCTTTAAATGGGATCACTTCCCAGCTGCTAGCTGCTTCGAAATACCTGTTTTCATCAAATACATCGTAGGTAGGAAGTAATGTTTTATGAATTTCAGCTACAATTTTTTGTTCGTATAAGAAAAAGGCGGTGTTGAATAAATCTTTCCCTTTTTTACCCGGATTACGCGCTGGACTACCAATAAGCACGCCAATGGTATCGGCCGCTTTTCTAATGGTATCAATGCTTTGGTAGCATTTGTTGATAAAATCGTCGAACTCAACAAAGTCGCGGGCAGGGTAGCCGCAAACACTCATTTCGCTAAATAAAATAAGATCGGCGCCTTCTTTTTTGGCAAGTTCTATGGCACACAGCATTTTCTCTGTGTTCTCTTCAAAATTTCCAATGTGGTAGTTCTGTTGCGCGATACTTATTTTCATAGGGATAACTGCGGTGGCTGCAAAGGTCAGTAACTTTTACATACCAAATACCACCTGCCTCATTTAAATCTTGTTTATTTTTTAACGAATTTAAGTAACATCTTTGTGTCAAATTTATTGCATGACCAAGTTTCTATCAGCCGCTGCCATTGTTATTTTACTAAGCTGTAATTCGTTTCAAAAAACACCAGACATTAGTGCTATTGAAGTGCCCCTTGCAACGGTCCGGTACGAACAATCTTTTTTTGCAATCGACACACTTCGTTTGGATGCTTCTTTGCAAAAACTAGCTGGACAACAACCATTATTTACACAAGATTTTTTATACAATATTTTGGCAACAACGCCAGAAACAGCAACGAAAGATGTACCTCAATTTATTAGTGCTTATCAATCGTTATACAAACAAGCTAGTAGTAAATTTTCTTCCATTCAAAAACAAGAGCAAGCAATTAAAGAAGGCTTGAAATATATAAAATATTATTTTCCGGATTACAAGTTACCTACTAAACTGATAACATTTATTGGGCCCATCAATAGTTTTGGAAATATCATCACCATTGACGCGCTCGCTATTGGACTTCAAATGTACCTTGGTAAAAATGATCCCATTTATTTATCTGAAGAAGGCCAAAGCCTCTATCCTATATATGTTTCAAGGCGTTTTGAGCCATCCTATATGGCCACCAATTGCATCAAAAATATACGCGATGATATGTTTCCTTTGCAAGATGCAGGTGCACCACTTTGTGAACAAATGGTAGAAGCAGGAAAACGTTTGTATTTTTTAAAACAAGTATTACCTAGCGAGCAAGATAGTCTTGTAACAGGATATACGGCTGCGCAACTAGAAGGTTGTTATAAAAGGGAAAAAGATATTTGGTCATTTTTTATTCAAAATAATTTATTATTCGAAAAAGATCCTTCTTTAATTGGCGATTACATGCAGGATGGCCCTAATACGGCCGTTTTTGGTGATGCATCTCCTGGATTTATAGGGCAGTTTGTTGGGTATAGAATTGTAGAAGCCTGGCTTCAAAAAAATAAAGAATTGCCACTCGATAAAGTGATGAAAACGCCTGCAAAAATAATTTTTGAACAGGCCAAATACAAGCCCTAGAAATAGGCGCTGAATAGAAGCCGATTAGTTTAATTTAGATGGCACAATCAGATCAAAACCTGGAATCGTAACTGTAAACAAGGTTTTGTTGTTTTCATTTTCCATTTCATAACTGCCCTGCATACGCCCAAGCTCCGATTTTAAATTGCAGCCGCTGATGTATTGGTAACGGTCGGAAGGTTTGATAATGGGCTGAATACCAATCACACCCTCGCCATCTACTACTTTATGTTCGCCGCAACTATCAAATATTTCCCAATGCCTACGCAGCAGTTTAACATTAAAATGGTTGTGGTTTTCGATGGTAATGCGGTATGCAAACATGAATTCGTTGGAAACGGCACTACTGTAGTCCGATTGGTAGAAAGTTTCTACACTTATTTCGATGCCTTCGGAAATCATGGATGTCATAGGTGGCCACTTTGACGTAAAAGTAAGGTTTCGGTTATTATTAGTCAAATAAACGGGCTTTTTGGGGGCGCTCAATCCCTTTTTTCCTTAATTTCGAGGCTTAATTAAAAGCGCAACCGAATCTTATGGCTGAAGTGATTTTAATGCCCCGCTTAAGTGATACAATGACCGAAGGTGTTATTGCAGCTTGGCACAAAAATGTGGGCGATGCGGTAAAAAAAGGTGATTTATTGGCTGAAATCGAAACAGATAAAGCAACCATGGAGCTTGAAAGCTACCAAGAGGGTTTTTTGTTACATATAGGAACTACAAAAGGAGGCAAATTGCAAGTCAATGATTTGCTTGCTATTATTGGGAAGGCTGGTGAAGATGTTGCTTCACTGATAGCATCTGTTGGAGCGAATTCGCCTGCTACAGTAACTGCTACTGAGACTGCTCCTGCAGCAGCTTCAGCAACTGCAGCTCCCGCTGCAAGTGCTACAATGGATGTGGCTGCAATGGAAGAAGTGGTGCTTATGCCACGCTTAAGCGATACCATGACAGAAGGTGTGATTGCAGGTTGGCAAAAAAATGTAGGAGATACGGTTAAAAAAGGAGATGTTTTAGCAGATATCGAAACCGATAAGGCTACCATGGAACTTGAAAGTTATAAAGATGGTATTTTATTATACCAAGGTGCTAAGGCAGGAGAGAAAATTTTAGTGAACGATTTACTTTGTGTGATTGGTGCTGCTGGTACTAATATTGATGCAATTGTTGCCGCTGTAAAAAGTAGTGCGGGTGCATCTGCGCCTGCAACTGCAACTGCTGTGGCTCCTTCAACACCAGCGCCAGTTGCTGCCCCAACACCTGCTGCACCTGCAGTTCAGGCGGTTGTTAATGAAGGTCGAATTTTTGCTAGCCCACTTGCCAAAAAAATGGCAGAAGAGCGTGGCATTGATTTAAAATATGTACAAGGAACCGGAGATAATGGACGTATCACTAAATATGATATAGACGGCTACACGCCAGTATCTGCTTCAGTTGTGGCCGCTACTCCAATAACGGGTGCTTCTGCTTCAGTAGCAGTTCAAGCTGCACACCCAGGTGTTGTGCATTTTGAAGACCAACCGGTTTCTCAAATGCGTAAAACAATTGCGCGCCGCTTAAGCGAAAGTTTATTTACGGCACCGCATTTTTACATAACCATGAGCATTGATATGGACGCCGCTGTTGCAGCGCGCGCAAAAATTAATGAAGTGGCACCGGTAAAAATTAGTTTCAATGATATGGTTGTTAAAGCAACAGCACTTTCATTAAAACAACATCCAAAAATTAATAGCAGTTGGCTCGGTGATTCTATTCGCACCAACCATCATGTAAATATTGGCATTGCTGTTGCGGTAGACGAAGGTTTACTCGTTCCAGTTGTACGTTTTGCAGATACCAAATCACTCAGTGAAATTGGTGTTGCAGTAAAAGGGTTTGCGCAAAAAGCAAAAGACAAAAAACTACAACCTTCAGATTGGGAAGGCAGCACATTTACCATTTCTAACTTAGGTATGTTTGGCGTAGATGAATTTACAGCCATCATCAATCCTCCAGATGCATGTATACTTGCAGTAGGTGGTATTGCACAAGTGGCGGTTGTAAAAAATGGACAAGTAGTGCCTGGTAACGTAATGAAAGTAACCCTCAGTTGCGACCACCGCGTTGTGGATGGTGCAGCCGGAGCAGCTTTCTTACAAACCCTTAAGTCTCTGTTAGAAGAGCCTTTAAGAATGCTCGTGTAACTGTTTCACTCATTATTTAATCCATATCACATCCAATGGGTGCGCCTGGTGCAATTTCTTTGTGCTTTGGTAAACTTATTTCTTTCGGGTGCTCTATGCGTTCTATCAAATACGCGAAATGCGTTTTGTATTGATTTAATTTTACTTGTTCAACTGCCCATTTTTTTAGTGCGTTCAATTTTTCATGGCAAATAGATTTTACCATGTAATTACTTTGCTCTGATTGAGATACCCCTAAAAGCCAGGTTACTACCATTTGTTGTGTTTGTAATCCTACGGCTTCCTGTAATCCTTTCCCTAAAGGTTTTTGATAGGTTTCTGCAACCACTGCATCGATGAGTTCTGCAAATCCAATGCTTTCACCTCTGGCTTTATTGATGGTTAAACGGTTGGCTCTTTCAGGATTAAATAAAAACGCGAGTTCAAAGTCGGCGAGTGCTTCTGCGGCAGAAAGTGGATCAAAACTCATGCCTGTTCTTTTTGCAAAAAGTTCGCCACTATAATACAAAGGGGGCCTTGGTGGAATTTGTGCAACAATAAATTCTGGTAATGTTAAGGTAGTAGGAGATAAGCAAGCTACCGCAGCAGTCAATGCTTTTTGTTGCATCGCAAAAGGAACAAAGCTTGGTTTTTTTTGTTCGTCACCCCTGGTGCTATAACTATAATCGATACCGCCAATTAATTTGCAAACCGCTTCTAATTGATAGCGGTGATAATTATAAACAGGAACAAGTACGTCTTCGAGTGTAGCAAGTGGTGCGCCAATTCTAATTGTATTTTCAGAAAATTGGTTCAACGCTTTTGATCTAACTGCGAGTGTATTTTTTAATCCAACAGTGGCGTCTTTTTCATTATCCCATAAATGCGCATTGGGGTGAAAGCCGCTCGCAGCTCGTGCGTCCGCGTCTGCAATAAATAAGAGTCCTTGTTTTGTATTTTCTGCTAATAAATTTTGAAGTGCTTTTGTTTCATCGGTATTTTTTTCAAAATCCTGGTATCCATACATGATGGCTCTTTTGTCCCAGGCTCCAATTTCGTTGGTATACACTTTAGAAAAATCCATCTCCCCTTTTTCATTGATAAAAATATTAGGGTGCGGATAATCCATTACAGATGCTCTATCATTATAACTAGACGCATAGTTGTGTTGTAAGCCAAGGGTATGTCCAATTTCATGCGCAGAAAGTTGACGTAAACGCTGAAGCGCTGCTTCTTTCATGGTGGTCGGAACGGGCTTTCCTGTTTCGTATGGTGCTAGTAATCCAGTAAATATTAAATAGTCTTGTCTAACCCGGAGTGACCCAAGTGTTACTTGACCCTTAATAATTTCTCCAGTGCGCGGGTCAGTTACGGTAGCGCCATAACTCCATCCTCTGGTAGAACGGTGCACCCAATTAATCATATTGTACCTGATGTCCATGGGGTCGCAACTATCAGGAAGTACTTTTACAATAAATGCATTTTTGTAGCCTGCTGCTTCAAAAGCTTGATTCCACCAGCGGCCGCCTTCTAACAGCGCAGACCTAATCGGTTCTGGCGTGCCGTTGTCTAAATAATAAACAATGGGCGTAACGGGTTCGCTGACTTGTACAGCAGGATCTTTTTTGGCGAGTCGATGTCTTGAAATAAATTTTTGTTCGATGGGGGTTGTAAAGTCAGAACTGTAATCATAATAAGAGATGCCAAAATATCCACTTCTAATATCATATTTTCTTATTTTGTACTGATTATCAGGAAGTTGAACAAATGAATAGTGCATCCGAAGCGTGATCGCTTCTGGTGAAGGCGTTACACTTGTTACAAATCTACCTGCATCGGCACCACCTGTAAATGTAATGCTCGCTTCAAATTCTGAATTGAGCGGGAAGTTTTTGGTATTATTAAAATACATCGCAGAACGGGGTTCGTTAAACGAATACGTTCCCTGACGCATAGCTTTAATTTTATCTGCTGCACCGTGTGTGTCTTTCACAAAAAAGGAGGTTGCGTCCACTAATAAATGACCCGTTTGTTCTTCTTCGATAACAAAAGAGGCAATGGTAGAACTTGCAAAAGATTCTTTTACGGCTCTTTTTTCATTTTTATCGACGCTACTTGCACGGTAGTCGTAATTGGGTTGAACCAGTAATATTTTTTTACCCACGCGCTCAAAAAATACAATTTTAGTATCTCCGATTTGTCCTCTGTCTAGCCCAATATCATTAGATCCTAAACCAGCCGGTAATGAATGAACGAATAAAAATTCTTGACCTAACTTATCAATGTCTAACCATATTTTTCCAGTTGCTTCGTCTATAAAAAAAGTGAAAAATCCAGATTGACGTTTCATGTTTTTTGTTTTTTCAAAAAAACTATTTGCTGTTTGTGCAAATAGGAACGAAGGAATTACAAGGATGATTAAAAAAAGAAAACGGCGCATGGTTTTATTTTTTGAG
>CAMDLR010000007.1 GCA_945901845.1 Sediminibacterium ginsengisoli | reverse complement strand
GTTAACTGCGCAGGCGTATAAGTAGGGCCTGGTGTAATAGCAGGGCTGCCCGCATTAAAATTCCACTGGTACGAAAAATTAGTAGCACCATCTGCAGATGCTGTACTATCTGTAAAAACCGCGTTTGCATCATTTAAGCATACTTCGGGTAGCGAAAATTTTATAACAGGAACTGAATGAATAAGTAGGGGACTCGCTAATTTAAAAGTGTCGCTTTTACAACCGGAGCTAGCTTCTGCAATGAGCCATGGGTTTTTATTTCCCCAACTGCCATATGTTGTTGTTTGCTGCGATAAACTATTTGAATTGATAACTCCTTTGCCGTCATCTAAATTCCAGTAACTTTTTTGTAGCGTTCCATTGGTAATAGAAGAGGTTTCTGCAAAGTTTATATTTATATTAACGCAAGTATTTGTTGTAGCCGTAAATGAAGCAATTGGCTTGGGTGTTATTTCAATATTTTTTGTTACTACATCAGAAGCGCAACCATTTTTAGAAGTTACTTTTAAAGTAACAGGATAGTTTCCAACGCCACTATATTTAATGGGTTTAATATTTGAACTTGTGGTATCAAGCAATTTCCCGTCACTAAAATTCCAATTCCATCTAGCATCATTGATTGCAGGGGTATTAAAATATACAGAGTCTTGAATACAACCGGTTTGTGTAGATGTAAAATTTGCAAATACACGCTCCGATTTTAATTCGATTGATTTTGTTGCAACACCACAGGCGGTTGACGCAGATGTAATAGTATATAGACCATCATTGAGGTTGGTGAAATTATTAATAACCAAATTAGCGCCAGTGCTAGAAAAATTATTGGGCCCAGTCCAAGTATAGGTATTAGCATCCTGCGTTACGGCATTAATAGAAGCTGTTGTATTATAGCAAATGGGTTGATTGTTTGTAAATATTTCAGTGTTTTTAGTTGCATCAATGAGCTGAATCACATTACTACTAAAATCAGAAAAATAGCCATACCTGCCAGTAGATCCTGAAGTTCCTTGAATTACCCCCACGTGAAATTTTCCTTTGCTATTTTCGATAAGTGCATTTTGTCCACCAGAAATTACAGAGGCCGGAAGGTTCAGTCTCGCATACATCCATTCATCATTACTACCTGTCACTGGGCTAAATAGGCTGGCATCAATAGAAGCATTACTGCCATTTAATTTAAAATCATTGATGCTATTTTTTGGGGCTAATACATTTAAATAAAAACTTCCTGTAGTTGAAGCCCTAGTAACGCTGATACTTTTTGATCCGGTACATTTTATAGATGGTATAATGGCGCCACCAAGCTCACATCCAAATCCAGTAATATGAAAAATATGAACGGGTTTATCTGAATTTACAAAGCAGGAGTTTTCACTAAGTGAGCCTTTGTAATATTCACCAGCTTGCAGGGTAGCAACCGTGGCTCCATTTAATTTTACAATGGTGTTATTTTCGATGGCAAAAACGTAATAAAAATCGGAACTATTAAAATAGCCTTTTATCACAATAAATTCTTGCCCTGCAATATTGTCTGGTATCAGTTGATCACCAGCAGTATCTGCGCATCCTTGTCCAGTATAAAAAAGCGAATCGTCTTTGGTAGAAATACAAATGGGTTTATTGGAAGTTACTAAGGTACCACCTGGTCTTTCTGTTGCAATATTATTTGCAGCAGAGCAGGTATAGGTTTCTCCTTTTTGCAAAGTGATGGTAAACGGAACGCTGGCCGCATGACCCATTAAATTGGATTTGGATGTAATGGTAACCTGTGTATTATTTTCTGTGGCAAGAATAATAAAATCGGTGGTGTATAATGGAAGCCCTCTGCCAACAAATCCCATTTGAAAGGGAAGTGTAAATTTTGTGCCGAGTGCATTTTTTCCTTTGAGGGCATAAATGTCTCCGTTAAATCCATGGGCAATATCATAGTAACAAGATATAGGGGTTGTCGCACTTATTAGCAAACCTTTGTTGGTAACCGTATTAGGTGACACATTTTCAAGCTGTGTAATATAAGCCGTAAGATCTATTGAATTGGAACTATTGGCAGCAACATTTAAAGTAATGGGTGTAAAGCTTGCGTTAGCGGGTTGAGAAATTGTAACAACTGACTCTGTATTTTGTGTTGAAATTCTTAAAAAAATGGGCCTATCTCCATGGGCCTGTTGGAGGTCTGGGGCCGCAAACCAAAAGGTGGTATCGGTTTGGGCACTTGCTGCTTTGCTTATCAATAACAAGCATACAAATAAGTAGAGGAGGGGGCTTCTACTGCTCATTATTGCTATTTTTTTGATCAATTTTCAAATCTTGCCTAATATAGTATGCAAACTACTTAAAACGGCCTTAAAATTGTTATAATTTATTTATCTTGAACACCTTAAAACAATTTTAAATGAAAAGACGCAACTTCCTAAAAAATAGCAGCCTTGCAGCAGCTTCTGTAGCATTTATGCCCAATGCAAATATTTTTGCAAAGTCATCAGCTAGTAATATTAAAATTGGCATTATTGGGGTAGGATTAAGAGGTCAAGGACATCTAGACTTACTTCTAAGACGTAAAGATGTAGATGTTGTTGCTATTTGTGATGTTAGCGATTATATGCTGAATAGCGCAAAAGAAGATATCACCAAGTCTGGTAAAAAAATGCCAGCTATATATACTGGCGACGCCTATGCTTGGAAGCGCATGTTGGAAAAAGAAAAACTAGATGGTGTTGTAATTGCTACACCTTGGGAGTGGCATAAACCTATGATTGTTGGTTCTTTAGAAGCGGGCGTAAAATATGTTGGTTCCGAAGTTTGTATTGGACTTAGTTTACAAGATCATTGGGATGTTGTAAAAACGGCGGAGCGTTACAACGCACAAGTTATGATGCTTGAAAATGTTTGTTACCGCCGTGATGTAATGGCCGTTTTAAATATGGTGCGTCAGGGATTATTTGGCGAGCTCATTCATTTACAAGGAGGCTATCAACACGATTTAAGAGAGGTTAAATTTAACAATGGAAATAATCCAGCTAATACACCAGTAGAATTTGGTGAAAAAGCTTTTTCGGAAGCTTCTTGGAGGACAGAGCATTCAGTTCAGCGCAATGGAGATTTATATCCAACACATGGAGTTGGGCCGGTCGCTAATTATATAAATATTAATAGAGGTAACCGTTTCGTGAACTTATGTTCATTTTCTTCTAAAGCACGCGGACTGCACAATCATGTGGTTAAAAAAGGTGGCGAAAATCATCCCAATGCAAAAGTTAATTTCAGACTGGGTGATGTTGTTACCACAAATATTCAATGCGCAAATGGCGAAACTATTTTATTACAGCACGATACCAATTTGCCGCGACCATATTCATTAGGATTTAGGGTTCAAGGTACCGAAGGTTTATGGATGGACGTCAATAAGAGTATTTATATTCAGGACAAATCACCTAAATCGCATCAGTGGGATCCTGCCAAAGAATGGTTAGACAAGTATGATCATCCATTATGGGCGCGTTGGAGTAAAGAAACGGAAGGAGCAGGTCATGGCGGTATGGACTTTTTTGTAATTCATGCATTTGTTGAATCTATCAAAAATAGTAAGCCAACACCACTTGATGTATACGATGCTGCAACTTGGAGTGCCATTACACCACTTTCTGAACAATCTATTGCGCTTGGTAATGAAACAATTGCATTCCCTGATTTTACGGGTGGCGAGTGGATGTATAGAAAGCCCGTGTTTGCTTTAAACGATAGCTATTAATTGTGATGCATGAGCGTTTCTGAAAATGTATTATCGGTATTTGGTTTTGATGCTTCATTAGTGGCTGTAAAGTCACATGGGGAAGGCCTCATCAATCATACCTATATCGTAGAGTCTGAAAATAACGCCTATATTTTGCAAAAAATTAATACAGCTGTTTTTAAAAATCCGGTAGCGATTGCGCATAATATTCAATTAATAGCTGGATACCTAGCGTCTAATACTCCAAATTACCATTTTGTAGCACCTATCAGTTCAGTGCATGGTAATCAAATGGAATATATAGAGGAAGGGTATTATAGGGTGTTTCCTTATGTCAAAGGATCTCATGCCAAAACAGTCGTTCAAAATGAGGAGCAGGCATACGAAGCCGGTTATCAATTTGGACTTTTTACAAATGCATTAAATGGCCTTGATGCTAATGATTTACAAATCACCATCCCCGATTTTCATAATTTAACGCTTAGATATGCGCAGTTTGAACTTGCGCTTACGTCCGGAAATCAAGATAGGATAGCTGCATCAAAAAATCAGATTCAATTTTTAAAAGACCATAGCTGGATTGCTAATTTTTTTGAAAAAATAAAATCAAATCCAAATTTTAAATTACGCGCTACACATCATGATACCAAAATAAGCAATTTGCTTTTTGATGATCATGATAAAGGGATTTGCGTGATAGATTTGGATACCCTCATGCCGGGTTATTTTATTAGCGACCTTGGCGATATGTTTAGAACCTATTTATGTGCCGTTTCTGAAGAAGAAACAGATTTTTCTAAAATTGTTGTAAGACCTACTATATATAAAGCCATTGTAAAGGGGTATTTAAAAGGTGCAGGAAACATGTTGTCTATAGATGAAGCGGATCAGATCTATTATGCTGGATTATTTATGATGTATATGCAGGCACTCAGGTTTTTAACGGATTTTATAAATGACGATATATATTATGGTGCAAAATATCCGCTTCATAATTTCAATAGGGCCTCTAATCAAATTAAATTACTAGAAGACTATTTGCAAAAGAAGGAAATATTACAAATTGAAATAAATAATTAGTTAATTGTTTTAAATAAGAAATGAAATGAAAAAGGTAGTCGTTATTATTGCTGTTTTATTTGCTGTTAACACGCTTGTTGCTCAAAAGTATAGTAAGCCAGAGTGGTATGAAGCATTTGCAAGTATCAATGCCGAAGTGCAGCAAAACTCTAAAGCCTACGCAACACTTAAGTATGCCACCGAAACTATTGGACACCGTTTAACCGGTTCTGTTAATGGGAGTAAAGCGGAAGCCTACGCTTTTAATTTATTAAAGTCTTATGGTTTTAAAAACGTAAAATACCAACCTTTTGAAGTAGAAAGCTGGAGCAGAGGGGGTTTAGAGGTAAAGATGGGCAATAGTCTAACCAATTTGCAAGCTGTAAAATCGGTATCACTCGCACATTCGCCAGTTGCTGCCGATGTAACACTTGAAGTGGTGGATATGGGCAATGGATTAGATGAAGATTATGCAAAAGATCCGGCAAAAGTTGTTGGTAAAATTGCACTTGTATATCTAGGTGTTTTACCTGGGTCAAAACCGGGCACACCAAGTCTTCACCGCTCCGAAAAAACAGCGATCGCTACAAAATTTGGCGCTAAAGGAATTATCGTTATTAATACGGCTGCAGGTGGTATTTTACTTACTGGTACTGCATCTGTTACAGGAAAATTAATTCCAATTCCTGCGGTATGTATTAGTAAAGAAGATGGACTCGCCTATAAAGAGGCGCTCTTAAAAGAACAGCAGTTTGCAAGTATACGCATGACTAATTTTTCTGGACTCATTAAAGCGCGCAATGTTGTAGTAACAATTAAAGGAAGTGATTTACCTAAAGAAAAAATAGTGGTAGGTGGTCATTTAGACTCATGGGATTTAGCCACCGGCGCTATTGATAATGGTATTGGATCATTTTCGGTACTTGATATGGCACGCACATTTGCTGCGCTTAACCTACGTCCTACGCGAACTGTAGAGTTTGTATTATTCATGGGTGAAGAAGAAGGCTTGTTGGGTTCAAAAGCATATATCGATGCTGCAAAAAAAGACAAATCAATTGATCAAATCAGGTACATGTTCAATTATGACATGACCAACGATCCTACCGGATATTCAAGTTCTACAGAGGTTTCTGAAACCTTGTTTAAATCAATTGGCTCTATTGTGCAAAGCATCGATACAAGTTTCAAAAATTCATTTAGTGCTGGTGCTGGGCTTCATAGCGATCACCAACCATTTATGTTGCAAGGCATTCCAACGGGTGGTGCAGCTGGTGGAAAACTCCCTAACAATGCGGGGCCTTGCTACCACGCAGACTGCGATAGCTTTAAATTAGTAGACGAAAAAGGCATGAAAAATACGGTTCGTTTTAATGCTATTTTAGTGTATGCTGTTGCCGATGCACCTTCAATTGAAGCAAAGCATTTAAATGATGATGAAACAAGATTGTTTTTATTAAAAAACAACTTGAAACTACCATTACAAATTGCAGGTGATTGGCGTTGGAAAGACTAACAATTTATTTAAGTGTGTGTTTTAGCACACTTAAATTTCCATCAATTGTTTTTTGATCAAATTGTAACCCTAAAATTTTAGCAATAAGTGGATATACATGTACGTTTTCAAATCCGTTCATTTTTTTTCCGGCTTTGAATGCAGGCCCCCATGCCAAAAAGCTAGCCCTCATTTCGGGGAGCCTAGGATCGTAACCATGTTTGCCTTGACTGCTAGGTCTACCATTTAAACTAAAAGTGTAAGGCAGCTTGGCTACTAAAACAATGTCACCAATGCGGTTATAGCGGTCATCTAGGCTACTGTAATGAAAATTTGTAGGGGTATTGTCCTTTAAATAAACATCGTATCCATTGGCCTCTTTTACCAGTGCTTGGTACGTTGGGATAATGGCAGCAGTGTCTTTTGCATAAAGTTGTAAAAGCGCACTACCTGATGGTACATAAAACTTTGTAGGATCAACGGCTTTTGGAAGTCGAATTGGGTTTTGGCTATCTACAAGCGCCATGCCATGATCTGAAACCAAAATATAATTGACAGGAAGGTGTAAGCTGCTTACCGCTTCATTCATTTGTTTGATCACACCATCTATATATTGTACAGCGGCCTCTGCTTGTTTACTATCTGGCCCATAATTGTGCGCAGCATCGTCTACCTCAGGCATGTAAAAAGTAATAAGGTGGGGTCTTGTTTTGTCAGGCAAGCTCAACCAATCTTTTATTTGAGCAATTCTTTGTTCTATTTTTATTTTGTCGTTGTAATTGTAAAAGTAAGTTGGCTTTGTATTTGCAATAGCCGCTTCAGAAGCTACCCAATAAAAGCTGGCTGTTACCATTTGTTGTTTTTCGGCAAGCACCCAAAGCGGCGTTCCCCCATACCAATAAGGATCGGCTACCATTTGTTTATTGGACATGGTATAGGTAGCGTTTGCTTTTTCATCAAAAAAAGTATTATCAACAAGGCCATGGTGTGCTGGATAGAGGCCGGTTACAATACTGTAATGGTTGGGAAAAGTCAAGGAAGGGAATACAGAAGTCATGTAATCCGCAATGATTCCTGATTTTCCATATGCTTGCAATGATTTTGCATGATACTTTTCTACAAAGTCAGATCGAAGGCCATCTATCGAAATAAGAATAACATACGGCTTTTTTTGAGCATCGGCACTATTAAACCTGCCCGGTGTAATTTGTTGCGTGGTGTCTTGGGCAGCTACTAATTGAAAAATAAAGCTGAAAGCAAGTAGCGCAATTAGTTGTATGTGTTTTAATTTTTTCATTCGGCTTTATTAAAATAGTTCAAGTGAATTATCCATGCTATTAAAGTACTGAAATATGCTGTAAATATACCAGCGCCAACATCTAAAGGAAAGTGTTGCGCTACATAAATTCTTGCATAGCCACCTAATAATGCATAGATGAACCCTAGTGGCACGATCCATTTTTTAGCACTAATAAAACAACAAAATAAGAAAAGTGAAAAAGCGGTTGCTGTATGCCCTGATGGAAAACTATTAGTGGTATGTAGTACAATACCCGAAACTTTGTGTATTAATGCGTTGTCAGAAATGACAGCAGTAGGCCTGTTTTCTGATTTAAAAAATACTTGTTTTGAGCTTTGCGTGATAATGGTTGAGCATACGATCGTAGCAAGTAAAAAAGGAAGAAACTTTTTCTTGTACATGAGCGTTAATGCAAAAGCAGGGATCCAGATAAATCCATCGCCAGCATTGGCCCAGATATAGAAAAAGAAATCAGCAGCAGGTCCTAAGTCTAGGTTCATTAGCAGGAAAGCATTTTCCTTGCCCATGATCATAGATAGCAGTATTAAGGAAGTCCCTGTAATTAATGATACGCCTATCCCTATCGTCGCATTTCTATTCAGTTGCAATTGCATCTTGTTGATTTACATGCAAAACTACTATAGTTACACCTATTAATTAAAGAACACCGGCCAATTCGAGGCTTTTTTTCTTAAGGTGAACGATGTCAAGGTTGTCAATAATAGGGTCGGGGGTTAAAATAAGGGAGTTGTTGTTTTCCTTCCACCAGTTACTTTGGATAAGTTCCTTAACGTGTAGTACGCCAATTAAGTATTTGCGGTCTTCTTGTGCATGCCATTCTTCAATCCATTCAAATTTATCTTTGGGAACATTTTTGATGTCATCAAAGCTTACATATACTTTTAAAAAATAGTCGGAAGTTAATTCGTGCGGGGCTTGCTGGTATAGTTTCTTATACTCGTAACAGTAATTGTATCTAAGTGCAGAAATATCACTTAATACGGCAGATGCTGTAGGGAAGCTTCCGGCTCCTTTGCCATAAAAAAATTGTTTGTCGGCAAATCCGCTTTCAATAACTACGCCATTGTATTCATTTTTGACAAATGAAAGCGGCTCTGCTTGACTAATAAGTTGCGGTAATACAAATGCAGCTACTTTTCCATTGGCTAGTTTTTTAGCTTGCGCAATGAGCTTGATATCTAGTTTTTTTTCTTGTGCTACGGCTGCGTCACTTAATTGTATATTTTGAATACCGCTAAATAAAATATTTTCCGGTTTTTCAATGATACCATAAGCGTGTGCTAATAAAACGGTCCATTTATTAAGTGCATCGTAACCTTCTACATCTAATTTTGGATTGCTTTCTGCAAAACCTAATTGTTGCGCTAGTATAAGTGCTGCTTGAAAACTTAATTTGTCTTCAAACATTTTAGTTAAAATAAAATTAGTTGAACCGTTCACAATCGCCTTGATAGAATGCAGTAGGTCATTGTCATAATATTCTTCAAGATTTCTGATGACAGGAATTGATGCGCAAACTGCTGCTTCATATAAAAAGGGAAGCCCTGTTTGTTTTTGTAGTGCTAACATGGCAGGTAGGTTGTCGGCAATCATTTTTTTGCTAGCACTTACGACAGCTTTACCTTGTAAAAGTGCCGTAGAAACAATATCAAATGCTGCTACCGAGTCGTCAATTACTTCTACAATAACATTGATATTTGGGTCTAATAATAGATCGTTTTTATCTGTGGTAAATAAACTAGCCGGTGCATTCCTTTTTTTGTCAACGTTTTTGATACAAACCTTAACAATGCTTGCTTTTAGGGATGGCGTTTGTTGTAATACTTTATAAAGGCCTTCACCTACTACGCCAAAACCAAATAAACCAATTTTTAAAACTTTTTGATGCTCCATTTTATTATTTATTTTCTAGGGTACTAAAAATAAAAAAGCCCACCAGATGTAGTCAGGTGAGCTTGAAATATTAAAAGCCTAAGGCAAAATATCAAACGTCGCTGACTTATCTTTCCATACACATTTATGTGATGGACGGATTTGGCACCTTCATATCACTGCGAATGATATGGGTTGCCAAGGCATCAATGGGCCATTCCCTCTGCCTTTCTGGATAAGATTTTTTAAGAACTAATGTAAAATTAAGTTAGAAAGTTGCACCCCCCAAAAAAACTTTGCTTAAAATCTACTAACATTTGTATGTTTTCAACCATTCAAGCCCTTCGTTGTTATTATATTTACACTCTACTATGGCAAAGAAATCCACTAACGAAGTAAGTTCTAGTATTCATACCGAAAGCATCGAGGTTTTTGGCGCAAGAGAACACAATCTGAAAAATATTGACATCAGTGTTCCTAAAAATAAATTGGTGGTATTTACGGGCGTAAGCGGAAGTGGAAAGTCATCTCTAGCTTTTGATACGATTTACAATGAAGGTCAGCGCAGGTACATGGAAAGTTTTGGGGCCTATGCCAGGCAATTTATGGGTGATATGGAAAGACCCGACGTAGATAAAATTACCGGCTTATCGCCAGTGATTTCTATTGAACAAAAAACAACCAATAAAAATCCGAGATCAACCGTTGGAACTGTAACCGAAGTGTACGATTTTTTAAGGTTATTATATGCCCGTATTGGAGAAGCATATAGTTACAACACGGGTAAAAAAATGGTGAAGTTTACCGAAGAAGAAATTGTTGCTTCTATCACCGAAAAGTATGCCAATAAAAAAATTGTTTTGCTGGCGCCATTAGTAAGAGGCAGAAAAGGACATTATAGAGAGTTATTTGAAGAGGTAAGAAAAAAAGGGTTTTTAAAAGTTAGAATTGATGGTGACATCGTAGACCTCACACCTAAATTACAAGTAGACCGCTACAAAATTCATGATATCGAACTTGTGGTAGACCGATTACAAGTGACACCAGATGATAAAGTAAGGCTTTCACAAAGTGTGCAGCAAACTTTAAAACTAGGAAAGGAGCTTTTGTTTTTGATGGTACATGAATCCAATAAAGTGGTACAGTATGCCAAGCAACTCATGTGTGAAGAAACAGGCCTGAGTTACGAAACACCTTCGCCTAATGCATTCTCATTTAACTCGCCCTATGGTGCTTGCCCAACTTGTAAAGGTTTGGGTAATGTGTTTTCTATTTCTTTAGAACAAATTATTCCGGATAGATCCTTAAGCATTAAAGAAGGTGGTATTGCGCCACTAGGTGTGCAGCGTGAAGCCTATTTATTTAAGCAGGTAGAAGTGCTTGCTAAAAAGCATAAAATTAGCCTCGATAAACCCATAAGCAGTTTATCGGAGCAGTCCATTAACTTATTATTATACGTTACGCCTGACGGGCCTTCTGAGTCTACGTTTGATATGGATGAAACGGCTATGTCTAGCCCATACGAGGGTGTGTTTGAGGGCGTGGTTCCCATGCTGAAGCGTTGGTTTACAGGAACGGGTATCACAGAGGCGCTGCGTGAATGGGTAGAACAGTTTATGGAATTAAAACACTGCCCAAGTTGTGAAGGAGCCAGGTTAAAAAAAGAAAGTTTGTGGTTTAAGGTAGCAGGGAAAAATATTGCAGAGATCAGTGGTCTAAATTTAGATAAATTACTTTTTTGGTTTGAGGGTATCGAAAAGCACCTTTCTAAAAAAGACAATGCCATTGCAAAAGATATTTTAAAAGAAATTAGAGAGCGGGTAGGTTTTTTACTCGATGTAGGACTTACTTATTTGTCTTTAAGCCGGCCATCTAAAACCCTGAGTGGTGGAGAGTCGCAGCGTATTAGACTGGCTACACAAATTGGATCTCAGCTTCAGGGCATCACCTATATTTTGGATGAGCCTTCTATTGGATTACACCAACGTGATAATATGCAGCTTATAAAAGCACTGCAAAATTTACGCGATATTGGTAATAGTATTTTAGTGGTGGAACATGATAAGGATATTATGTTGGCCGCCGATTATTTAGTAGATATTGGCCCTAAGGCGGGCAAACATGGTGGTCAAATAGTTGCAGCGGGTACACCATCTGAAGTGCTTCTTTCGAATTCTGATACAGCGCAATATTTGAATGGTCAAAAAAAGATTGCTATTCCTACACAGCGGCGAACTGGCAATGGACATACCATTGTTTTAAAAGAAGCCACTGGTAATAATTTAAAAAAGGTTTCAGTAAGTTTTCCGCTCGGTCAATTGATCGTGGTAAGTGGGGTGAGTGGAAGTGGAAAATCTACCCTAATTAACGAAACGCTATATCCGCTATTATCAAAACATTGTTATGATAGTAAGCAGCAACCCATGCCGTTTAAATCGATTAAAGGCCTAGAGCATATTGATAAAGTGATCGAAATCGATCAATCACCTATTGGCCGAACACCAAGGAGTAATCCGGCCACTTATTGTGGATTTTTTACTGAGATTAGAACCTTGTTTGCAGCTGTAGCCGAATCAAAAATAAGAGGGTACACGGCTGGGCGTTTTTCATTTAATGTAAAAGGCGGACGTTGTGAAATTTGCGAGGGAGGTGGTATGCGCGTGATTGAAATGAATTTCTTGCCTGATGTATATGTGCACTGCGAAAAATGTAATGGCAAACGCTACAATAGGGAAACTTTAGAAATTAGGTATAAAGGGAAGTCCATTAGTGATGTACTAGACATGACGGTAGATGAGGCTTGTGAATTTTTCCAACCTGTTCCATTTATTTACCGAAAAATAAAAGTGTTACAAGATGTAGGTCTTGGATATATCACACTAGGGCAATCGGCGGTAACGCTTAGTGGGGGGGAGGCGCAGCGCGTTAAATTGTCTACAGAGCTGGGCAAAAAAGATACCGGGAAAACATTTTATATTTTAGATGAACCTACTACAGGGCTTCACTTTCAGGATATTCAACATCTAATTGATGTACTTAATAAATTAGTGGACAGGGGAAATTCCGTACTCGTTATTGAGCACAATTTAGATGTCATAAAAGTAGCCGATCATATCATTGACCTGGGTCCAGAGGGTGGAGATGGTGGGGGTACTATTTTATTTGAAGGAACGCCAGAACAAATGGTGGGCTGCAAAGAAAGTCATACTGCTCGTTTTGTTGAAGCCGAATTAAGATAAGATCATTTCGATATGTTCTATATCATCTTCTAGGTAGATGTCTAAATCTTTTATAAATCCAAAACTGCTATAAAATTTTTGCAGGTATAATTGTGCGCCAATCCGGATGGGTTGCTTTCCAAATTTTTCATAACAATGAGCAATCGCGTTTTGCATGAGTCCAATACCTGCACCTTGTCGGCGGTAGGCAGGTGAACTTAATACGCGTCCAATAGAAACCTCTTTAAATGATACGCCTGCAGGAAGTAGTCTGGCATAAGCAACTAGTTGATCATTATCCCATCCACACAAATGAAAACTTTTGAAATCTTTACCATCAATGTCTTGGTAATTGCATGCCTGTTCTACAATAAATACTTCGCAGCGAAGCTTTAATATTGCGTACAACTCTTTATTGGTAAGGTTATCAAAGGTTTGTAGGGTCCAGTTAATCGAGTTCATGTAGCGAATATTTTGAGGAAAGATAAGTATAAATTGAAGCCCAAAAATAGTGGTAGATCCACATTAATTTAGCACCTTTGCCATCTTACACCGCTAACCCCTACATCTATGTCAAAAAGAGTCGCAATTATTGGAGCTGGTCCTGCTGGTTTAACTGCTGCATACCTACTTGCAAAAGGCAACCAAGAAGTGGTTATTTTTGAAAAAGATCCTCAATATGTGGGCGGTATTTCAAGAACCGAATCTTATAAAGGGTATCATTTTGATATTGGGGGTCATCGTTTTTTTTCAAAGTCAAAAGAGGTCGAAGACTTTTGGACAGAAATTTTAGGCGATGAAATGTTGGAGCGTCCAAGGAGTTCTCGCATCTATTATAACAACCATTTTTTCTCATATCCACTTGTAGCCTTTGAAGCGTTAAGAAAACTAGGCATTATAGAAAGTGGTTTGTGTGTTTTAAGTTATTTGAAAGCAAAAGTATTTCCAGTTAAAAATCCAACCAATTTTGAAGAATGGGTGACCAATCAATTTGGAAAAAGACTGTTTAATATTTTTTTTAAAACCTACACCGAAAAAGTATGGGGTATTCCTTGTAATGAAATCAGTGCCGACTGGGCGGCACAGCGCATTAAAGGACTTTCTTTAAGTAGTGCCATTTTTAATGCACTTTTTAAACCCATTAAAAAAGCCACAGACAAAGACAAAGTAATTAAAACACTCATCGATTCATTTAGATACCCTAAGCAGGGTCCCGGAATGATGTGGGAGGCTTGTGCCGAAAAAAGCAAAGCTATGGGCGTTACACTTCATATGAATTGCGGAGTTCAAAAAATTGAACATACCAATCATTCATGGACAGTACAAACCACAAGTCAAGGAAATGTAACGGGCTTTGATTATGTACTTTCAACGGCACCCATGCGCGAGCTTGTGGCAAATGTATTACCTGCCTTTCCGGCTTCAGTGGCTGCAAATGCTGCTGCACTTGGCTATCGTGACTTTTTAACCGTGGTGCTTATTTGTAAAGATGAAGATGCTTTTTCTGATAACTGGATTTATATTCACGATCCAAAGGTAAAAGTTGGTAGGGTGCAAAACTTTAAATCATGGAGCCCTTACATGGTGCCTGATCCAAGTATGGCATGTTATGGCCTAGAATATTTTTGTTTTGAAGGAGATGGGCTTTGGACAAGTTCCGACGCCGATTTAATTGAACTTGGCAAACAAGAGATAGAAAAAATTGGTCTTACAAAAGGAACAGCTGTTGTGGATGGATACGTGGTGAGACAACCCAAAGCATATCCTGTGTACGATCAGTTTTACAAGGTAAGAGTGGATAGTGTTAGAGATGCGCTTGCAAATTATCCGGGTTTATATTTGATAGGGCGAAATGGTATGCACAAATACAATAACCAAGACCACTCCATGATGACTGCGATGCTTGCTGCAAAAAATATTATTGCAGGTAAAGAAGTATATAATTTATGGGATGTTAATGAAGACGCCGAATACCACGAAGGTGGTGATAGAGGAGCGTCGGGCCGTATGGTACCACAAAAAAATAACTAGTCGGTTTCAAATACGTAGCTATAAGCCTTTAAAAATACAAATTGAATTCTGGTATGTACTAGTATAATAGTACTCGTAATAAGCATAAAAATAGCGGTATACTTAAGCATTTGGCCCACAAACGTAGGTGTAATGTTTGGTGGTAAACTGGACTGCGTTTCCATGGCTTTTGTTACAAAGTCATTAAACTCGATGGGACGTAGCATTAAAATAGCGATACTATTTAATAAAAACATAAATGCAGTACCCACAGAGATGTAGCCATTTATTTTAATCCAATCTTTTAAACTAGGATTGCAGTTTTTAGCTTTATTGATGGCCGTTGTTACAAAACGAAGGCTAGAAAAAGTATAAATAGTAATACAAGAAAATATAAATACGACAAGTAATAGGGCTGGATTAGAGAGTGCAGTTGGTAGCACAAGTAAAGCCATAAAGCCAAACAATAAGGCTATTGGAATTAATAAGTAAGTGAGTACTTTAAAAATTTGCACCTGCTTCATAAATATAATTTACGTTTTGTCTGTTAGGTTTAATTTGATTTGCAACTCAACGAATTGCTTATCATCAATAGTACTTGGTGCATCCAGCATGACGTCTCTACCTGCATTGTTTTTAGGGAATGCGATAAAGTCTCTAATGCTTTCTGATCCACCTAGTATTGAACACAACCTATCAAATCCAAATGCCAATCCACCATGTGGAGGTGCGCCATATTCAAAAGCGCCTAATAAAAAGCCAAATTTATGAAGGGCTTCTTCGGTGGTCATGCCAAGTGCGTCAAACATTTTTTCTTGAAGGGCACGTTGGTATATTCTGATTGACCCACCACCTATTTCATTGCCATTTAAAACCATATCATACGCGTTGGCTTTAATAGTTGCATATGGGTGTTCTAAATATTTATCTGCGTTTTCAATAACAGGGCTATTGTTGATCATGACGTGAATATGATCAGGCTTTGGTGATGTAAACGGATGGTGTCTAGCAACCCATCTGTTTTCTTCTTCGGCGTATTCAAAAAGTGGGAAGTCAAGTACCCATAATAATTTAAATTCGTCGTCTTTTCTGAAGCCTAATTTTTTACCCATTTCAAGCCTTAATTCTGAAGTTGCTTTACGGGTTCTTTCTTCTTTACCTGCAAGTATTAAAACAAGGTCGCCAGCTACAGCGCCGGCCGCATCTGCGATGGCTTTTAATTTGTTTTCGGTGTAAAATTTATCCACACTACTTTTATAGGTACCATCGGCTTTGCATTTGATGTAAACAAGGCCTTGCATGCCTATTTGCGGGCGTTTAACCCACTCTGTAAGCTCATCTGTTTGTTTGCGGGTATATTCGCTACAGCCAGGTGCTGCAATGGCTAAAACAGTTTCTGCATTATCAAATACACCAAAGCCGGCACCATTAATTAACGCACCAGTTGCTTCTATTTCACCACCTTTTAAAAATGCAGATTTTATGTTGGCAATTTTCATTCCAAATCTAATATCTGGTTTGTCATTACCAAACTGCCACATCGCGTCTTCCCAGGTCATTCTTTCGATGCCCTCTGTATAATCAATGTTTTTTACGTCTTTAAAAACACGTCTAATTAAATCTTCGAACATTTGTAAAACATCTTCTTGTTCTACAAATGCCATTTCACAATCTATCTGTGTAAATTCTGGTTGTCTGTCGGCTCTTAAATCTTCGTCTCTAAAACATTTTACAATCTGGTAGTAACGGTCGTAACCGCTCACCATTAATAATTGTTTAAAAGTTTGAGGCGATTGAGGTAGTGCGTAAAATTGACCCGGGTTCATGCGGGATGGAACCACAAAGTCACGTGCACCTTCGGGGGTAGACTTAATTAAAAAAGGCGTTTCAATATCCATAAAACCCGCTTCGTGTAAGTAGTTTCTTACCGAACGGTTTACGTTGTATCTTAATTCTAAATTTTTCTTAACTGCGTTTCTACGTAAATCGAGGTAGCGGTATTTCATGCGTAGATCATCACCACCATCTGTATCATCTTGAATGGTAAAAGGAGGTACCGCCGATTTATTGAGCACCACACAACTGCTTACCATAATTTCAATGTCACCGGTTTCAATATTTGGATTTTTATTGCTTCTGCTCGCTACGGTTCCTTTGGCTTGAATCACAAATTCTCTACCGAGCGGATTTTCTTCCAAAAAAGAAGCCATCGATTCGCCGAGTAATAATTGTGTAATGCCATAACGATCACGTAGATCCACAAAAGTAATGGCGCCAAATTTTCTAACTGTTTGAACCCATCCTGCAAGGGTTACTTCACTACCAACATGGCTTTCTCTTAATTCTCCACAGTTATGTGAACGGTACATAGTGCTAATTTATTAATCCAATAATTTGAAGGCAAATATACTTCAAATGCCGCTAGAACTTGTCCAAAATGGGTTTATTGCATCCCCTAATTACATAGTTTCTGCTTCATTTTTATGCCTTGGCTTCCAGATTAAGTAGTAGAAAGCTAAAATAACCACACCAATTCCAAATGGAATCATGGCTAGGTGCTTGTAGGTAATCCCTAAAAAAGCAATTTGTGTATCAAAGTGAAAAAATTCAGTAATCATCCAAAAAGAGTTGGCACTTATCCATACCGTAATGGCCACATTATGACAAAGTTCAGACATGAACTGTCTGGTACGCCACGAAATAATTATAGAAATAAGTAGTGTTGGAACAATCATAATGATACCTAGTAGCGGAATGCCTAGGCACCAAGCAATATCTTTAAATAGCCAAAATACAATGTGTAGGTTTTCCATTTTTCGATACTGAATTGGGATGATGTATGCGCTATCTTTTTTGTTGTCTGACATTGTGGTTCAATTAAGTTGCTAAAATATTAAATCTATCGATTGAAGCCTCATTATCTAGGGTTGTTTGTTGCAAAATATGGGAAGTAAGTTGCTCCGCAAAATAGGGTGCCAATGAACATCCTTTGGTTCCCATGCCATTAAAGATACCTATGTTTTTATAATTAGGATGCATACCTACAAAGGGTCTACGTTGTATGTTTGCCGGCCTTATGGCTGCAATATGGTCAATCACTTCGTATGGAATTGTAAGCCACTCGTTTAGTGCTGCTATTGTTTTTTCTTTAAAACTCAGTGAGGGGTCATCATTGTAATTATCCCATTCGTAATTAGAGCCCACCCAAAAAATCGAATCTTTCCATGGTACAATACTTACTGCTTTTTTATAAATGAACCCGTCGTCTAAATCTTTAATGTTTACAAGTAAAGCTTCGCCTTTATTGGGTGCAAAAGGAAGTTGTTTAAAGTATGGGTTCTCTTGACCCTTCGCGCCTTCGCAAAAAATAATTTGGTTAGCGGTATAGTTCTTATAAACAATTTGATCTGCTGTAACATCTAGTTTTTTAAAATCAAAAACATCTTCTAGTAGCGCGTTTTTTTCAATTAAATAATGGCGCCATGTGGCTAGTACGTTTTCTAGATGAACAAGCCAACAAGGATCTATAACACTATGTCCAAAAGGGCCATCAAAAGCTGCTGTGATAGCATCAGAAAGGAGGGGACTAGAAAGAAAAGTAGGATCCTCTGCTAGCCTTGTTGCAAAGGCTTTTTGCATTTGTTCACTGGCGTGAAAATTTACAATATTACACTGCCGTATAATAGAGGTATTGAGTTTATTTTCTAGCGCCTTATAGATGCGAACTGCTGCTGGCATAACGGCGTCTATTTGCCAGGTTTTTACGATCCGTCTTCCAGTAACCGGATTGATAACACCACTGGCTATTTTGCTGGCTGCTTTTTTATTGCCATCATCTATAACGAGCACTTTTTGATACTGCTCCATGAGTGCGTTACTTAAAACAGTGCCGCTAATACCCTGGCCAACTATAATGATATCGTAGTGGGTATGATGCATTTATTCTTCGACTCTTATTTCGGTGGCAGGAATAAAAAGCTTGATCGGGTTATTGCGTAACTTATTTTTTGATGCATTCGTTTCGATGCTTGCAAAAGTATTACCAGTGCTAAAAACACCAGCAGCTGTAAGTATATACTGGTAATGAATTTGTTGTTGTGCTAATTTATTAAACACAATCTCTTGTGTAAAAGAGGAAGCGTATTTTTTTGCAGTACTGTTTTGTGGAAGCAGTACGCTAATACCGCCCATGATGTTTTCGTCGAGTACTATTTTTGTAAAAGCCGTTGGTGTTGAAATTGTTATTGTAACATTAAGTGTGTCTCCTACATGCAGTGTTGCGTTTTCAGCAATAACATTCCAGCGGCCATTTATCGTATGTTTTATTATTTTTTGTAAGCCAAATGAACCTAAGAAATTTATTGGCTTTTCAACTTTGTTATAGCTTGTCCAAACAATTTTAGTTTGCTGTTTATTGGTTGACCCTGAATGACTTGTTTGAAGCGAATAATTCCCCATGTCATTACTTATAAAATCACCAAGTAATAAGCTGTCAAAACGAGCACGACCTGCTATTGTAAATTGTTTATTGCCCATTTGTAATTTCCAATAATCAAGTGGGGTAGAAGCGGTAAACGAAATGCGCAAATTGTTATGGGTGCTGCTTTCTGGGGCATTTAACAGGGCGCTAAAAATACCTTTTATGATGGTGTCTTTACTCGTTTTTAAAGCCACCGAATCCGAAACAAGTATTCTGTTGGTGTATACAAAAAAGCTATCGGCGTATTTACTGGTTGCTATAACATCTTTTTTATTTTCAAGTACGGTTGCTTCCAATTGATAGCGTAGTAATTGCATATAACCAAAGGCAGCTTGAATTGGAAATTGTATGCGAATTTCAGCATCTGCATCAATACTATAATACTGTGATGGGAAAACATTTTGAAACCAACCATCTACTGGGCTATTATTTGATGGGTTGATGAGTGAGAGGTGAACCTGCCCGGTAACTGGCTTATTGGTTTTATTAACGATTGTTGCACTTATAAATGACTTGTCACCCTCTCTTAAAAATTTTGCATGACGCCCACTAATAACCACTTGCCCGGTAGCCATATAAATACTGCCAACAGCAATCACAATCAAAAAAAGAAGATGCTTGCGTAAGTGCCTCATATTTGTAAATCTAATCATTGATAGGCAAAAAAAAGGCCTGCAACAAATGTTACAGGCCTTTTTTAAAACGTCTAATTATTTATTAATAACTTCTGCCATTGTTTTTCCAATATCAGCTGGGCTAGCAACTACATGAATACCACAAGCTGCCATAATTTTCATTTTAGCTGCTGCTGTATCATCTGCACCGCCAACAATCGCACCCGCGTGGCCCATTCTTCTACCCGGAGGCGCTGTTTGACCAGCAATAAATCCTACTACAGGTTTTGTTTTATTGGCTTTAATCCACTCTGCTGCTTCAGCTTCCATGCTACCACCAATTTCACCAATCATAATAATACCATCGGTTTCAGGGTCGTTCATTAAAAGCTCAACAGCATCTTTTGTAGGGGTACCAATTATTGGGTCACCACCAATACCAATTGCTGTAGAAATTCCCATACCCGCTTTCACCACTTGGTCTGCAGCTTCATATGTTAATGTACCGCTCTTTGAAACAATACCAATACGTCCTGGTTTAAATATGAAACCTGGCATGATACCTACTTTTGCTTCACCAGCAGTAATAACGCCAGGGCAGTTAGGTCCAATAAGTCTGGTTGTTTTTCCGAGCAAATAATTTTTCACTTTAACCATGTCTTGCACTGGAATACCCTCTGTGATACATACAACAAGTTCGATTCCAGCATCGGTAGCTTCCATAATGGCATCTGCTGCAAAAGCAGGTGGCACAAAAATGATACTAACGTTTGCGGCTGTTTCTGCAACAGCACTTGCTACGGTATTAAACACAGGCTTGTCCAAATGTGTGGTACCACCTTTTCCGGGGGTAACACCACCAACAACCTGGGTGCCATATTCAATCATTTGTGTAGCGTGGAACGTGCCTTCTGTTCCGGTAAATCCCTGAACAATTACTTTAGAATGCTTATTAACTAATACTGACATAGTGGTCTCGGTATTTTTATTTGCCGCAAAAATAGGTGAAAAACAATACCTTACCTTCTTTCCTATTAAACTTTACTAAAATATCCCGTTCAATCCATACTTTTGCGCTCGACTTCACAAAAGTCTTCATTTTAAAATCAAACACATGGCAACTACTTCAGACATCTCACGTGGGGTGATCCTTAAATTAGACGGAAGCTTATATTCAGTTGTTGAATTTGGCGAGAACAAGACGGCTCGTGCAGCAGCAAAGGTTTGGGCTAAATTAAAAGGTGTAGACAACAAAAGATCTATTGAAAAAACATGGAATAGTGGTGAAACCATTTACCCAGTTCGTGTTGAGAAGAGAGCTTTCCAGTTTTTATATAAAGACGAAAGTGGTTTCAACCTTATGAACAATGAGACTTTCGAGCAAATTGCTTTAGGTGAAGAAATGATTGATGCACCTCAGTTTTTAAAAGACGGTGCTGAAGTTTTTGTGTTTATTAATACAGAAACCGATCAAGCGATTGGCGCAGAATTACCAGAAAAAATTGTTGTTAGGGTTACTTATTGTGAGCCAGGATTAAGAGGTGATACAGCTACCCGTGCATTAAAAGCATCTACGGTAGAAACAGGTGCCACTGTAATGGTTCCTTTATTTGTGGAAGAAGGCGAATTAATCCGCGTAAATACCAAATCTGGTGACTACGTAGAAAGAGTAAAAGAATAAGAGAAATCTTTAATAAATAAAAAAGGGGAAAATTCGATTTTCCCCTTTTTTTGGCAAAAAATGCCTATTTTGCTCCCGAAATTGATCAAAATACCCCCAATTTACCCCAAAAACCGTAAAAATGGACTTAAAGCAAATTCACGAATTAATCAAAATTGTCAATAAAAGTAACATTGGCGAAATCAGTATAGAAGATAAAGATGGTAAAGTAACCATCAAGCAAAAGGAAGAGGCCGCTGTAACCTACACGTCGGCAACTAGCCAAGCGTTGTATGCGCCAGCTCCTGCTGCTCCATTAGCGCCAGCCGCAGCTCCTGTAGCTAGCGCGCCTGCTGCTCCAAAGGCGGACAACCTAATCACTATAAAGAGTCCAATGATTGGAACTTTTTATAGAAGAGCCTCCCCAGATAAGCCATTACTTGCAGACGTAGGTACCGATGTAGCTACTGGTAAAGTGGTTTGTATTATTGAAGCAATGAAGTTGTTTAACGAAATTGAAAGTGAAATTTCGGGAACCATTGTTAAGGTGCTCGTTGAAGACGCAAGTCCAGTAGAGTTTGACCAGCCATTATTTTTAGTAGAGCCTAATAAATAAGTAGGTTCTTCCTTAAACTTTAAATTGAAACGATGTTCAATAAAATATTGATTGCCAATAGAGGAGAGATTGCGCTACGTATCATCCGTACGTGTAGAGAGATGGGGATTAAAACGGTAGCCGTTTATTCGACTGCCGATAAAGATAGCTTGCACGTAAAATTTGCGGACGAAGCTGTTTGTATCGGTAAACCTAAAGGGGTGGATTCTTATTTAAACATTCCTCATATCATGGCGGCTGCCGAAATTACCAATGCAGACGCCATTCATCCTGGTTATGGATTTTTAGCAGAGAATGCCAAGTTTGCACAAATTTGTGCCGATCATGGCATTAAATTTATTGGTCCAACTCCCGAAATGATTAATAAAATGGGGGATAAGATTACGGCTAAGGATACCATGATTAAAGCAGGTGTTCCGGTGGTCCCAGGTGGTAAAGGTTTGTTAGAAAGTGTAGCGGAAGCAGTAACATTAGCCAAAGAAATTGGATACCCAGTTATTTTAAAAGCAACTGCTGGTGGTGGTGGTAAAGGGATGCGTGTGGTTTGGAAGGAAGAAGAAATTGAAAAAGCATATGCTGATGCAAGACATGAAGCCGCTGCTGCATTTAAAAATGACGGCGTGTACATGGAAAAATTTGTTGAAGAGCCAAGACATATCGAAATACAGGTTGCTGGAGATCAATACGGAACGGTATGTCATATGAGTGAGCGTGACTGTTCGATACAGCGCCGTCACCAAAAATTAGTAGAAGAATCTCCTTCACCATTTATGACGCCTGAACTGCGTAAACAAATGGGAGATGCGGCCATTAAAGCAGCAGCAGCCATTAATTATGAAAGTGTGGGTACCGTAGAATTTTTAGTGGACAAGCACCGCAACTTCTATTTCATGGAAATGAATACCCGTATTCAGGTAGAGCACTGTGTAACAGAAGAAGTGATTAATTTCGATTTGATTAAAGAGCAAATTAAAATAGCGATGGGTGAAAAAATTTCTGGCCGTAACTACGAGCCGCAAATGCACGCCATTGAGTGCCGTATCAACGCCGAAGACCCCTACAACGATTTTAGACCTTCACCCGGAAAAATTACCGTTCTACATACCCCAGGTGGGCATGGTGTTCGTGTAGATAGCCATGTATATGCTGGTTATGTGATTCCGCCGTATTATGATTCTATGATTGGTAAATTAATTACCGTTGCGCAAACGCGTGAGGAGGCCATTGATACCATGTATCGTGCCTTATCGGAATATGTAATTGAAGGTGTGAAAACAACCATACCTTTTCATTTGCAACTCATGCAAAATGAAGATTTTAGAAAAGGTAATTTTACCACAAAGTTTTTAGAAACCTTTACGATGAAATAAAAAAAATCCCTTACAATTTGTAAGGGATTTTTTTTGAATGCTATAGGAACTATTGTCCACCACCACGCTGTGGTCTGTTCTTTCTCATTTCTTCGTAGAAATCATCTACTGCTTTAATTTGATCATCCGTTAAAGGAACTGCCTTTAATTTCTTTTTGCGTTCGTCAGCAGTTTCTTTTTGTTTAGTAGCTCTTTCTTCTTCCGATAAATCACGAAGCCCTCGTCCTTGTGTTTGCACCCATAATTGAATTTCTATAACCTTGTCTGCTTCTGAGTCAGATAGTTTGGTTTTTTCAATTAACTGAGGCTTGATACGTTGCTTCATCATTTCAAGCATTTGAGCAGGGTCCATTTGCTGACCACCGCCACCACCTTGTGCCATAACACTTGTAGCTGCGATACAACCAACAATTGTTAAGAGTGCGATTATTTTTTTCATAATTTAATTTTAAGTATTGTTAAGTTACTAAATTTTGCCTTCGGCTCTTTTAATTTTCGGTTAACCCAATTAATTACTCGGTGCGCTTATCTTAAAAATAACATTTCTCTATACTTTGGTAAGGTCCATTTATCGTCATCTACTAAGTGTTCTAGTTTGTCCACATGGTAGCGGATTTCATCAAAAAATGCAGATTTCACATCGGCTTCATAAGCGATGGCTTTTTTTCTGGTGTCTTCGATGTTGTTGGCTATTTTTCTAGCTTCTACCATGGCATTTACCTGCGTGTAAATAACTTGTATGTGCTTACTTACTTGTTGTAATAAATCGTTTTGACTAGCATAGGCATCTGCACCTAAACCAGCGGCTTTTAATCCACTAATATTAGTAGACAATTTATTTTGATAAGAAATCGCCGCAGGTAAAATATGATTGATCGCTAGATCGCCCATAATGCGCGCTTCGATTTGTACTTTTTTGATATATTTTTCTAGTTCAATCTCATGTCTTGCTTCCAGTTCTGTGTGGGTATACACATGGTTTCTTTCAAATAAATCTTTTGCTTTTTTAGTAACCATGGCATCAAGTGCAACAGGTGTTGTTTTTAAATTTGGAAGACCTCTGCGTTCTGCTTCTTCGTGCCACTGTTCACTGTAGCCATCGCCTTCAAATAAAACAGCCTTACTTTCTACAATGTATTTTTGAATCACTTGCATGATGGCAACTTCTTTTTTGTCGCCTTTTTCTACAAGACCATCCACATCTGCTTTAAATTGCTTGAGTGTATCTGCAACAATCGTATTTAATACCGTCATAGAAATAGCACAGTTTGCAGAAGAACCTACGGCTCTAAATTCAAATTTATTGCCCGTAAATGCAAAAGGAGACGTACGGTTACGATCGGTGTTGTCTAATAACAATTCCGGAATACTTCTGTGTAAATCTAGTTTTAAAATAGCTTCGTCCTGCTCGTCAAACTTGCTGCCCACACGGGTTTCAATGTCTTCAAGGACCTTGGCTAAATATTGTCCTACAAAAACAGAAATGATGGCTGGAGGCGCTTCGTTGGCACCAAGTCTATGGTCGTTAGGTGCAGATGCGATGGCAGCACGTAAGATATCAGCATAGTCGTGAACGGCTTTAATGGCATTAACAAAAAAGGTCAAAAACATGAGGTTTGTTTTTGGCGTTTTACCCGGTGCTAATAAATTAATACCTGTATCTGTTGCTAAACTCCAGTTGTTGTGTTTACCACTTCCGTTAATGCCAGCAAATGGTTTTTCGTGAAATAATACCACGAGTTTGTGACGCTTTGCAACTCGGTTCATGATGTCCATTAAAAGCGTGTTGTGGTCTACGGCAATATTTACTTCTTCAAAAATTGGTGCGCACTCAAATTGTGCAGGTGCTACTTCATTGTGACGCGTGCGAAGTGGAATACCAAGTTTGTAAGACTCTTGTTCAAAGTCTCTCATAAACGCATAAACGCGCTCTGGAATCGAGCCAAAATAATGGTCTTCTAATTGTTGTCCTTTTGCAGGAGAAGCGCCATATACGGTTCTGCCACACTGCACTAAATCAGGTCTCGCATTGGCAATAGCTTCATCGATTACAAAATACTCTTGTTCCCAACCTAGTGTTGGTGTTACTTTGGTAATGTTTTTATCGAAGTAATGACAAACGTCGATGGCTGCTTTATTGATGGCTTCTACTGCTTTTAATAATGGTGCTTTATAGTCAAGTGACTCGCCCGTATAGGCCACAAATAAAGTAGGGATACAAAGTGTTTTACCTTGTCCAATTTCAATAATAAATGCGGGTGAAGAAGGGTCCCAAGCGGTATAGCCTCTTGCTTCAAATGTTGCACGTAATCCACCACTTGGAAAAGATGATGCGTCTGGTTCTTGTTGAATAAGTGCAGCACCATCAAACTCTTCGATAGCGGTTCCATCACCTTTTAAGGTAAAAAACGAATCGTGTTTTTCTGCGGTGGTTCCAGTAAGTGGTTGGAACCAGTGTGTATAGTGTGTTACGCCTTTGCTTTCGGCCCATGCTTTAATACCAATGGCAATTTGATTGGCCATTGAACGGTCAATTTTTTTACCACCTCTTATACTAGTGATTAAACTTTTATAAGATTCATCGGTGAGGTATTCTCTAGCTGTTTTTACAGTAAAAACGCTGGAATTAAAAATACCTGTAATTTTTGCACTCGCTGCAACGGTGGTTTGGTTGTTCTTCAAATCACGGATTGCATCAAAACGTAATGACATATAAATAGTTTTAATATGATTAAAATGTAAAGATACTGCCTAAATTTTTAACTTTTTGGAAATTAATCAACAAAAAATCCCCCAATTCTTTAATAAATACGGCCTAATCGCTCAAAAAGTGCTAAAATCTGTGTTAGTATTTTTTTGATTGATAAAATAATGCTGGTGATTGACCAGATTTGTATTATAAAAGATCATATATGAATTAAAGAAGAATTATTTTAGCGCTTTTGCATTGAATTTCACATTTAATGGACTTTAATGTTGGTAATTCGACTAAACAATTAGAAGCGGCTATCTTACCTTCGCAGCATCATGGAAATTACAGTAGAAACCGCCCAAAAACTTCGCCTTACAGCCGAGGAATTTGAATTAATTAAGCAAAAATTAGGTAGAACCCCAAACTTCACTGAGCTCTGTTCATTTAGTGCCATGTGGAGTGAGCATTGTAGTTATAAAAACTCAATCAAGTGGTTAAAAACATTGCCACGTGATGGTGGTCGAATGCTGGTTGCAGCCGGTGAAGAAAATGCGGGCTTAATGGACATGGGCGGCGGCTTTGGTGTGGTATTCAAAATTGAAAGTCACAACCATCCAAGTGCACTAGAGCCTTTTCAGGGTGCAGCTACCGGCGTAGGTGGTATTCAGCGTGATATTTTTACCATGGGTGCGCGTCCAATTGCGTCACTCAATAGTTTACGATTTGGAAATTTAAATGATACAAAAACACAACGCTTGTTAAAAGGGGTGGTGCACGGTATTGGGCATTATGGTAATTGTTTTGGTGTGCCTACTGTAGGTGGTGAAATCTATTTTGAAGATTGTTACCATACCAATCCACTGGTGAATGCCATGAGTGTGGGTATTATGAAAGCAGGTGATATGATTTCTGCAACTGCCGAAGGTATTGGTAATCCCGTATTTTTTGTAGGAAGTGCAACAGGTAAAGATGGTATTGGTGGTGCAAGTTTTGCATCTGCAGATATTACAGCAGACAGCGTAGAAGAATTACCAGCAGTACAAGTGGGTGATCCATTCCAAGAGAAAAAATTATTAGAAGCTTGTCTCGAACTTATTCATACAGGATCCATTGTTGGTATGCAAGACATGGGTGCTGCAGGCATCATTTGTTCTACCGCAGAGATGAGTGCAAAGGGTGGTGTAGGTATGCGCATTGATTTAGAAAAAGTACCGACCCGTCAAAAAAATATGAAAGCTTGGGAATTACTTTTAAGTGAGAGCCAAGAGCGTATGTTAATTGTAGTAGAAAAAGGAAAAGAAGATGCTGTTTTAAAAATATTTGAAAAGTGGGATTTGTCTGCCAGCAATATTGGAGAAGTGACAAATGATGGCATCTTAAATTTTTATATGAATGGCGTACACGAAGCTTCATTACCTGCACATGAACTTGTGTTAGGAGGTGGTGCACCGCAGTACACTAGAGAATACACAGCGCCTGCTTATTTTTCAAAAATAGAAGCTTTTGACATCAATCGTGTTGAGGATGTTACAAGTGTTGCGCAAACAGCAGAGGCACTTGCAACGCTGCCTAACATTGCATCAAAGCGCTGGATCTATACACAGTATGATAGCATGGTGGGTGCAGCAAATGCATCTACCAATGCACCAAGTGATGCATCTATTGTACTTGCAAAAGGAACGGGTAAAGGCCTCGCCATGACGGTAGATTGTAATAGTAAATATGTGTTTGCTGATCCTTATAAAGGTGGTATGATTGCGGTTGCAGAAGCAGCGCGTAATATTGTTTGTAGTGGTGGCGAACCCATTGGTGTTACCAACTGCTTAAACTTTGGTAATCCGTACGATCCTGAAGTGTACTATCAATTTGTAAAAGCAGTAACCGGTATGGGTGATGCTTGTCGTAAATTTAATACACCCGTTACAGGTGGTAACGTAAGTTTTTACAATCAAAGTCCGGAAGGTCCTGTATATCCAACACCAACAATTGGTATGGTAGGTATTGTTGAAGATATGACCGCCACCATGACCCTTAACTTTAAAAAAGAAGGGGACGTGATTGTATTAATTGGTGCACAACAAAATGATATTGGCTGTTCAGAATACTTACATAAATTAAAAAAAGTAGAATATTCGCCAGCGCCACATTTTGATTTAGATACTGAATATAACGTACAACAATTAGTAGCTAGTTTAATTAAAAATAAAACCATTGTAAGTGCACACGATATCAGTGAGGGTGGTTTAGCCATCACACTTTTAGAATCTGGATTTACAAGCAACCTTGGTTTTGAAGTAAGTGCTGCAGCTGCTGGTTTTAGAACCGATGCATACTGGTTTGGTGAAGCGCAAAGCCGCGTGGTGGTGAGTTGTGGAGCCGAACATGTTGCCCTAGTTGAGCAAGCCGCGGCAGCGGCGGGTGTTTCTTTTTCTGTTTTAGGAAAAGTAACAAGTGGCGAAGTTCAGGTAGGTACAGAAAACTGGGGTTCTATTCAGGATTGGAAAAACAAATACGACACCGCTATTGAGCGCTTAATTAAATAATTTATTTGCCCGAACATTTTTTCATGACAACAAATCCTTCAACAATAATCGTTACAGGTGCTGCAGGATTTATTGGATCGTGTATGGCGGGTTATTTAAATGCGCAAGGGTATCATCATTTAATTTTAGTGGATGATTTTGGTGTCGAAGCAAAAAGAATAAACTGGGAAGGAAAGATGTACGATCACATCGTAGAAAGGTCTTCTTTGTTTGAATGGTTAGAAAGGACGGAAACAAAAATTGATGCCTGTATACATTTAGGTGCAAGAACTGATACCACCGAGTTTGATTACAGTGTGCATGAAGCGCTTAACCTCGAGTATTCAAAACTAATTTGGCAGTACTGTACTGCAAAAAATATTCCACTGATGTATGCGTCATCGGCCGCAACCTATGGTGCTGGTGAAAATGGCTACAACGATGACCACGAAGGTATTGCAGGGCTTAAGCCATTAAATCCATATGGTGTAAGTAAAAATGAATTTGATAAGTGGGCGCTGGCGCAAACGGAAGGACCTGCTCATTGGATAGGATTAAAATTCTTTAACGTCTATGGCCCTGGCGAATACCATAAGGGCCGAATGGCAAGTGTTATTTTCCATGCTTTTAATCAAATTAAAGAAACTGGAAAAGTAAAGTTGTTCAAGAGCCATAAACCGGATTACCAAGATGGAGAACAGCTCCGTGATTTTATTTACGTTAAAGATGTTGTGGCGGTAATAGGATGGATGCTGGAATCAATGCTGGATAAAAAATGGCCCGCTACAAAAAATGGGCTTTATAATTTAGGTACAGGTGAGGCTCGAAGCTTTATAGATTTAGTAAGGTCTACTTTTGCTGGTCTTGGATTGGAGCCCAATATCGAGTTTATAGACATGCCAAAAGATATTAGAGATACCTACCAGTATTTTACCGAAGCCAACATGGAAAAACTGAAGTTGGCGGGATATAACGGCGGGTTTACGAGTCTCGAAGATGGGGTTCAGGATTACGTGGTCAATTATCTTCAAAAAGGCCTTATTTATTAACTTTTTTATTCACATTTCCTATTATTTTTTCGATTCAAGACGCAAACGCTTTGCGGGTCCTTTTAATTAATGTAGGTTTGTATGACCTCTAATAAATTTCCCTTTTAAATCAGGTCAAAACAATTTTAACCATGTAAAAATGGAGTGCACAATAGCCCTGCTATTGCGTGCATTTTATTTTTATAACTAGATGAATTTAATTTATGACAAAGTACATTTTTGTTACGGGCGGCGTTACAAGTAGCTTAGGAAAAGGAATCATTGCAGCATCGCTCGCAAAATTATTACAGTCTAGAGGACTTACAGTAACCATTCAGAAATTTGATCCATACATTAACGTGGATCCTGGTACTTTAAATCCGTACGAACATGGAGAGTGTTATGTTACCGAAGATGGTGCAGAAACGGATTTGGATTTAGGGCACTACGAACGTTTTTTAAACATTCATACCACCCAGGCTAATAACGTAACTACGGGTCGTATTTATCAGACCGTAATTAATAAAGAAAGAGCAGGTGATTTTTTAGGTAAAACAGTTCAAGTTGTTCCCCATATTACCGATGAAATCAAACACCGGATGAAGTTGATTGGTGAAACCGGCAAATATGACATTATATTAACTGAAATTGGTGGAACTGTTGGTGATATTGAAAGTTTGCCCTTTATTGAAGCAGTTCGTCAATTGCAGTGGGAGCTCCCAGAAGAAGACGTAATGGTCGTGCATCTCACGCTCATTCCTTATTTGCGTGCAGCTAAAGAGTTAAAAACAAAACCTACGCAGCACAGTGTGAAAATGTTAAGTGAAACAGGTGTGCATCCAGATATCATTGTTTGCAGAACAGAAGAACCATTAAATGATGAAATCAAGAGAAAAATTGCGCTTTTCTGTAATGTTAAGCAAGACGCAGTTATTGAAGCCATGGACGCTTCAACCATTTACGAAGTGCCTATTTTAATGCTTCGTGAAAAGCTCGATTTGATTTGTTTGAAAAAATTAAATATCAATGGGTACGGCGCACCTAATTTAGATAAGTGGAATGGCTTTTTACAAAAGTTAAAAAATCCAAAATCTGAAGTGCGTATTGGACTCATTGGAAAATATATTGAACTACAAGATGCGTATAAATCAATTTTAGAAAGCTTTATTCATGCTGGTGCACCTAACGAGGTAAAAGTAATTGTTGTGAATGTGCATAGTGAACACTTGACGCATGATAATGTTTCAGAAAAATTAGAAGGCCTCGATGGTTTATTAGTAGCACCTGGCTTTGGTAACAGAGGTATTGAAGGAAAAATTCATGCCGTGCAGTATGCAAGAGAAAATAATTTACCATTCTTTGGTATTTGTTTAGGTATGCAAATGTCTGTTATTGAATATGCACGAAATGTTCTTGGTTTAAAAGATGCACATTCGACCGAAATGGATGCTAAAACTTCCAATCCTGTTATCAATATGATGGAGGAACAAAAGAAAATTAAAATGATGGGCGGAACCATGCGTCTTGGTGCATACCCTTGTGAAATTACAGCTGGAACACTAGCGCATAAAATATACGGAGCTACTTCTATAACAGAGCGCCATCGTCACCGTTATGAGTTTAACAACGATTATTATGACGCTTTTATGAAAGCCGGACTTGTAGCGAGTGGTAAAAATCCTGAAACGGGCCTAGTTGAAATAGTGGAGCTTCCCAATCATCCATTTTTTATTGGGGTTCAGTATCACCCCGAATTAAAGAGTACGGCAGAAGTCCCAGCGCCACTTTTTGTTAGCTTTATAGCGGCTGCAAAGCTCTATCAGGCCTCAAATTCTGCTAAATAACCCTAATTATTAATGGATCGGTAATGAATCTACGTTTCAACTAGTACCTTTGCCCTTCAATATATACACACATGAAGTCTGATAAGAACTCGCTCATAGGATTTGTTTTGTTAGGAATCTTATTTTTTTCCTATTTCTGGTATACCAACCAGCAGCAAACGGCGCTCGTTGCTTTCAAAAAACAACAAGAAGATTCTACTGCTAAGGCGCAAGCCAAACTCGTAAAGCCTCAAGATGTTGTAGCAGCTAAAATTGATTCTTTACAAAGAGATTCAATCGCTAAAATTGCTACTGCAGGAAATTTTGCTAAGGCTGCACTAGGCAAAGACACAACGGTAACGCTCGAAAATGATTTAATCAGTGTTGTATTAACCAACAAGGGAGGTCAGGTAAAAAGCGTAACCTTAAAAAAATATACAACTCAGGATAGTGCTGCCGTTAAACTTGTTCAGCAAAATCAAATGGGCTACGCGGTTAACACTGCCGATAATAAAACAGCTCAATCATCTGATTTATATTTCACGCCTTCTACATTAACTAAAGCACAAGACGGGTCTACTTCCATCAAATTTGTCATTGCATCTGCTACTGGTACGTCAATCATTCATACCTATACATTACGTCCAAATTCCTATGCACTTGATTGGGATATTGAGTTGGTAGGCGCCAATCAATTATTAACAGCTGGGGTGCTTAATTTTACATGGTTGTCTGAAACCAGTCAGCTCGAAAGAACTGCCGAATATGAAAGGCAGATGTCTAATATTTGTTTTTCTGAGGGAAATGAGTTTGATTATATATCAGCGAATAACGAAAAAACTTTTGAAAAGCCGGTACAGTGGGTAAGTGTGGTGCAGCAGTTTTTTAATACTACGCTTATTGCAAAAAACAGTTTTAATTCGGGTGCCGTAAACTGGTCTCGCTATACAGATAGTTCTAGTAAGCTGGCTACAACAAAAACTGAGTTACAAATCAAATTGCCACAAGCAGCAACAAATAAAGTGGCTTTACAATTATTCAGTGGTCCTTCAGATTTCGAAATCTTAAAAAAGCAAGCGCCAGAAATGGAACGTATTGTTAATTTAGGTAGAGATATGTATTCGTTTGTTCGTCCTATTAACAAGTACATTATTATGCCGGTGTTTGATTTCTTTGCTGGCTTTGTTTCAAATTATGGTTGGGTAGTATTGTTACTGACCTTATTTATCAGACTTGTTACTTCTCCATTAACCTATAGTAGCTATTTAAGTGGCGCTAAAATGAAGGTGTTGAAGCCAGAGCTAGATACCATTAAGAAAAAATTTGGAGAAGATAAGCAGGGTTTTGCGATGGAGCAAATGAAATTGTTTAGAGAAGCCGGTGTAAATCCTCTCGGCGGTTGTATTCCAGCGCTTCTTCAAATCCCAATTTTCTTTGCATTATATAGTTTCTTTAATTCCCACATTGCGCTTCGAGGGCAGGCCTTTTTATGGAGTAAAGATTTATCAAGCTATGACGTTATTGCTACCCTTCCGTTTAGTATTCCATTAGGTTTTGGGGATCATATTAGTTTGTTTACCATTACTGCGGTATTGACAAGTTTCCTTATTTCTATTTACAACATGAGCATGACGCCAACGCAGGATAACCCAGCGCTTAAGTATATGCCATATATTTTCCCGTTCATGTTACTTTTCATCTTTAATAGATTACCATCAGCATTAACCTGGTATTATACGGTTTCAAACCTTGTAACATTAGGCTTACAATTTGTGATTCAAAATTATATCATCAACCATGATAAAATTTTAGCACAGATGGATGAAAAACGAAAAACGCCAAAAGCTAAAAGTAAATGGCAGAATCGTTTTGAGCAAATGCAACAGAGTCAAAAAAAGTTACAGGACTTAAAAGATAAAACGCCTAAGAAAAAATAATTAAAAAGCCCTGCTATTTTAAGTGGGGCTTTTTTTAAAATACACTTTTCTGAAAAAAGGTATCACGATATTAATTGGTTTATTTTTTTTGCAAGCTAGTTTTGCCCAACAGCGTATTGTTGCGGAGTGTACAGTTGTTTATAAGGTGGAATCAAGTATAGGCATGGCTCAAGTTCAAGAAAAAGCCTTAAAGACGGTGTATATAAAAAGTAATAGTGCCCGTGTTGATCTTGTAGCACCAGCTTATGCACAAACTACGATTTATAACAAAACAACTGTAACAGCAACAGTTTTACGCTCATTTGGAGAAGACAAATACATGACTTCTTTAAATAGCAAGCAGTGGCGTAAGGTAAACGCACCTCTCGATAGTATTCAAATACAATACACCAATGATTCAATTTCTATATTAGATTATCCTTGCAAAAAGGGGCTATTGCAGTTCAAAAATGGAGACATAGTAACAGTATACTTTACTAGTGCTATCATTCCATCTGTTCGAGAATATGAATATATGTTTAAGGATATTCCAGGATTTGTACTTGGCTATGAAATGATTGATGGTGCAGGTGTAAAAACAATTTTCAGGGCAACGCAAATTAATTTATATAATCCTGTTGCTGCATCTAAATTTGATATTCCCACAAAAGGATACCGGATTATTCCAGTAGAGTAGAAATAAGGAAGATAGCGAATACTAGTTTGATGCTGGAGAAGGCGTCTTGAACTTAGGTACTTTTACTTTAAACTTATATGGGAATACAAATGAACTATTGCCGTTGTCAAAACGAAGCATCGAGTTTATTTCAGTATTATTGTTCCCTTTTAATTGAAGTCCTAAAGTTTGAATACTCTTATATTGCATGGTTGCCTTAAGCGAGCTGTAAGACAAACTTTTAGAATTAAGTAAGTTTAAATTTTTGAGGGTAAACTTTGATTGTTTGCCTCTTTTTTCAGTAGTAATTCCACTAAGTGTAAACGCAGCATAGCCAAGTTGTACCCCAACTAGTAGGGTAAAGGTTAGCGTTAATGTAAGTAAAAGTTTACTGCGTTTCATTGTTACAAAGGTATGGAATCTTAATTGTTTCACAATTATCAAATCGTTAATTCACCAGATATGTTTATAAATTGTTGTGTAGATTGTTGGAAAACCTTGATTTTTGGTCTATTTTAGGTTAATTCCTTTCAAAAATGAGCCAAAACAGATACCAAGAAGACCGGGAATCACTCAAAGAACTGCTCCAGCAGTACCGTAATCTTAAACTTGGCCGCCAGCACCGATTTCTAGAAGAAGACTCATTTTTACGCATAATCGACTATTTCGACGAAAAAGACGATGTAAAAGAGGCGCTAGAAGCCGTTGAAATTGGATTGTCTCAATTTCCTTTTGCCTCGGCACTCATGATTAAAAAGGCCGATTTATTGATTGTTGATAAACGTTATCTCGAAGCACTTGACATTCTTGAAACATCCGAACTCTTCGATAATTCAGATATTGACCTTTATATTTTAAAAACGGATGCCTATTTGGCCCTCGATCAACCAGAAAAAGCTGCCGAACTTTTGGAAGCTGCTATGTACAAATTTGAAGGGGATGAAAAAGTGGATTTACTTTTTGAACTAGCGGATGTTTACGACGATTATGAATCTTTTGAAAAAGTATTTGATTGTTTAGTGCTGATTTTAGAACAAGAGCCAGCCAATGAAGAAGCGTTGTATAAAATTTGTTTTTGGACCGACTATACAGGGCGTAATGAAGAAAGTATTAAGCTGCATCAAAAAATAATTGATCAACTACCTTATAGTGAACTTGCTTGGTTTAATTTGGCTGCTGCTTATCAAGGTTTAAAACTCTACGAAAAATCAATTGATGCCTATCAATATGCTGTAGCAATTGACGATAAATTTGACTACGCATACCGAAATATGGGCGATGCGTATTTGCGCCTTCGTAAATATAAAGAAGCTGTTGAAGTGCTTGAAAAAGTAGTATCACTCACACGACCTGAAGATGTGATTTATGAGGCTATTGGACATTGTTATCATAAAATGGGAAAAATAGCGCAGGCAAGATTTTATTACAAAAAAGCAGTACATCTAAATCCTGATGACAGTAAGTTGTATTATAAAATTGCTACCACATACATGTTAGAAAAGCAGTGGCAGCCGGCTATTAAACAACTTGAAAATGCAATGCGCATGCACCGTGCCATTACAGAATACAATTTGGCTATGGGAGAATGCAAATTGAACCTTGGCCAATTTAAAGAAGCGGTGCATTATTTTGGCGTTGTTGTTAAGCATAAGCCTAAAAATGTTTCGGGGTGGGAGGCGTTAATCAATTGCTTACTTGCTGCAGAATATTTTGATGAAGCCTTTTTGCAAAGTAATAATGCACTTGTCGCTACCGATTATAAGCCTATATTTTTATTTTACCAGAGTGCCATCTTATTTATCATTGGCAAATCAAAGGAGGGCTTAATTTTACTTGAGCAGGCCATGGCAGCCAGCCCTAAGCTATTAAAAAAATTCATTGACGTTAGACCCTCTATTCTTCAAAATTCTCAGGTGGTAGACGTTATTGCAAGGTTTAAGCGTCGAAGGAAGATATAGTATGCATGTGGTCCCTAGAATCAGCTTAAAAAAGTCATTTGTTTAACTTATTTTTGCATTTCAGTAAAAATCGGAACTATGAATTTTAACTTATCACAAATTCCAGAACGTACCACACAGCCAAGAACTTCAGGATTAACCATGATCATGGACAAGGGGTTAAGCATAAACGAAGTACATAATTTCATGAGCGTTGGTGCCCCGCATTCTGATGTGATTAAGTTAGGATTTGGAACTTCTTTTGTTACTCCAAATCTCAAGCAAAAAATAGAAGCCTATCAGTCTTATAATATTCCGCTTTATTTTGGAGGCACTTTATTTGAGGCATTTTTAGTACGAGGGCAATTTGATGATTACGTTAGTATATGTAAAGATTATGGGATTACATACATGGAAGTTAGTGATGGATCGATTAGTATTCCGCACACCGAAAAATGCGGATACATCGAAAAATTAGCAAAACACTTTACCATTTTAAGTGAAGTAGGCAGCAAAGATGCTGCGCATATTATTCCACCCTACAAATGGATCGAACTCATGCGTGCTGAGTTAGAGGCTGGTGCAACCTATGTTATTGCGGAGGCGCGCGAAGCGGGCAATGTGGGTATTTATAGAGGCAGTGGAGAAGTACGTGAAGGACTCGTTCAAGAAATTTTAACGCAAATTCCTGCCGAAAAAATAATTTGGGAAGCGCCGCAAAAAGCACAGCAACTCTACTTCTTAGAACTCATTGGTTGCAATGTAAACCTAGGTAATATTCCGCCTCATGAGATTATTGCACTTGAAGCTATGCGCGTTGGATTAAGAGGTGATACCTTTGAATTATACTTAAATAAGTAATTATTTATGAAACGTTATGGACTCATTGGTTATCCCTTAACGCATTCATTGTCCGAGCAATATTTTACCCAAAAATTTATTGAAGAAGGAATTGAGGATTGTGTTTATGAAAGATTTTCAATGCCTTCTATTGCTGATTTACACGAAATTTTAAATTCGCACCAAGATTTGCGTGGGTTTAATATTACCATACCCTATAAAAAAGAGGTGCTTGCTTTTTTAACAGAGCGTTCTAAAGCTGTTGAAGAAGTAGGTGCATGTAATTGTGTTAAAATAGAATCAGGTAAACTTATCGGCTATAACACAGATGTTATTGGTTTTGAAAATTCTTTAATACCTTTTTTAAAACCAAGCCACAATAGAGCATTGGTTTTAGGAACAGGTGGTGCGGCGCTGGCCATTGTATATGTACTGCAAAAACTTGGGATTGAATTTAGTTATGTATCCCGAACTGCAACGATTGGGCAGTTTAGCTATAATGATTTAGATGCGTCTGTTATGGCGTCACATACCCTTATCATTAATACCACACCACTTGGCATGTTTCCAAATATTGAAGATTGTCCGGCTATCCCTTATGATTTACTGACACCTGAACATCATTTGTTCGATTTGACCTATAACCCTGCAGCGTCAACATTTTTGACGAAAGGCAAGCAAATGGGTGCCACCATTCAAAATGGGCAACAAATGTTTGTTGAACAGGCTGAACAGTCTTGGCGTATTTGGAACAGTTGATATTATTGAAGCGTCACTGCTTTTTTAAGCCTAATATCTCTAGATGAGCTGCCTATCATGATAGTGAAATCTCCTGGCTCAATAACGGTTTCCATTTTTTCATTGAGCATTTCAAAGTCTTCGGCAAGAAGTGTTAACGTAATTGTTTTAGATGCGCCTGGTTGTAAATGAATTCTTTCAAATCCTTTTAATGCTTGAACAGGTCTTGCCACCGACGCTATTTGATCTCTAAGGTATAATTGAGCTACTTCGTCACCAGCACGTTTGCCTGTATTTGTTACAACAAAGGAAACATTAATTTTATCTCCCTTTTTTGCGATCGGGTTTTCAATTGTCAAATTGCTGTATTCAAATGTGGTATAGCTAAGCCCATATCCAAAAGGAAATAAGGGAAGACCAGTAAGATTTTCATAATCATCGCCACGACCTGTTGGTTTGTGGTTGTAAACCAGTGGGAGTTGGGCCTCACTTACTGGGAATGTAATAGGGAGCTTTGCGCCCGGGTTGTATTTGCCTGAAAGTACTGCTGTTACTGCATATCCGCCTTCTTCACCAGGGTACCAAACATCTACAATACTGCTTACTTTGTCTATCCAGTTACCCATGGTAACAGCACTTCCACCTACAATAACAACAACAGTTGGTGTTCCTGTAGCTGCTACTTTTTGAATAAGTTGTTCTTGTTCGCCTGGTAATTGTAAGGAGGCTCTATCTCTAAATTCGCCTTCTTCTAGTCCTACAACTACAACTGCCACTTTTGATTTTTTTGCTGCAGCAACGGCTTCATTAATTTTTTCTTCTGTTGTATTTGCAATATCAATATTCCAAATCAATTTGATTGTTGCATTTCCGTTTGGCTCTTTAAACTCAACTCGAATTGGATAACTATTTCCTGCTGTAAAATTATAATCAACTAGGTTGGTATGAAAGCTTTGCTTGTCCCAATTGTTAATGATGAGTTGATTGTTGATGTATAATTTATAGCCATCGTTACCTTCAATTCCAATTTTGTAGTTTCCCGTTTGAGGTGCTTTGATATTACCTGTCCATCTTGCACAAAAAAATTCTGGCGTTATTGATGGGTCAGGTGTAGAAATAGTCCAATGAAAATTAATGTTTTTGTCAATTCGTTTTAGTGTAGGATTGTTCCCAAATTCAATGCCATTAAAATATTCTGCAGCAAGTCCTTCAATATTTTGATTGTTTTGTGTAGTCCATAAATATTTACTAGGTATAATGTTCCAGTTTTTATTGCTCCTGCCAGGGCCAGCTGCGGTAATAATTTTTTTGGCGCCATATTTTAAAAGCATACCATCTAAGATGCTTACTTTTTTAGTACCGGGTCCACTATATCCGCCAAGTCTTGCTTCTGTTGCATCGGTGCCAATGAGGGCGATGCTTTCCACCGCATCTGAAATTGGCAATAATCCATTTTTGTTTTGTAATAAAACAATGGACTCTAGTGCTGCTTGGTATGCGATTTTTTTATGTGCTGTTTCAAAATTTGCTGTTTCTGTAGCTTTGATATCCAGGTAGGGTGTTTCAAATAAACCTAGTTCAAATTTTGCCCTTAAAACGCGACTAACGGCGTCGTCTAATCGCGCCTGATTTACTTCGCCGTTTAAGAATGGTGGAATAAATAGTTTATAATGTTCTTGTGCTGTTTGGAATAAAACATCAAGTCCATTGTTGACGGCGTTTCTTCCTGCATCTGGGTAATCTTTTGCTGTGTAATGTAAAACATTGGCGCCGCCTACGGCGCCAGCATCGGATATTACAAATCCATTAAAACCCCACTGCTTTTTGAGTAGATCATTTAATAAATAATTGTTAGCAGTTGCAGGACTTCCATTTACTGAGTTGTAAGATGTCATGATGGATCTAGCACCTGCTTTTTGTACCGCATCTTTAAAAGGAGGATAATGAATTTCAGATAAATACCTTTCGTTCATATCAATAGGGTAGCTGTCTCTACCACCATCACCAACATTGGCAACAAAATGTTTTGGGGTAGCAATAATATTTTCGTCTTCTAAAGTTTTCATATATGCAACACCCATTTTGCTGCTTAAAAAAGGGTCTTCTCCGTAGGTTTCTTCGGTGCGTCCCCATCTAACGTCCGTAGCAATATTAATAACCGGCGATAGTATTTGTCGGATGCCTCTGATTTTTGATTCTTTTGCAATCGCGCCAGCTACTGCTTCCATGGTGCTCGGATTAAATGTAGCAGCTAGCCCAATGCTTTGCGGGAATATCGTAGAGCCCTCTCTTACCAGCCCGTGTAGGGCCTCGTCAAAGGGTAGCATGGGAATGCCAAGTCTGGTGCTGTCCATGAAAAATGCTTGTATTGCATTCACTTTTTTGGCCAGGCTTACAGCAGTTTCTGATGCATTGTATTGAAGCATTTGTTGTGCACCTTCTGCGCCTGCAGATGCGGCACTTACCTGAAATCCAAATAGGCCATCTTTGTATTTATAACCTTCTCCAGGTTTGATATCGCCAGGGATCATAAATAGTTGCCAAAACTTTTCGGTGGGGGTCATTCTGCCCAGAAGGTCCTTCACTCTTTCATTGATAGGCGCTCTGCTGTTTTTATACAGAGGAATTGTTTGTGCAACAATAGTTGATGTAGCAATGAATTGTATTAAAATCACCCATGCGATTATCGTAAAAATTTTTCGGGAAGCTATGGTTTCTGTGTTCATATCTAGGCTTGGTATTCGTTTAAGAAATCGATGAGTTGTTGTACTGCTTTTTTTCTGTGGCTAAATTTATTTTTTTCTGCAATATCCATGTTTGCAAATGTTGTATTACTGCCTTCTGGAATAAAAACGGGATCATAGCCAAATCCATTTGTTCCGTCCATTTCATTTGTTATATGGCCTTTGCAAATACCTTGAAACTGGTATTCTTTTCCTGCAATAATCAGTGAAACGACTGTTCTAAATTGAGCAGCTCTTGTTGGTTTATCTTTTAGTTCTTGTAATAGTTTATCAATATTGTCTTGCATATTCCTTCCTTCACCAGCATACCTCGCCGACTTTACACCGGGTGCGCCGCCAAGTGCATCAACTTCCAGTCCTGTATCTTCGCTAAATACAGCTTCGTTTGTGATTGTATAAATGGTAGAAGATTTTTCGGTTGCATTGGCTTCTAAAGTGTCGTGTGGTTCTGGAATATCAATGTCAATGCCAGCCTCTTGCAAAGTTAAAATTTGAAAATTTTTATGGCTGAGGTGTTTGATTTCCTCTACCTTATTTTTATTATTGGTTGCAAAAATAATTTTCATGTACTACTGGATGTTAAATGTTTTTTTTAGTGCATTCCAAAGTTTTCCTTTTTCTAATTTTGCCGTATCCGTTTTTTCGAGCATTGACTGTAATGGTGCAGAAAAAAGAAGCGTGCAGTTGTCATATTGTTGCACCTGATATTGAGGAACTTCAAAAGGTAGCGCTATAGCTGCCGCATTGATATCAAATAAAATAATAGTAGACGGTTTTAATGCTGTTTTTATCTGCGTGTATTGTACCGGTTGATGTACAGTATTAACAATGGCCACATCGCCCATGTTTAGTTTGCAAGCAGCAAGTATGGCTGTTAAAAATTGCAAAGATTCATCTGCCACGTGAACAGCTGTGGTGTCTTGTAGTAAAATGGTTACCTTTTTTTGGTTGTCGCCAAGATAGTTGATGGGCTTTTGTATTTGCTGGGGTGCAGTTGCAACAGCCTCATTCTTTGTAGGTTTATCCTCGTTACTTTTCTTTTGGGTATCAATTAAAACAAGCTCATTTTTGTATAAAGAGGCAATAACAAAGGGTGGAAGCAAATTATTTTCAGAATTCATGGCTATTTTACAATATTAACGATTGTTAGTTTTCTTTTTTTTTGTTTCTTTGCACCAAATATAAAACTATGGCAGCAGCACTTGACGTAAAGATTGAAAAAGTTCAGCACAGTAGGTTAGCAAATACGTCGCTAGAAAATATTCCTTTTGGCCGTGTTTTTACCGACCATATGTTTGAAGCAGACTGTATTGATGGTGTTTGGACCAATGTGGTAATTAGACCTTATCAGCCGCTGCAATTTGATCCTTCTTTGGCTGCGCTCCATTATGGGCAGTCCATTTTTGAAGGTATAAAAGCCTATAAAAGTGATGCGGGTGAAGTAAATATTTTCAGACCTCAAGATAATTTTAGAAGATTTAATATTTCTGCAGCACGTATGTGTATGCCTGAAGTTCCGGAAGCTATATTTATGGAGGGCATGCGTTTACTGATTGATATGGATAGAGGTTGGATCCCTGCCCTTGCGGATCATTCTTTATATATCAGACCTTTTATGTTTGCTACTGATCCGGTTATTGGTGTAAAACCTTCGGACAATTATAAGTTCATGATTTTATTAAGTCCTACTGGGCCTTATTATAGCACACCCATGAAAATTTATGTAGAAGAAACATACACCAGGGCTGCTCCGGGTGGTGTTGGCTTTGCAAAAAATGCAGGTAATTATGCGGCAAGTATGTTGGCTACACAAAAAGCAAAAGAAGCTGGTTACGATCAAGTGTTATGGACTGATGCTTTTGAACACAAATATTTGCAAGAAGTAGGTACCATGAATGTGTTTTTTGTAGTTGGAAATAAAGTACTAACCCCGGCTTTAACAGAAGGTACCATTTTAGAAGGTGTAACAAGAGATAGTGCGATCACCGTTTTAAAAGAAATGGGCATGGATGTACAAGAAGTGAAAATCACGATTGATGAACTCATTGCTTTACAAAAGCAAGGTGAATTACATGAAGTGTTTGGCACAGGTACCGCTGCGACCATCTCAAAAATTAAAGAGCTTCGATATAAAGAGTATAGCATGCATTTTGATACAGATAAGGCGGGTGTAGCCAAAGAATTAAAAGATAGGTTAACTGCTGTTAGGTATGCGACTGCACCAGATACCCACCACTGGTTGTTTAAAGTTTAATAAACTGTTTGAGTAAATAGTTTTTCCCTGCTTTAATAACGGCAACATATGCGCCGGCTTTTAATTGCAGTACATCTATACTTACAAATCCGTTTTTGCTAGTGGCAAATGTTTTGTTGAGTAGAAGGGTTCCATCTATGCTATGGATGGATATTTGGTATGAAAGCGGCTCTCTAAATGAAAAGCGAATACCTAGTTGGCCCAGCACGGGATTAGGTGTGACGCTTGCTACAATTGGGTCTTCTTGTCTTGGTGGTGGAGGTGGTCCCGTAATTTCAAAGCGGCGTTCTCCAGACGTAGTGGTATCTGTTCCAATTTCAAAAGCATAACTGCTATCCTCCATTATTTTTTGATACTTGTTTAATAATTTGTCATGTAGGATTGTTTTATTTGCCGCCTAAATCAAGTATTTACTCCTTTTGGACCCTCGTATTTATACTGAAAATCAGTATTTTACGTCTAGTTTAAGAATTCTTTTTAAAACTTTTTGATTTTTCAGTTCCAGCCATTACCTTTGCCGTCCGAAATTTTAAACGGTTTAGAATGCCTACAATACAGCAATTAGTTAGAAAAGGTCGTGAAATTATCAGGGCTAAAAGTAAGTCTAGGGCTTTAGATGCTTGTCCCCAACGTCGTGGTGTATGTACCAGGGTGTATACGACAACGCCTAAAAAGCCAAACTCAGCCCTACGTAAAGTAGCGAAAGTGCGTTTGACAAATAAAATTGAGGTTATTGCCTACATCCCTGGTGAAGGTCATAACTTACAAGAACACTCAATCGTATTAATCCGTGGTGGTCGTGTAAAAGACTTACCAGGTGTACGTTACCACATTGTTCGTGGTAGCCTCGATACTGCAGGTGTTAAAGACCGTAAGCAGTCTCGTTCTAAGTACGGTACTAAAAAAGAAAAGGCTAAAAAATAGTCTCTAAAAATTATTACAAAAAAGCTAATAAGTAGATCACATGCGTAAAGCACAAGCCAAAAAATTACCCCTCGCTCCTGATGGACGTTTCAACGATAAATTGGTTACTCGTTTCATTAATAACTTAATGTGGCAGGGTAAAAAGAGTACTGCAATCAACATCTTTTATGATGCAGTAGACAAGGTTACTAAAATGACCGGTGAAGATGGGTATGAAGTATGGAAAAGAGCTGTTGCTAACGTAACGCCTGCTGTTGAAGTACGTAGCCGCCGTATTGGTGGTGCTACTTTCCAAATTCCTTCTGAGGTTCGTGCTGATCGTAAAATCTCATTGAGCATGAAATGGTTAATCCGTTATAGCCGCGAGAGAAATGGTCGTACCATGGCCGACAAGTTAGCGAACGAAATGTTAGCGGCTAGTAAAGGTGAAGGTGCTGCTTTCAAAAAGAAAGAAGATACACACCGTATGGCTGAGGCGAATAAAGCGTTCTCCCACTTCAAAATTTAAGTATCAACAAACTGCTTATATAGGCCCCAAACTTAGGTTTGGGGCTTTTTTTGTGTATAATTAATTAATAATTTACCTCGGAAACCTTTTTCCAATCGGTATAATTATTACCTTTGCCGCCTCGAAAATTGGGGAACTGTTTCCCCAAGCAAAAAATTAAAAAACAAGCACTATTATGGCTGACTTGAAATTTCAAAGAAACTTTGGTATCGCCGCGCACATTGATGCTGGTAAAACCACTACAACAGAGCGTATCTTACGCTACACAGGTATGATTCATAAAATTGGTGAAGTGCACGATGGTGCTGCTACCACCGATTGGATGGAGCAAGAAAAAGAAAGAGGTATTACCATTACTTCTGCCGCGGTTAGCTGCCAATGGAATTTTCCGACTGTAAAAGGTAAGGTAGATGCTAATACAAATAGTTATTATTTCAATATCATCGATACGCCGGGTCACGTGGATTTTACCGTTGAGGTAGAGCGCTCTATGCGTGTATTAGATGGTTTGATTGCACTTTTTTCTGCAGTTGATGGGGTAGAACCACAATCAGAAACGGTGTGGCGTCAAGCAAATCGTTATAAAGTTCCACGTATTGGTTTTGTTAACAAAATGGACCGTGCCGGCGCTGACTTTTTAATGGTGGTTAACCAGGTAAAAGAAATGCTCGGTGCTAAAGCCGTACCACTTCAATTACCTATTGGTGCCGAAGATGATTTCACAGGTGTTGTGGATTTAATCAAAATGAAAGGCATCATCTGGCATATGGAAACAGAAGGTATGACTTTTGATGAAATTGACGTGCCTGCAGATATGAAAGAAGATGTTGAATTCTGGAGACAGAATTTGATTGAAGCGGTTGCAGAATATGATGATAAATTAATGGAGAAGTTCTTCGAAAATCCAGATACTATTTCTGAAGACGAAGTACACGAAGCCATCCGTAAAGCTTGTATCGATTTAAGTATCGTTCCAATGATGTGTGGGTCTTCATTTAAAAATAAAGGGGTACAAACAGCGCTAGATGCGGTTTGTCGTTACTTACCATCTCCAGTTGATCTAGAAGATACACAAGGAACAGATCCTGATACAGGTGCAATCATCACGCGTAAGCCTAATGCTAAAGAACCATTTGCTGCACTTGCATTTAAAATCATGACCGATCCTTTTGTGGGACGTTTAGCGTTCTTCAGATGTTATTCTGGTCACCTAGATGCAGGCTCTTATGTACTTAATGTGCGTAGTGGTAAAAAAGAGCGTATCTCTCGTATCATGAAAATGTTTGCGAACAAACAAAACCCTGTAGACTTTATTGAAGCAGGTGATATCGCAGCAGCAGTAGGTTTCAAAGAAATCAAAACAGGTGATACTTTATGTGATGAGAACCATCCAATCACCCTAGAAAATATGTTTATTCCTGAGCCCGTTATCGCGGTAGCTGTTGAGCCTAAAACGCAAGCAGACGTTGATAAAATGGGTATGGCAATTGCTAAATTAGTGGAAGAAGATCCAACCCTTCGTGTAAACACAGACGAAGATACTGGTCAAACCATCTTAAGGGGTATGGGGGAATTACACTTAGAAATTATCATTGACCGTATGCGTCGTGAATTTAAAGTGGAAGTTAACCAAGGTGCGCCACAGGTTGCTTACAAAGAATCATTTGGAATCACTATCGAACACCGTGAAGTGCTTAAGAAACAATCAGGTGGTCGTGGTAAATTTGCTGATATCCAATTTGCTTTTGGTCCTGCAGACGAAGAGTGGCTAAAAGAAAACGAAGGCAAGCATTTCCAATTCGTAAACGATTTGTTTGGCGGATCCATTCCAAAAGAATTTGTTCCTGCGATTCAAAAAGGTTTTGAAACTTCAATGGGTACAGGTGTTCTAGCTGGTTATCCGGTTAACAACATGAAAGTGCGTGTATATGATGGTTCATACCACGATGTGGATTCTGATTCCATGTCTTTTGAATTGTGTGCTAAAGCTGCCTTCCGTGAAGCGGGTCGTAGAGCTAAACCAACTTTACTTGAGCCAATCATGAAAGTTGAGGTGTTAACGCCAGATCAGTACATGGGAGACGTTACTGGTGACCTTAACCGTCGCCGTGGTATGCTAGAAGGCATGGACAGCCGTGGTAACTTACAGGTTATCAAGGCAAAAGTGCCACTTAGTGAAATGTTCGGTTATGTAACCCAACTTCGTTCATTATCATCTGGACGTGCTACTTCAACCATGGAGTTCTCTCATTACAACCCAGCACCAAACAACGTTGCTGAAGAAATAATGGCGAAAAATAAGGGTAAAGTTAAAATCGAAGAATAAGGTTTCTATCTTATTGATTTATAAGTGTTTTAAAGCCCAAGCCCTGCTCCAAACCGGAGTGGGGCTTGTTTTTTAAACTATTTTGAAAAAAAACAGCCTTTTTCTTAAAAATTATTGTTTTTTTCTTGACCATTCGGTTACAGTCCCTTACCTTTGCAACCCCAATAAGAAAATTGGGTTTCGACTATGTCTCAACGAATCAGAATCAAATTACAATCTTACGATCACAATCTGGTAGATAAATCTGCAGAAAAAATCGTAAAAACTGTACGCAGCACAGGTGCCGTAGTAACAGGTCCTATTCCTTTGCCAACACACAAAAGAATCTTTACTGTTCTTCGTTCACCACACGTAAATAAGAAAAGCCGTGAGCAATTCCAACTAGCAACGCACAAGCGTTTGTTGGACATTTACACGTCTTCTTCAAAAACTGTAGATGCGCTAAGTAAGTTAGACTTGCCTTCTGGTGTAGAAGTTGAAATTAAAGCTTGATAAGCTGTCTTAGCCCCGGTTTAACCGCCTAAGACAACCATCACAAAAGTTCTTACAAATTCGTCAACTGTCAACAATAACCCGTTTTTAATAACTGGTTATCGGAAAACAGCTCTGATAAAAATAAAAAGGTTTAAGTGTCATATTTAAACCACACATATAAACAGGCCCTTCGAGGTTTGTTTACTACCGGTACTTCCCCTTCAAGTGTTTTAAAAACAAATTGAAAACAAAGGAAAAGGTCGGTGGCAAACAAGGATTGAATCCCGCTTTCATCGGCAGGATGTCCTCTATAACCTATGCGGGGCATAAACCGCAACACGATGAAAGGAATTATTGGTAAAAAAATCGGGATGACCAGCATCTTCCAAGAAGATGGCAAGCAAACTGCTTGTACCATCATTGAAGCTGGTCCATGTACCGTAACTCAAGTGAAAACCCAAGATATTGATGGGTACACTGCACTTCAACTAGCATTTGGCGACAAAAAAGATAAGCACGCTACAAAAGCCGAGCTTAATCACTACGCAAAAGCCCAAACTTCAGCTAAGAAATTCGTAAAAGAATTCCGTAATTATTCTATAGAAAAGCAACTAGGCGAGATCGTTACTTTAGATATTTTTTCTGAAGGTGACGAAGTTGAAATAGTTGGTACCACTAAGGGTAAAGGTTTCCAAGGTGTTGTAAAGCGCCATGGATTTTCTGGTGTTGGTGAAGCATCACACGGTCAGCACGATCGTCAACGCGCACCAGGATCTATCGGTGGTTCTTCTTATCCAGCACGCGTATTTAAGGGCATGAGAATGGCCGGCCGTATGGGTGGAGACCGTGTTAAAATGAAGGGTCTTAAAGTGGTTAAAATTTTCCCTGAAAAGAATTATATCCTAGTTACTGGTTCAGTACCTGGTCACAATGGTTCTATCGTTTTAATCCAGAAGTAATCACACCTAATTCAAAATTACCATGCAAGTAGATGTATTAAATATAAAAGGACAGAAAACCGGCAGAACGGTAGAATTACCAGCTGAGATTTTCGGTATCGAGCCAAATGATCACGTGATCTACCTGGCTGTAAAGCAATATTTAGCTGCGGCCCGTACTGGAACGCACAAAGTAAAAACACGTGCAGAAGTACAAGGTGCTAGCCGTAAGTTACACAAGCAAAAAGGAACGGGTGGTGCTCGTAAGGGTAATATCCGTAACCCATTATATAAGGGTGGTGGTACCATTTTTGGTCCAAAACCACATAGCTACGATTTTAAATTAAATCGTAAAGTAAAAGACCTTGCAAAACTTTCTGCTTTAAGTTACAAAGCAAAAGAAAATGCAATTGTTGTTGTTGAAGACATCACAATGGATGTTCCTAAAACAAAAACATTAGTAGAGGTAATGAAAAACTTAAATCTCTCTACTAAAAAGTCTTTGTTTGTTTTACCAGAATACAATGATAATTTATACTTAAGCACACGTAACGTTCCTAATGTTGCTAGCAGTTTATTAGCTGACATCAACACTTACGAAATCATGAATGCAGACGTATTAGTAATCACAGAAGCAACTGCTAAAATCTTCACAGAAGAGGAAGCAGCAGCATAATAATTTTAGAAACGTTTCAACACAAATAAAATGAAACCGACCGACGTATTGATAAAGCCTATTTTAACTGAAAAAGCAAATGCTCAACAAGAAACTTTGAGAAGGTATGCTTTTAAAGTAGATCGCAAGGCCAACAAATTAGAAATTAAAAAAGCAGTAGAAACTTTCTACGGTGTAAATGTTGTAGATGTTAACACTGCTGTTGCTCCAGGTAAAAATAAAGCTCGCTATACAAAAGCTGGTTTTATCCAAGGTATGAAGTCTGCTTATAAAAAAGCATTCGTTACTGTTGCCGAAGGCGAAACCATTGATTTATACGCAAATATTTAATTTATAGTACGCAGAGCTGAGAATTCTGCATTTAAACAAATAGAAAATGCCACTTAAAAAGTACAAACCAATTACTGCCGGAACACGCTGGAGAATTGGAAATGCTTATGCTGAAATTACGACCAACAAACCTGAAAAGAGTTTGTTAGAACCACAGAAGAAAACGGCTGGCCGTAACTTCCAAGGTCGCCGTGTAATGCGTTACATGGGAGGTGGAAGCAAGCACCATTATCGTATTGTAGATTTTAAAAGAGACAAACGTGATATTGCAGCTACTGTAGTATCTATCGAATACGATCCTAACCGTACAGCGTTTATTGCTTTGTTGCAGTACACCGACGGAGAAAAACGTTACATCATTGCTCCACAAGGTTTACAAGTGGGTGCAACTGTAATTGCTGGTGACGCTGTTGCTCCAGAATTAGGTAACGCACTTCCTTTAAAGAGCATGCCATTAGGTACCACTATCCACAACATCGAATTACAACCTAGTCAGGGTGGTAAAATGGTGCGCAGTGCTGGTGGATCTGCACAGCTTGCGAACAAAGAAGAAAAGTACGGTGTATTAAAAATGCCTTCTGGTGAACTTCGTAAAGTACTCATCAATTGTTATGCAACAGTTGGTGTGGTTTCAAATAGCGATCACAACCTCGAAACTGCTGGTAAAGCTGGTAAGAATCGTTGGAAAGGTATTCGCCCTCGCGTTCGTGGTGTAGCCATGAACCCAGTAGATCACCCGATGGGTGGTGGTGAAGGTAGAGCTTCAGGTGGTCACCCACGTAGCAGAACTGGTAAGTATGCAAAAGGTGAAAAAACAAGAACAAAAGGAAAAGGAAGTGACAAGTTAATTATTCAACGCAGAGACGGAAAAAAGCTCGCTAAATAATTAAAAAACATTTTCAAATTATACTATTTATCATAACTCAATTAACTCATAACTATGGGTCGTTCGATTAAAAAAGGTCCTTACGTTGATGCCAATGTTGAAACCAAGGTTTTAGCAATCAATGATGGTTCAGCAAAAAAAGGTGTCATCAAAACATGGAGTCGTAGAAGTACAATCACTCCAGATTTTGTGGGCCATACTTTTGCAGTACACAACGGAAATAAATTTATCCCAGTGTATGTAACAGAATTCATGGTAGGTCACAAACTAGGTGAATTTTCACCTACACGTAACTTCAGAGGACACGCAGGAACTAAAAAATAAACAGTAAGAAGTAAAACTTATTTTTTACTTCAAACGTCAAACTAAAAAGAAATGGAAGCAGTAGCTAAACTGAACAATTATCCAACGGGGCCGCGCAAAATGCGTTTGCTTGCTGATGTGATCCGTGGAATGGAAGTAGAAAAAGCTTTGGCGATTCTAGAATTCCACCCACAGCACAACGCAGTGCCTTTGGCTAAATTGCTAAAAAGTGCCATCAACAACTGGGAACAAAAAAACAATGGCGCAAGTGCTGCCGACAGCAGCCTTATTGTAAAAACGGTATTTGTAGACGGTGGTCGTGTGTTAAAACGCATGCGTCCAGCTCCACAAGGCCGCGGGTACAGAGTTCGTAAGCGCAGCAATCATGTAACATTAATCGTAGATTCTAAAAACTAATTGTAAAACCACTATATGGGTCAGAAAGCAAATCCAATTGGTAACAGGTTAGGTATCATCCGCGGATGGGACAGCAACTGGTATGGTTCTAAAAAAGACTATGCTAACAAGTTGATTGAGGATCATAAGATCCGTACTTACCTAAATGCCCGTATCAACAAGGGCGGTATCGCTAAAATAGTAATTGAGCGTACCCTTGGTAAGTTAATTGTAACGATTCATACCTCTAAGCCTGGTATCATCATCGGTAAAGGCGGTGGAGAAGTAGATCGTATCAAAGAAGAGTTGAAAAACTTAACGAAAAAAGATGATGTTCAAATTAACATCCTTGAGATTCGTCGTCCAGAATTAGACGCACAAATCGTGGGAGAAACAATTGCTCGTCAAATCGAAAATCGTATCAACTTTAAGCGTGCTACTAAAATGTCTATTGCCTCTACTTTACGTATGGGAGCAGAAGGTATTAAGGTAAAATTGGGTGGTCGTTTAGGCGGCGCAGAAATTGCACGTTCTGAAGAATTTAAACAAGGTCGTGTACCTCTACATACTTTCCGTATGGATATCGATTATGCAAACGTATTTGCACAAACCGTTTACGGTAAAATCGGTATCAAAGTATGGATCTGTAAAGGTGAAGTTCTTGGTAAGCGTGAATTAAATCCAAACTTCGTTGGTGGCAAAAATGACATGAGCGAAAGAAGAGGTGGAGATGATCGCAGACCAGGTGGCGATAGAAGAGATGATCGCAGACCAGGTGGTGGTGGTGGAAGAGATAACAACCGTGGTGGTGGTCCTCGTCCAGAACGCAGAGGATAATATCCCTTGCACAACAAAGAATTGACAATTTTTGAATTTTCAAATTGAAATAAATGTTACAGCCTAAAAGAAGTAAACACAGGAAGCAGCAAAAAGGCCGCATACGCGAAGTGGCTAAGCGTGGCACTTCCATTTCATTCGGTTCATTCGCTTTAAAAGCATTAGAGCCAATCTGGTTAACAAACCGTCAGATTGAATCTGCTCGTCAAGCAATGACACGTGCTATGAAAAGAGAAGGTAACGTGTGGATCCGCGTATTTCCTGATAAAATTATTACCCGTAAGCCTGCAGAGGTGAGAATGGGTAAGGGTAAAGGTAACCCTGAATTCTGGGCTGCTGTTGTTGAACCAGGACGCATCATTTTTGAGTGCGACGGTGTTACGGCGCGAGTGGCACAGGAAGCAATGGGCTTAGCGGCTCAAAAGCTACCTATCAAAACCAAATTCATTACTAGAAGGGATTTGCAAGCTTAATTTAAAACATAATTTGCAATGGCAAACAAGACATCATACGATTTTAACAAAAGCCTCACGGACATGAACGTTCAGGACCTACAGGCTAAAATTCAAGAAGATCAATTAAGATTGAAAAAACTTGAATTCGCTCACGCAATTTCTCCACTCGAAAACCCGATGAATATTCGCGCGCTTCGTAGAGATATCGCACGTATCAAAACGCAATTGAAGAAAAAAGAATTGGGTATCTAATCGGATATCTAAACCATAAATAAAAAACAATGGCTGAAGTAAGAAATTTACGTAAAACGAGAACTGGGCTAGTAACTAGCGACAAAATGGATAAAACCATTACAGTTGCTGTGGAAAGAAAAGTAAAACACCCTATCTACGGTAAGTTCGTAAAGAAAACAACAAAGTTCCACGCACACGACGAAAAAGGAGAGTGCGGTATTGGAGACGTAGTAAAAATAATGGAAACCCGTCCACTTAGTAAGACTAAGCGTTGGAGACTCGTTGAAATTATCCAAAAAGCAAAATAGGCCCTCGGGCTTCATGCTGCAAACCGTCCATGAGTAATTATACGGATGTAGCCTCTGAAAAATAAACATTCTTCTGTCGCTAAAAAAGTGATAGATCTAACAGCTAAAAGCTAAAAAAATGATTCAGCAAGAAAGTAGATTGAATGTAGCTGATAACAGTGGTGCAAAAGAGGTCCTTTGTATTAAGGTACTTGGTAACAGTGGTCAAGATTATGCCAAAATTGGTGATAAAATTGTTGTTACTGTTAAAAGTGCAATCCCTGCAGGCGGTATTAAAAAAGGTACGGTTTCTAAAGCAGTTATCGTGCGTACTAAAAATAAATTACGTCGTAAAGATGGTTCTTATATCCGTTTCGATGACAACGCTGTTGTGTTGTTAAACAATTCAGATGAACCACGCGGTACACGTATTTTTGGGCCAGTAGCGCGTGAACTTCGTGACGCAGGTTACATGAAGATTATTTCATTAGCTCCAGAAGTATTATAATAATAAGTCATTAATAGACGTTTAAGTTAAAAACAATGAGTACAAGATTCAAACCTAAATTCAACATCAAAAAAGGAGATACCGTTGTGGTAATCGCCGGTGATGACAAGGACTTGAAAAAGCCTCGTAAGGTGTTAGAAGTTATTGTAGATAAAGGCCGTGTAGTAGTAGAAGGCGTTAATATCGTTACAAAACATACGAAACCTTCTGCACAAAATACAAAAGGTGGTATCGTTAAAGTAGAAGCACCAATTAACATTAGTAACATTATGTTATGGGATGCTAAAACGAGTCAACCTACCAAAGCTACCCGCACACGCGAGAGTGGTAAATTAGTTCGTGTATCTAAAAAATCAGGGGAGGTAATTAAATAATGAGCACAGTAAAATATACTCCAAGATTAGCAGACAAGTACACTAAAGAAGTGATACCTGCTTTAATGAAAAAGTTTGCGTACAAAACTGTAATGCAGGCTCCTAAATTAGAAAAAATCTGTATTAACCGTGGTGTAAACGGTGCGGTAAACGATAAAAAATTAATTGACATCGCTGTAGATGAACTAAATATGATCACTGGTCAGAAAGCAGTTCCTACCATGTCTAAAAAAGATATCTCAAACTTTAAATTACGTAAGGGTATGCCAATTGGTGCTCGCGTAACTTTAAGAGGTGAAAAGATGTACGAATTTTTGGATCGTTTAGTATCTGTTGCACTTCCACGTGTACGTGATTTCAAAGGTATTAGCGATAAGGCATTTGATGGCCGTGGTAACTACACTTTAGGTGTTACTGAGCAAATCATTTTCCCTGAAATCGATATCGACAAAATCACAAAGATTACAGGTATGGATATCACTTTTGTAACAAGTGCGCAAACAAACGAAGAAGCGTATGAGTTATTAAAAGAATTAGGTATGCCATTCAAAGGAACAAAAAAGGACACTAACTAATTTAAAAAAAACTGGTAGCAGCCGACTTTGTAATAACACAATCACCGGAACCTACTCAAACCCAAATAAATAAAACATGGCAAAAGAATCAGTAAAAGCCAGACAAAGAAAACGCGAGAAGATGGTCGCTAAGTTTGCAGAAAAGCGTGCCGCTTTAAAAGAGGCAGGTGATTATGCAGGATTAGACCTACTTCCTAAAAATGCGTCTCCTGTTCGCTTAAAAAACCGTTGTCAATTAACTGGTCGTCCTAAAGGATACATCAGGTACTTTGGTCTATCAAGAATAATGTTCCGTGATATGGCACTTAACGGAATGATTCCAGGTGTAAAAAAGGCGAGCTGGTAATACTGCCCCTTTTAGTAAACAAATTTTGAACTGATTTAATTTTAATAAAAATGGTAACTGATCCAATAGCAGATTTCTTAACGAGAATTCGTAACGCGCAAATGGCCGGTCACAGAATGGTAGAAATTCCTGCCTCTAATTTAAAAAAGCGTATGACTGAGATTTTATACAATCAAGGTTATGTACTTAAGTATAAGTTTGAAGAAGATAACAAGCAAGGTGTCATCAAAATCGCATTAAAATACGATGAGAATACCAAGCAACCAGCTATCCGTACACTCGAAAGAATTAGCCGTCCAGGTTTACGCCAGTACGCTAAGCCTGCCGAAATCAAACGAGTAATCAACGGTTTAGGTATTGCTATCTTAAGTACTTCAAAAGGAGTATTAACAGACAAGCAAGCTAAGGCTGCAAACGTAGGTGGCGAAGTACTTTGCTATATCTACTAAAATAAATACCGACACTGACAATTATGCTTTTTAGTCGGAGCAGAACACGGTGCCCGGATTCAATTAACAAATTAAAAAACATCGACTATGTCTCGAATTGGTAAAGCCCCGGTTGTAATTCCTTCAGGAGTTACAGTAACGGTAAGCAAAGAAAACGTAGTGACTGTAAAAGGTCCTAAAGGCGAATTAAAAGAAAATATAGATAGAGATATCGTTGTAACTGTTGGTGAAACAGAAGTAGTTGTTTCTCGTCCCACAGAACAAATTCGTCACAGAGCTATGCACGGTTTATACCGTTCACTCATTAGTAACCTTGTAAAAGGAGTTACTGAAGGTTATAAAAAAGAACTAGAATTAGTGGGTGTGGGTTTTAAAGCTGCCAATACTGGTAACGTTTTAGATTTAGCACTTGGTTATTCTCACAATATTATTTTTGAAGTTCCTAGCGAATTAAAAGTTGCAACTACGACAGAAAAAGGTCAAAACCCTAAAATTTTCTTAGAAGGTATCGACAAGCAATTAATTGGTCAGGTTGCTGCAAAATTAAGAAGCCTACGTAAACCAGAGCCGTACAAAGGTAAAGGTGTTAAATACGCTGGTGAAATTCTTAGAAGAAAAGCTGGTAAAGCTGCTGGTAAATAAGCTAAGATCGATAATAAATAAAATAATCAACAATCTCCGGCCGAATCGGAGGTTTCAAACAGAAATACAATGGGTAAATTAATTCAAAGGCAAAAAATCAGATACCGCATCCGCAAAAAGGTGCAAGGTACTGCTGTAAAGCCTCGCTTGTCTGTATTCAGAAGCAATGCCGACATCTATGCTCAATTGATAGATGACGACAACAGTGTAACACTTGCGTCTGCATCTTCAAGAGATAAAGATATTGCTGCTCAAAAAATCACTAAGATTGAAAAATCTAAGTTGGTGGGTGCAGCAGTTGCTCGTAAAGCTATCGAACTAGGCTTAGCTGCTGTGGTTTTTGATAGAGGTGGTAATTTGTATCATGGCCGTGTTAAGTCTGTGGCTGATGGTGCGAGAGAAGCCGGTCTTCAATTCTAATTTTGCTAACAACAATTAATCGTTAGATAAATGTCTAAAGTAAACGTAAATAAGGTAAAAGCCGCTGGCGATGTGGAACTCAAAGAAAAAGTAGTTGCTATTAATCGCGTGGTTAAAACCACTAAAGGTGGACGTACATTCAGCTTCTCAGCGCTTGTCGTAGTAGGTAATGAAAATGGTGTAGTAGGACAAGGTTTGGGTAAGGCAAAAGAAGTACAAGAAGCAATTGCAAAAGGTATTGATGACGCAAAGAAAAACCTTTTGAAAGTCCCTATCATGCACGGAACTATTCCGCACGAACAATGGGCTAAGCTAGGTGCTGCTAAAGTGTTGATTAAGCCAGCTGCACACGGTGCGGGCGTAATCGCAGGAGGTAGCATGCGTGCAGTACTTGAAAGTGCAGGTGTAACTGACGTATTAGCAAAGAGTTTAGGTTCAGCTAACCCACACAACGTGGTAAAAGCAACGCTAAAAGCATTAAGTCTTTTAAGAGAGCCTATACAAGTAGCTAAAACACGTAGTGTTAAACTAAGCAAAGTTTTTAACGGATAAAACCTCTGGTTATGAAAAAAATTAAAATAACTCAGATCAAAAGTGGTATTGACAGATCTGAGCGCCAAAAACAAACTTTAATTGCATTGGGTCTTAGAAAAATAAATGCATGTAAAGAAGTAGAAGCAACTCCTCAAATTTTAGGAATGGTCAATAAAGTAAGCCATTTAATAAAAGTAGAAGAGGTCGCTTAATACTATAAAAGCATGTTTATATAATTAATAAAATGAGTCAATTTTTCAATTGATTCATTTTTATTTAATTTGATATGCATAATTTTCATTATTTAACAATTGCGAGGGGTGATACCCCGTAAGTTCAAAATCAAACACAAATGAAACTACACAATTTAAAGCCAGCAGAAGGATCTACGCACAAAGCTATCCGTATTGGTCGTGGTGAAGCATCTGGTAAAGGTGGTACTTCTACAAAAGGTAACAAAGGTGGTCAAAGCCGCGCAGGTTACAAAAGCAAAATGGGTCACGAAGGTGGTCAAATGCCTATTCAACGTCGTGTACCTAAACGTGGATTTAAGAATAACAATCGTATCGAATTTAAAGTGTTTAACCTAGGTCAAATTGATCAATTGGTTGAAAAATATGGTTTCACTGAATTTAGCTTAGAAAATTTATACATCAACGGTTTAATTAGCCGAACTGATCGTGTAAAAATATTAGCAAATGGCGAATTAAAGGCTAAACTTACATTTAAGGTAAACGCTGCAAGTGACAAGGCAAAAGCTGCTGTTGAAGCTTCAGGTGGAACCCTTGAAATTGTAAAGTAATTTCCCGTAAATTGCCAATGGCTTAGCCATGGTGAATACTATTAACGCTACAATTGATTTAAGTGAAAAAACTAATTCAAACATTAAAACATATCTGGGCAATCGATGAGCTTCGTAACAAAATTGTTGTTACGCTTGCCCTAGTACTAACGTATCGTTTAGGTACGCAGATTACCCTTCCTGGTATCGATCCAAATAAAATAGAAGCAGCTTCTGCTGCTGCTCAAGGCAATGGCCTACTTGGCATATTTGATATGTTTGCAGGTGGTGCATTTTCTCAAGCATCTATTTTAGCACTGGGTATCATGCCATACATTTCCGCTTCGATTTTTATGCAGTTAATGACCATCTTGGTTCCTCAATTGCAAAAAATTCAAAAAGAAGGAGATAGTGGACGTAAAAAAATTAACCAATGGACGCGCTACCTAACAGTTATTGTTACAGCGTTCCAAGCAGGTGCTTACGTTGCTTATTTAAACAGTCCAGGTTATGCGCCAGCTATTATTGCTGCGTATGCGCCTTATTTCTGGTTTTCTACCGTTATCACATTAACAGCAGGTACTTTGTTTGTTATGTGGTTAGGTGAAAAAATCCAGGATAAAGGATTAGGCAATGGTACTTCTATCATTATCATGGTGGGTATCTTAGCTCGTTTACCACAATCTATTATTCAGGAGTTTAGCGCAAAGGGCCAAAAAGGCGGCGGTGGACTTTTAATATTTTTAATTGAGGTTGCTATTTTAGTGATCATTATTATGGGCCTTATTATACTTGTACAAGGGGTTCGTAAAATTGCAGTGAACTATGCAAAACAAATTGTTGGTAGTCGTCAATTTGGTGGTGCGCGCCAATTTTTGCCTGTTAAAGTAAACAGTGCTGGTGTTATGCCAATCATTTTTGCGCAAGCAATTATGTTCTTACCAACGCTTGCTTCTTTTACCAATTTAGATTCGGCGCAAGGGATTGTAAAAGTATTTAATGACCATAGTAGCTGGGCTTATATGGCTATCTATTCTATCATGGTCATTGGATTCACTTTCCTTTACACAGCACTTATCTTTAATCCAAAGCAAATTTCTGAAGATTTAAAACGCAATAATGGATTTGTACCAGGTGTTAAGCCAGGACAACCTACTGCCGATTATATTGGAGCTATCATGGATAAAATTACTTTACCAGGCGCTATCTTTTTAGCACTTGTAGGTATTATGCCAGGCTTTGCACAACGCTTAGGTGTTACGCAAGGATTTAGTTCATTTTTTGGCGGTACTTCATTATTAATTATGGTAGGCGTTGTACTTGATACACTTCAACAAATTGAAACCTATTTATTAATGCGTCAGTACGATGGATTAATGGAAGGTGGACGTGTACAAGGCAGACAAGTTGATACTGCAAGTGGCATGTAATATTATTTGACAAAACGATAATAAAACCTGTCAGTGCTTGTGGCCTGACAGGTTTTCTTTTTTAACAATGACCCGAAGAAATATTGGTATGATGTATAAAACCGAAGCAGAAGTAGCACTCATGAAAGATGCGGCTTTGCTAGTGAGTAAAGCACTTACGGAAGTGGCTGGATTTATTAAGCCAGGTGTGACTACTTTGCAAATTGATAAGTTGTGTGAAACAGTGGTAAAAGACCATGGAGCTGTACCTTCATTTTTTAATTATAGAGGGTATCCATTTAATATTTGCGCTTCTGTTAATGACGAGGTGGTTCATGGTTTTCCTAACGAAACACCCATCAAAAATGGAGATATTGTTTCTATAGATTTGGGTGTTATTTTAAATGGATGGCATGGTGATCATGCCTATAGTTTTATTATTGGAGAAGTAGCCCCAGAAATTTTAGACCTCGTAAAAGTGACCAAAGAATCTTTATACAAAGGCATCGAAAAAGCAACGGTTAACAACCGTATTGGTGATATCTCATATGCGATTCAAGAACATACAGAATTCAAACACGGATATGGTGTAGTGCGTGAGCTAGTAGGGCATGGGCTTGGCAGAAATTTACATGAAGATCCACAAGTGCCTAACTATGGTAAACGTGGCAACGGCCCCAAACTCAAAGAAAATTTGGTACTCGCTATTGAGCCCATGATTAATTTAGGTACGCATAAAGTATACACCGAAGATGATGGTTGGACTGTAAAAACGCAGGACGGAAAAGTATCTGTACATTTTGAACATGACATTTGTGTGAAAAGAAACGAAGCACTAATATTATCTGATTTTAGTATCATTGAAGCCGCCGAAAAATTAAACACAAATTTAAATAGCAGCTATTATTAATTTTTTATACAACGACCATGCATGAAAAATTAGTCGTAATAGGTGGTGGTGCTGCAGGTTTTTTTTGTGCAGTAAATGCAGCTCGTTTGAATCCGGGCTTGCAAGTTCTACTTGTAGAAAAGTCCAATAAATTACTTGCTAAAGTAAAGGTTAGCGGTGGCGGCAGATGCAATACAACGCACGCCTGTTTTAAATTACCGGAACTCGTACAAAAATATCCGCGCGGACAAAATTTTTTAAAGAAAACATTTCATTGGTTTAATACAAACGACACCATCGAATGGTTTGCAGCGCGTGGCGTAGCGCTTCATACAGAAGCGGATGGTAGAATGTTTCCGACCACTAATAATTCGCAAACCATTATTGATTGTTTGTTAAAAGAAGCAGATAAATACAAAGTTCAAGTTCAGTTACAAACTGGAGTAGAAAAAATTACCAGTAAAGATGTTGGGGGATTTGTCATCGTTACTGATAAAGAAAATATAGACGCTAATTATGTTTGTTTGGCAACTGGCGGATTTCCAAAAGCAGCTCAATTTGATATTGTTACAAATACAGGCCATACCATCGAAACCCCTGTTCCATCACTGTTTACATTTAACATGCCAGGTAATCCAATTACGGAACTCATGGGTGTAAGTGTACCTGAAGCGCATGTAAAAATTAGCGGCACTAAAATTTCTGCAACTGGCCCTTTATTAATTACGCATTGGGGTATGAGTGGACCTGCCATTTTAAAATGTTCGGCTTGGGGTGCTAGAGAACTTGCAAATTTGGGTTATCAGTTCAGCATTCGTGTTAACTGGATCCCCACATATGCTGAGCAGGATTTGCGCACAGCTTGGCCTTTAATTAGAGCCGAGCAAGGCAATGCCAAAATGGGTGGACGCAATCCATTTGAACTCCCTAGTAGGCTCTGGTTGCATTTGCTAGCCGTTTCTGGGATTGATGCCGGGGCTAGTTGGGCAACGCTTACATCGGGTGGCCAAAATAAACTCATTATAGCATTAACTAGCTTTGAATGTAAGGTAGCGGGTAAAACCACTTTTAAAGAAGAGTTTGTCACTTGCGGTGGGGTAAAACTAGCCGAAATAGACGCCAATACGATGCAAAGTAAGCTCCATAAAGGGCTTTATTTTGCGGGTGAAATCATGGATATTGACGGTATTACTGGAGGCTTTAATTTTCAAAATGCTTGGACATCTGGCTGGATTGCCGCCAAGTCTATTGCCGACGCCGGAAAAAATAGCTAAAACCCATTATTTATTGGGGATTTGATGTTTTTTTTAGTCCTTTTTTCATACTTTTGCACCCCCGAATTCATTAAACCATCGGGGTTATTTTATGCAAATTTTCCGTAAACAATTAAACGCAGATGCTCAGGACAGCACTGGTGCCGAGGCAACAGATACTGTAACTGCGACAACAAATGCCCCTGAAGCAGCGCCAGTAGTAGAAACTGCGCACGATGATTTTGACTGGAGCATTGACAAACGTAACGTGAGTCATTATGCCGAAGCAGAAAGAGTAAAGTATGATAAAGTGTATGATGGCACTTTCGTACAAATCCAAGATGGCGAAATCATTAATGGTATCGTTGTTGCTTTAACTAAAACAGATGTTGTAATCAACATTGGTTTTAAAAGTGATGGCCTTATTTCTTCTAACGAATTCCGTGATCTTCAAGGATTAAAAATTGGTGATGAAGTAGAAGTGATGGTTGTTGAAAAAGAAGACCGTCAAGGAAACTTACACCTTAGCCGCAAATCTGCGCGCATCTTCCGTGCTTGGGAAAGAATTATGGAAGTGCACAAAACAGGTGAAGTGGTTACAGGAACTGTTACCAGCAAAACTAAAGGTGGCTTGATCGTTGATGTATTTGGTATGGAAACTTTCTTACCAGGTTCTCAAATTGATGTGAAGCCAGTTACTGATTACGATCAGTTTGTTGGTAAAACAATGGAATTTAAAGTTGTAAAAATCAACGAAACTATTAAGAACGCAGTTGTATCACACAAAGCCCTCATCGAAAGCGATATCGAAGCACAACGTGCAGAGATCATGAGCAAATTAGAGAAAGGTCAAGTATTAGAAGGTGTTGTTAAAAACATCACTGACTTTGGTGCATTTATGGACTTAGGTGGACTTGATGGTTTATTATACATCACCGATATTTCTTGGGGTCGTATCTCTCACCCTAGCGAAGTGGTGAAGATGGATCAAAAATTACAAGTTGTTGTATTAGACTTTGATGATGACAAAAAACGTATCAGTTTAGGTCTTAAGCAATTAACGCCACACCCTTGGGATGTATTACCAGAAGGACTTTCAGAAGGTTCTGTTGTGAAAGGTAAAGTCGTAAACATTGAAGATTACGGTGCGTTCTTAGAAATTCAACCAGGTGTTGAAGGTCTAGTACACGTATCTGAAATTACATGGGCTAACACGCCAATCAACGCAAAAGAATTCTTTAAGTTACAAGATGAGTACGAAGCTAAAGTGGTAACACTTGATAAGGACGCACGCAAAATGAGCTTAAGTATTAAGCAAATGAGCCAAGATCCTTGGAGCAGCATCGAAACTAAATTCCCTGAAAATAGCAAGCACAAAGGTCTTGTTAAAAACATTACACCGTATGGCGTATTTGTTGAAATGGAACCAGGTATTGGTGGTATGATTCACATCAGCGATTTAAGCTGGTTGAAGCGTTTTAATCACCCTTCTGACTACACTAAAGTAGGAGAAGCGATCGATATCATTATCTTGAGCATTGATAAAGAAAACAGAAAATTACAATTAGGTCATAAGCAATTGGAAGAAGATCCTTGGAATGCATTAGAAGAAACTTTTGCAATTGGATCTGTACATGAAGGTACTGTTACCCGCAAGGATGACAAAGGCGCGCTTGTACAATTACAATATGGCTTAGAAGGATTCGTGCCTAACCGTCACATGAACAAAGAAGATGGTACACAAGTAAAAGCAGATGATACTGCGCAATTTATGGTGATCGAATTTGATCGCAACGAAAAGCGTATTGTATTATCACATGCACGCTTATGGGAACAAGTAATAGCTGAAGAAAAAGAAGTAGCTAAGAAAGAAGCCAAAGCGGAATCTGACAACACCAAGAAGGCAGTAAAAGCGGTTCAGTCTAAAGTAGAGAAGTCTACCTTAGGTGATTTGAGCGCACTTGCTGACATCAAGGCTAAATTGCAGGAAGGTGAAGGTGGGAACTAATTAGTCCCCTTTCATTAGGAATAGGTCAAAAAGCTGTCTAACCCCCCGGTTAGGCAGCTTTTTATGTTTTTCTTAACTAGTTGATAGTCAATATCAGAAATCAAATTTCTAATTTGCTAACAATTAACTAATTTTGCCAACTTGTATGAATAGAATTGTAATTGTTTTTTTGGCGGCTTTTATACTGGTTTCCTGCTCCTCAAAGTTTTCTAAAATCTTAAAGAGCAAAGACGTCGAGTATAAGTATAAGATGGCGGAGCAGTTTTATGCCAAAAAAGATTACAGTAAAGCGCAAGTATTATACGAAGATATTTTTCAGGTGATGAAAGGTACCCCTCGTTACGAAGACATGTATTACAAATTCGCGTATTCTTATTACTACCAAAAAGATTACTCGAACGCCGAAAACTTGTTCAAGAACTTCTTGGAAAACTTTCCGAGTTCTAACAAGTTGGAAGAAATTGAATACATGCGTGCGTACTCGTTCTTTAAAGAATCACCAAAAGTAGATTTAGATCAAACCAATACCAATAAAACCATGCAGTTAATGCAGGTGTTTATTAATGGACATCCAGGTTCTAAGAGAGTGCTCGATGCAACAGAAATTATAGATCAGTGTAGAGAGAAGTTAGAAGAAAAAGAATTTAAGGCAGCACAGCTTTATTTAAACCTAGGTTATTATAAAGCAGCAGCGGTGGCTTTTGGTAATGTATCAGATAATTTTCCGGACTCAAAAAAGGCAGACTTGTATAAATACCAAGTAGTGGTATCTTATTATAAATATGCCGAAATGAGTTACGAAGAAAAGCAACAAGAACGTTACGGAAAAGTTCTTATAGAAGCAGATGATTTTTTAGAACGCTACAATACAAGTAAGTATGTGGCCGATGTAAATAAATACAAAACAGCATCTTCAAATTATTTAAACAATACAAAAAAATGAGTAAGCTAAGAAGACAATTAAGTGCCAACACGCCAAGCGTTGTTGAAACGAAGAGCCTAATTGATATTAAAGCAAAAACTGGTAATTTATACGAGTCTATTGCAATTGTGGCACGTAGAGCCAATCAAATCAATGTATCTATCAGAGAAGAATTGCACAGTAAATTGGAAGAGTTTGCTAGCCACACAGATAGCCTAGAAGAAATTCATGAAAACAAAGAGCAAATCGAAATCTCTAGAGCTTACGAGAAAATGCCTAACCCAGCTATCTTAGCAACGCAAGAATTTATGGAAGGCAAAGTGTATTATAGAAAAAATGAAGAGAACGATTTATTCCGTTAATTCAAACCCACCTATTTTATATAAAAGACAGTGTAATTACTGTCTTTTTTTATTATTTTAGAGTACGTTATTTGATCTGATATGAAGGTTGTAAAAACAATATGTATCTTTTTGTTGGTGCTCGTTTTTTCGAGTGCTAAAGCCCAGGAATTGCAGGCGAGGGTAACCGTATTGTCAAATAGGGTAGCTACAACTGTAGATCGTAAAATATTTGCAACATTACAAATGCAGTTAACGAACTTACTTAACAATAGAAAGTGGACATCTGATGTATACAAGCCACAAGAAAAAATTGAGTGTAGTTTTATTGTTAATATAGAGTCTATCGTTGAAACCAATGTATATAAGGCCACATTAAGTATACAAGCTGCGCGTCCGGTATTTGGATCTAGTTACAAAGCTAGTATGGTTAATTTTCAAGATCCCGATGTAACATTTAAATACCAAGAATTTCAACCACTCGAATTCAATGAAGCAAGGGTGCAAGGCACAGAAGCTGGTACTGCTAATTTACCTGCTATTTTTGCATATTACACTTATATGATTATTGGGTTAGATTATGATTCGTTTGCACTTAAAGGCGGCGAAGCGTATTTTAGAAAAGCGCTAAACATTGTAAACAATGCGCCAGAAGGAAAAGGAATACAAGGTTGGAAAATGTTTGATGGACTTCGCAACCGTTTTTGGCTCGCAGAAAACCTAACCAATGCCCGTAACAATGTCATTCACGATATTTTTTATGGTTATTACCGAAATGGATTGGATCATTTGATAGATAATGAAGTGCTGGCACAAAGTTCAATACTAGCCGCTCTTATTCAACTGCAAACCTTTGCGCAGGACAACCAAAATAGTATGATTCAGCAGTTTTTTTTACAAAGTAAATACACTGAATTATCAGGCATTTTTAAAAAGGCAAAAGTAGCTGATCGCTTAAAAGCCGTCGAATTATTGACAGTGCTTGATCCTACAAATGCGCCTAAATACAAAGAAGCACTTCAATGATCCAGCGTTTAATATATTCACTGCTTTTTGCTTTAGTGCTCCTTGTTTCATGTAACAGCGGAACGCCCAAAAATGTATTGCCAGTTAATACGATGAAGGTAGTCATGTTTGATATGCTTAAAGCAGATGAATGGTATGCACGAAAATTAGCAGGCGATACGCTTATGTTAAGAATTAAAGATGATATTCCATTGTATGAGCAGGTATTTGCTATTCATAAGCTTACAAAAAAAGAGTTTTTTGATAGCTATCATTATTACGAAGCCCATCCAGTGGCATATAAAGAGCTAATAGACTCGTTAGAGACTTATGCCAATAAACAAAAACTAAAAACCTTAAAGAAATAAACAATATTTATTTTCACTTGTTACAATCAAAAACAAAATATATGAGTTTAACCACAGGCACCACAGCACCTAATTTTAGTTTATTTGACACCGATAAAAATCAGGTTCATTTAGCAGATCAAAAAGGCAAAAACGTAGTTTTATTGTTTTTCCCTTTAGCTTTTACTGGCGTTTGCACCACAGAGCTTTGTTCTATCAGAGACAATATTGCAGTTTACAATAATACCAGTGCAACTGTATTTGGTGTTTCGGTAGATTCTTTATTTGCCCTAGGTAAGTTTAAAGAAGAGCAGCAATTAAATTTCCCTTTATTGAGCGATTTTAACAAAGATGCTGCAAAAGCATTTGGCGTTTTATATGATGTATTTCCTGCATTTGAAATGCAAGGTGTAAGCAAGCGTGCCGCCTTTGTAATTGATAAAGAAGGTGTTATACAATACGCCGAAGTTTGTCCTACCCCTGGTGATTTGCCAAACTTTACGGCTATCCAAGAAACCCTTGTTAAACTAGCTTAGTTTAGTTTGTTGTATCTTTATACTATTAGGTCAAAAGCATGCAAAAAAAGAGCTTAATCATAATTGGTATATTATTTATCATTACCTCCAGTTTTACACCTGGGGGTAATGGTTTTTATGACTCTTTTTTTAGCGCACCTACTACAAGTAAAGTGATCCGCTTTTTTCCCAACCCTGCTACCACCGTTATCAATTTTGAATTTGATAAATCGGTAGCGTCTACAAGTGTAATCGCGATCTATAGTTTTTATGGAAAAAAAATGAGTGAACAGCGTTTATCTAGTAATAAAGTAGCCTTTATTTTAGACGATAATTATACGCGTGGATTGTATCTTTTTCAACTCCGCGACCAAACAGGTAGACTTATTGAGTCTGGTAAATTTCAGGTAAGTAAGTGATTTTTTCATTGTTATTTATCCGTCACTTCAACAATCAAGAATTTTAAATAATTGGTATTATCCATGCCCCAAATAATGGGATGATCAGATGCTTGCGCTTGAAACGTAACTTGTCTAATTTTTTTGCGCGCATCTTTGGCAGCCATTTCGATGGTTTGCAAAAAGAGTTCCGGTTGTACGAGATTGGTACAACTTGACGTCACTAAAAAACCGCCGTTTCTAATTAATTTCATACCACGCAAATTAATTTCTTTGTACCCCGTAATCGCTTTTTGAATACTTTCTCTACTCTTTGTAAATGCAGGTGGGTCAAGCATTACAACATCATATTGTCTGCCATCTTTACCCCATTGTTTGAGTACATCAAATGCGTTCATCGCTTCAAATTTGCAAATCGCATCAAGTCCATTGAGTGCTGCATTTTTATTGGCTTGGGCAACTGCATTTTCAGAAATGTCTAAACCCAGCACAGATTTTGCACCATAATGTGCAGCATGAATTTCAAATGTTCCAGTGTACGTAAACGCACCTAAAACATCGGCGCCTTTTACGATATGTTGTATGGTTTTTCGGTTGTCTTGTTGGTCTAAAAAGTAACCTGTTTTTTGTCCATTTTCTATGTCAACATGAAACCGAAGTCCATTTTCATTGATCATAATTTTGGTATCAAATGGTTCCGATAAAAAACCTTTTAATTGCGTGAGGCCTTCCAATTCTCTTACTGGCACATCGTTTCTTTCATAAATACCTTTTGGAGAAAAGATGGTATTAAGTGCTTCAACAATCGCAGGCTTCCAATGATCCATGCCTAATGACAAAGTTTGTAAAACAAAGTAGTCGTTAAACTTATCAATGATAAGGGCAGGCATTTGATCTGCTTCGCCAAAAACAAGTCGACAATTTTCGGTGTAGCCTATTTTTTGACGGTAAGCCCATGCTTCTGCAATACGGCGGTGAAAAAACGCAGCATCGATGGTTTCTGGCTTTCTAGTCAACAAACGTACTAGAATCTGAGATTTTGGGTTAATGTACCCTCTTCCGGCAAATTTCCCATCGGCGTAGTGAACGTCTACAGTAGCAGCTGGCTCTATAGGGCCATCAATTTTGTCGACTTCATTACCAAAAACCCAAGGGTGACCATTCGCGATTCGTGCCGCAATCTTCTTTTTTAGAAACAACTTTGTCATGTCCACGAAGATAAGGCGGATTAATCTGCCAATTTTTCCCTTTTCTTTGCAACGGCAAAATTTTTGCCATATTTAAGGAACAAAACAACAAGTAATCCTTATGGAAGATTCTATACCTAATGAAATGGAGCAAAATATTGAAAATGAGCTCAATACAGAGGAAAATATTCCCGGAACCGAGCATTTAAACGAGCCAGTAGCAAATGAAGACCCTATAACCAAGCTTCAGGATGAGCTTGAGGAGCAAAAGGACAAATACCTACGTTTAATGGCAGAATTTGATAATTTCAGAAGAAGAACTGCAAAAGAGCGACTTGAACTTATTCAAACAGCGGGCAAAGATGTAATCGTTTCTATGCTTGATTTATTAGACGATTGTGACCGTGCCGAAAAGCAGTTGCAAAGTTCAGATGATATCGCGGTTCAAAAAGAAGGGGTTCAACTCGTTTTTAATAAATTGCGTGCTACGATGTTAGCAAAAGGCGTTAAAGTTATGGAGAGTATCCACGAAGAATTTGACGTTGAAAAACACGAAGCCATTACTGAAATTCCTGCACCTTCAGAACATTTAAAAGGAAAAGTAATTGATGATGTGATTAAAGGATATTATTTAAATGATAAAATTATCCGCTTTGCAAAAGTGGTGGTAGGAAAATAAATCAGCAATGGCAAAAAGAGATTATTACGAAATATTAGGGGTATCTAAGTCTTCATCTGCAGATGAAATTAAAAAGGCATACCGTAAAGTGGCGATGCAATTTCACCCAGATAGAAATCCGGGTGATAAAGAAGCAGAAGATAAATTTAAGGAGGCTGCAGAAGCCTATGAGATTTTAAGCGATGCCGATAAAAAAGCAAAGTATGACAGGTTTGGTCATAATGCTTTTGGTCCGGGAACGGGTGGTGGAGCCTCTCATAGCTCTAATATGGATGATATTTTTAGCCAGTTTGGAGACATGTTTGGTGACGATGCTTTTGGTTCATTTTTTGGTGGTGGTGGAAGATCAAGAGGTGGTGGAGGTAGGGCTGCAAGAGGCCAACGCGGAAGTAATTTGCGTATTAAAATCAAATTGAATTTTGAGGAAATTGCAAAAGGTGTCAACAAAAATGTAAAAGTAAAAAAGCATGTTACATGTACCGGTTGCGGTGGTAACGGTGCAAAAGATAAAAACAGCGTTCAAACTTGTAGTTCTTGTGGCGGTAGTGGGCAGGTGCGTAAACTCACGAATACTTTTTTAGGTCAGATGCAAACTGTGACTACTTGTTCGTCTTGTAATGGAGAAGGAACGACCGTTACAGCTAAATGTGGTACTTGTAAAGGTGAGGGTAGAATGTATGGCGAAGAAACAATTTCTATTGATATCCCAGCAGGTGTTCAAGAAGGCATGCAATTAAGCATGAATGGAAAAGGTAATGCTGGGGAAAGAGGTGGAGGCGCAGGCGATTTAATTATACAAATTGAAGAGGAAACACATCCAGAACTACAACGTGATGGCCTTAATGTAGCATTTGATTTACACTTAAACTTTGTGGACGCTGTATTTGGTACACAAGTAGAAGTGCCAACTATTGATGGTCGTGCAAAAATAAAAATACCTGCAGGTACGCAAAGCGGTAAAATATTTAGACTCAAAGGAAAAGGATTTCCGGAAGTGCAAGGGTATGCAAAAGGGGATCAGATGATTTACGTAAATATTTGGACGCCACAAACAGTTAGTGAGGATGAAAAGGCGATGCTAGAAAAATTACAAGCAAGTGAAAACTTTAAGCCTAATCCAAGTAAGTCCGATAAGAGCTTTTTCGATAGGGTTAAAGAAGCCTTTAATTAATTTTCTTTATTGCGGATTCTTATTCAACAAGTTTGTAAATATCTTTGCTGTTTCTTCCATATCCGTCATAGTCTAATCCATAGCCTAGTACAAATTTATTAGGAATAGAAAAGCAACAATAATCGATAGGAACTTCAAACACGGTAGCATCTGGCTTATGAAGCAGCACGCCAATTTTTAGAGATGCAGGTTGTTGGTTGTGTAATTGTGGCAAAAAGGTATGTAGCGTTTTGCCCGTATCAATAATGTCTTCTAGTACAATAATATGTCTGTTGGTAAGGTCTATGTCAAGTCCAATTGCTGTGATTACTTGACCAGTTGAGGCGGTGCCTTTGTATGAAGCTAGTTTAATAAAGCAGATTTCAGCTTCTATAGAAATAGATTTAAATAAATCAGATGCAAACATGAATGAGCCGTTTAACACGGCAATAAACAAAGGTTTTTTACCAGCATACGCTGTATTTATTTCAGTTGCTAATGCAGCAATTTTTTCTTGGATAAGTGCTTCAGGTAAAAAAATTTCGAAGCGCTTTCCGTGTAGTTGAATGGTAGACATATCTTTATTTTTTCTTTCCTTTTTTAATTTTTTTAGCTATAGGTTTGGTTGATTTTTCTGACCTTAATTTAATTTTTTGATCAACTTGTAAGATACTTTCTTTAGCTGTAGAAGGGTTAAGTGTAAGCAATGTACTCAATTGAACACCTTCTTTTTGTGCAATACTATAGAGTGTTTCAGAGCCTGTTACCGTGTGAATTTCTGATGCACCATATTTCTGTTTCTTTTCTATAAATAAAATACGGTCTTGGTCTAAAATATTCATTTCAGCAAGTTCATTGTATTCGAATATTTTACTTAAACTTACTTTATTGTTGTTTGCAATTGCAAGTAGAGAACTTCCTTTTGTTGCAACAACAGCCCTGGTATGATTGATGGTTACTTTGGTATTTTCAAGTAAGCTTACTGGGGCAGGAATCACTTCTTTGGTAGGTTCAATTTGTAATACAGGGATTGTAGGTTTTACTATTTCAGTTTGGATAACAGAATCCGCTTTTTTTGTAGTTACTGCTGGTTGTTCAGTAAAATCAATTCCTTTTTTCTTTTGTTCTATCGCAAGTAGGGTGTATTGTGCTAGATCGTAATCATTAATGATTTTGATGAGTATAGAGGGGTAATTTGGATTAGTTGCATAGCCGGCTTGTTTGAGTCCAAAAGCCCAACTCGTAAAGTCGGCAACATCGAGTTTAAATAAAAAAGCGTAATGTATTCTGGTTTTTAAAAAATTCGAGTGATCTATAAAGGAGGTCTCGGCATTGTCATACACTCTAAAGCATTCGCCATTTGCGTCATCATTGTGGTAAGTTTTTGGTCCTTTCCATTCAGTTTTACATTTGATACCAAAATGATTATTAGACGCTGAAGCAAGTTTGCTCTTTCCTGATTGCGATTCTAATATGGCTTGCCCTAATTTAATCGCTGCAGGAACGCCTGTTCTTATTTGCTCCTGCATCGCAATATTTTTAAATTGGTTGATATAGGCAGCATTTTCCACGCCAATTGTTTGCGCAATACCAGTCAATGATAATGTTAAGGTCAATAGGAGCGTGTATATTAATTTTAATTTCATTGTTCGTTTCTTTGAATTAGTAGCATACCGTCTCTAATTGTTAATAGCACTTGTGTTGTGCGCGGATCATTTTTCACGTGTTCATTAAATGCATGAATGGCCATTGCATTTTTGCCTGAAATGGTGTCTTCTAATACTTCTCCATGAAACAGCACATTATCAGCAATGATGATGCCCCCTTTAGCTAGAAGCGGAACCACCATTTCATAATACTCTATATAGCCTGTTTTGTCGGCGTCTATAAAAACCATATCCCAAGCAAAGTGGAGGGTAGGGATAATTTCTTTTGCATCTCCAACGTGTAATTCTATTTTATGGCCATCTAGGCTTTTTGCAAAATATCGTGCCGCTTTTTCTGCGTCTTCTGTTCTATTTTCGATGGTGTGCAGCTTTCCATTTAGGTCAAGTCCCTTTGCCAAGCAAAGGGCACTGTAGCCTGTAAATGTGCCAATTTCTAAAATATGCATTGGACATTTTATACATGATAGTATGTTTAAAAATTGCCCTTGTACTTCACCACTAAGCATATGCGCTTTTGGATGTGCTGCTCTTGTTTCATCTAATATTATTTGCAATAAAGGATCTGCGGATGTAGTAAAAACATCCGAATATGAAATTGCCTTATCAATAATAAATGGTACTGACATAAATGTTTAAATCGCTGTTTCTTTTTTAGATATAAGCATAAGTCCTATAAATGTAATAAGCCCATTGATGATAAGGAGCTCGAGGCCAATTTCAAAAGATCCAAATATTGCTTTTTGATTGAGGTCAATTAGCAAACAAAGTAGTGGAGAGAGTAAACAAACAAGCGGCACCCATTTATCCAATACATTTCTTTTTAAAATAATGCCAAATGTAAAGAGGCCTAATAGCGGGCCGTACGTGTAGGCTGCTACTTTTAAAATAACCCCAATCATACTTGGATTATCAATCCACTTGTATACCATCACAAATAATAAAAACACAAGGGCAAATCCAATATGTATACGTTGTCTAATGGTTTTCTTTTTTGCTTCGTCCCAATCTTCTCTACGTTGCATACCTAAAATGTCAATACAAAAAGTGGCGGTGAGGGCCGTAATAGCACCGTCGGCACTTGGGAATAATGCAGAAATAAGGGCTATGATAAATATAATAGACATAGCAGGCGGCATATGCTCTAATGCAATGGTTGGGAATAATTTATCGCCTGTAACAGCTACACCATTAGCGCTTGCAAATAAATACAATAAGCCGCCTAAAAATAAAAACAGTGTAATAACCACTAACATGGTAAAGCCAAGGGTAATTACATTTTTTTGCGAATCTTTAAGGGTCTTAACAGAAATGTTTTTTTGCATCATCTCTTGGTCCATACCAGTCATCGTTATGGTTACAAAGGCGCCCGCTAATATTTGCTTTACAAAAAACAGCTTACTCGAAGGTTCCGTAAAAAAGATTTTAGTGTAACCCTTGTCTGCCATAGTAGATAAGCTTTCAAAGAAACCTACATGAAGTTGGTTTAGGATATAAAAGACGCAAATTACCAGTCCCAAAAGCATACAAGATGTTTGGAGTGTATCGGTCCAAACAATGGTTTTAACCCCGCCCTCATAGGTGTATAAAAGGATCATGAGTAGTATGATTAGGGTTGTTGCCCAAAACGGAACATGAAAACTTTGTAGGATTGCATCTTGTAAAATACGCACCACTAAATAAAGCCTTGCAGTGGCGCCAAGTGTCCTAGATAAAATAAAGAAGGAAGCACCCGTTTTATAAGAAGCAACACCAAGTCTTGTACTTAAGTAATTGTATATCGAAGTTAAATTAAGCTTGTAGTAGAGAGGGAGTAGCACATAAGCGATGGTTAAATAACCAATCACATAGCCCAGTGTTATTTGTAAATACGAAAATGCATTTAAATAATTGGTGCCACCTACAAGGGTCCCCACTTGCCCTGGAACACTCACAAATGTTACACCACTCAGTGAAGTGCCCACCATGCCAAATGCCACAAGCATCCAATTGCTATTTCTATTACCAATAAAAAAAGAATCGTTGGTGCTGTTTTTGCCTGTAATTTTAGCAACAACGAGAAGTATTAGAAAGTAGACTATTACAAAAGAAAATAAAACAATGGGCGACATAGGCAATCGTTATTTTTTGTTAAATTGTAGGACTTAAAGGTAAGGATATTGCGCCTTTTTCACGCATAAGAATCTGATATATGTCTATACAAACAGTGGCTGTTTTTTGTGGTTCCAAAGATGGGTTAGACCCTAATTTTTTAAAGGAGGCAACAGCCTTTGGCAATTTATTAGGAACTGCTGGTATGAACCTTGTTTATGGAGGTGGGAACAAGGGACTTATGGGAGCGTTAGCCAATGGCGCCATGGCTGCTGGCGTAAAAGTTATTGGCGTAATACCTGAGCTCTTGATTGCATGGGAGCACCAGCACGAGGGCATTACCGAATTGCACGTTGTATCAGACATGCACGTAAGAAAAAAGATGATGTATGAACTTTGTGATGCAGCGCTAGTACTTCCTGGCGGAAACGGTACTTTAGACGAACTATTTGAAATGCTTACTTGGAATACTTTAAAAATCCACGATAAAAAAATAATTTTATTGAACTGTAACGGTTTTTATGATCACTTGCTTGCACATATGCATGTGATGCAAGTGCAAGGATTTTTATATGAGAATTTTGAAGACCGTTTAATGGTTGCTACAACTGCAAAAGAAGCGATGGATTTACTGGAAAGTTTTTAATGACTTTCCGCATCAAAAATTTTACCTGCGTTTAATATATTATTAGGGTCAAATATTTTTTTGATAGAACGCATCAGTCTTATATGCGTTTCTGAAAAAACAGTTTTCAAAAAAGGCTTTTGAATCAATCCTACGCCGTGTTCCCCACTAATGGTTCCGCCTAAGCTTGCAATAAGTTCAAACAGTGGTATGAGTGCCTTTGTCATTTCAGGATTGTTGTAACTGTTTTTAATGGTAGGGTGGTTGATACGAATATGCAAATTACCATCACCCGCATGACCATAACAAACGACTTTAAATCCGTTATTAGCTGCAATTTCTTTAACACCTCTAATTAGTTTAGGCAACTCAGCCCTTGGCACAACAGCGTCTTCCTCAATGGTATAGCCTGCCATAACAGATGCCTCATTTGCTTTGCGGCGAATTTTCCAAAGTTCATTTTTTTGCTCCGCGTCTTCTGCAAAATATATTTCACCCACTTCGTAGTTGTTTAATACTTCTGAAACGGCTTCCATTTCATTCATTAAAACGTCTAGGTTATTTCCGTCTACTTCGATAATTAAATGCGCTGCTAGGCCATCTGTTAATTGAACTGCTGAGCTATCTAACATTTTTGTGGCAAGTGTTATGGCGTCTATTTCCATGAGCTCCATAGCACTTGGTGTAATGCCTGCTCTAAAAATCGCACTCACTGCTTCGCTTGCTTTTTCAAGGCTATTAAATGGAGCAAGCATTAATAAATCAAATTTTGGATGCGGAATTAAACGGAGCACGATTTTAGTAACAATGCCAAGAGTTCCTTCACTACCAACAATTAATTGTGTAAGGTTATATCCGGTAGCATTTTTTAATACATTAGATCCCGTCCAAATAATTTCACCAGAAGCCAATACCACTTCTAGGTTTAACACATAATCTTTTACAACCCCATATTTAACAGCCTTGGGTCCGCCACTATTTTCGGAAATATTACCACCAATAAAACAACTCCCTTTGCTAGCAGGATCGGGGGGATAAAAAAGTCCTTTTTCTTTGACTGCATTTTGCAACACTTCAGTAATCACACCAGGTTCGGTGGTTACTTGTAAGTTGCGTTCGTCTATGTCAAGTATTTGATGGAGTCTTTCGGTAGATAATAAAACGCCACCTAAATGTGGGAGTGCGCCACCCGTTAGTCCAGTACCTGCACCTCTTGGCGTGATGGGTAATAAATGTTCGTTACAAATTTTAATAATGGCCGCAATCTCAGCAGCTGTTTTTGGCTTTACAACAACCGCTGGTAAATACAATAAGTTTTCGGTTTCATCTTTGCCATAACGGTGGAGGCTTTCTTCATCTGCTACAACAAAATCATTGCCAATAATTTGCTTGAACTGTTCTACAATAGAAGCAGTTACGAGACCGTTTTCGCTTGCCATTCGTAAAGTATTTATAAAGAAAAATTAGAAGAGACCAAATAAGGTGCTATCAACTTTGCCAATGATATCACCAAGGTCTGCTTCGTTTTCGCCAAATTTATTTTTATCACAATCAATAATGAGTAATGGACCTTCTTGATATCCATCAATCCATTTGTTGTAGTATTCGTTGAGGCGCTTTAAATAATCGAGTCTAATATTTTCTTCGTATTCTCTTCCTCTTTTTTGTATTTGTGATACAAGGGTAGGAACAGAAGCTTTTAAATAAATGAGTAAATCCGGAGGTTGTACCATGGTTTTAAGCGTGGTAAAAAACGCATAATAGTTATCAAAGTCACGCTTACTCATAAGTCCCATTTCGTGTAAGTTGGGCGCAAAAATATTGGCGTCTTCGTAAATGGTTCTATCCTGAATAATGGTTTCAGTACCTCTTGCAATTTCTAATAATTGGTTAAGTCTACCATTTAAAAAGTACACTTGTAAATTAAAACTCCATCTAGGCATGTCTTCATAAAAATCCATCAGGTATGGATTGTGGTCTACGTCTTCAAATTGAGGTATCCAACGGTAGTGCTTACTTAGCATTTCTGTAAGTGTTGTTTTACCTGCGCCGATATTACCTGCGATAGCGATGTGTTTGGGTTTCTTAGCTTTTGCCATAGGGGTTGAAAGTACGAAATGAGTATCTTAAAAAGATAATTATAGTTTGATTTTTTTAATAATAATTCATGCCAATAGCGCTTCGAACTAGTGTAAGCGTTTTTGAGGCACTTTCGCATGCTTTTTCGGCACCCATTTTCATGATTTTTTGAAGGGTGGCGGTGTCTTTTTGCAAATCAGCGGCCTTTTCACGAATAGGCTTGATAAAAGCCACCATATCTTCTGCTAGTTGCATTTTTAGGTCACCATATCTGATGATGCAATTGCCTTCACTACTATTGTTGTAATCGGCGGTAAACTTTTCCACGGTATCTGGCGTACTTACAAGGCCCATTAGGGTAAATAAGTTTTCGATGTAAGCAGGCATTGGTGCGTTTGGAACTTTAGGGCCAGCATCTGTTGTAGCTCGCTTGAGTTTTTTAACAATCACATCATCTTCATCTGCTAAGTAAAGTGTATTCATTTGATTTTCACTTTTACTCATTTTCCCTTCGCCATCTAGACTCAAAATCTTTACAAGTTCGCCGCCATAATTAAATGCATAGGGTAGCGGTAAAACCTCGCCGTATCTATGGTTGAAGCGCTCTGCATAATTGCGGGCCATTTCTAAATGTTGTTCTTGATCTTTCCCTACAGGTACTTTTACAGCGCGGTGAATTAAAATATCTGCGGCTTGTAATACAGGGTAGGTAAGGAGTCCAGCGTTTACGTTTTCTGGCTGCAACCTCACTTTTTCTTTAAAGGTTACCGTTTTTTCAAGTTCACCTTTATACGCCATCATGTTTAAATACAAATAGAGTTCTGCAATTTGTGGAACGTCACTTTGTACATACAAGGCTACTTTTTCTGGATCCAAACCGCAAGCAATATTTTCGGCAATCACCCGTAAAACATTTGCTTGTAATTCTTTGGTATCTGGGTGGGTGGTAAGGCTATGCCAGTTTGCTACAAAAAAGTAACAATTGAACGCGTCTTGCATGCGCACATAATTGCGCATAGCGCCAAAATAATTGCCTAAATGAAGGAATCCTGTAGGCCTAATGCCACTTAAAACCACCTCTTTTTCCATAGCCGCGAAGATAAGACGCTTTTTCATGATATTTGCTATTCTAATACCCTAAAACTGCAGGCCATTCAAGGTTCCAATCACATACTAGGTTCACCCATCGAATACCTTAAAGGCGTTGGTCCTTTAAGGGGTGAGTTATTGAAAAAGGAGCTATCGATTTACACTTTTTCAGATTTATTGGAGCATTATCCGCATAGGCATATCGATAAAACCCAGGTGCACAAGATAGACTCCATTAGCCCCGCCACAGACTTTGTGCAGGTAGTAGGCATTCTTCAGCCACCCGTTTTAATGGGGGACAAAAGAGCTAGGCGCCTAATTGCCCAACTAGTAGATGAAACGGGCACACTGGAACTAGCATGGTTTCAGGGGGCTAACTGGGTGCAAAAAAACCTGGTTCCTGGTCAGAAATACCTGGTTTTTGGAAAAACAGGCTTTTTTAATGGGAAACCTCAAATGGTACACCCCGAAATTGAGATTTTTACCCCGGCCAAAGAAGGGGGCAAAGATTACCTCGAACCGGTGTACCCCGCCACCGAAAAATTAAAAGTAAGAGGGCTTAATGGAAGACAACTGGCAAAACTCACCTACCAGCTTTTTTCCATGATTAAGCCCGCAGATATACCGGAAAATTTACCTATTAATATAATATCCGATTATAAGCTCATGAACCGGTATGAGGCTTATTCAAATATTCATTTTCCAGTTTCTGAAAAAGCCTATAAAGCAGCATTAAGACGTTTAAAGTTTGAAGAATTATTTGTGGCACAGGTGCGCTTAAACCTTGTGCGCCTTGCCAGACACCAGTCTAGTAGGGGCGTTGTTTTTGAAAAAGTAGGCGACTTTTTCAATACTTTCTATAACAAATACTTACCCTTCGAATTAACGGGTGCGCAAAAAAGAGTACTCAAGGAAATAAGAACCGATACTGCTAGGGGACGTCAAATGAATCGTCTTTTGCAAGGTGATGTAGGTAGTGGAAAAACCATTGTCGCACTTTTGAGTATGCTGCTTGCGGCAGACAATGGATTTCAGAGTTGTTTAATGGCGCCCACCGAAATTTTAGCGCAGCAGCATTATCATGGACTCAGTGAATTGTTAAAAGATATGGGTGTAGAACTTGCGTTGTTAACAGGGAGTACCAAAACAGCTGCAAGAAAAAAAATCATGCAAGGATTACAAGATGGCACACTGCATTTTGTAGTGGGCACGCATGCTGTTATTGAAGAAAAAGTACAGTTTAAAAATTTAGGATTTGTTGTTGTGGATGAACAGCACCGCTTTGGTGTAGCGCAGCGTGCTAAGTTATGGGAGAAGGCATTAGTGCCTCCACATATACTCGTGATGACTGCAACGCCAATCCCTAGAACCCTTGCCATGACTGCGTATGGTGATCTCGATTATAGTGTCATGGATGAGTTGCCGCCAGGCAGACAACCCATTACAACGGTGCACCGAAATGAAATGATGCGCGCATCCGTCATGGACTTTGTTAAAACAGAAATTGAAAAAGGGAGGCAAGTTTATTTTATTTATCCGTTAATTGAGGAGAGTGAAAAACTCAGCTATGAAGACCTCATGCAAGGATATGAGCAAGTGAAAAGTTTTTTTCCTGAACCAAATTATAGAATTAGCATGTTGCATGGTAGACAACCTGCGGATCAAAAAGAAACCAATATGGCCCGCTTTGTAAAAGGAGATACGCAAATTATGGTAGCTACCACCGTTATTGAAGTTGGGGTGAATGTGCCCAATGCCTCCGTTATGGTTATAGAAAGTTCCGAAAAATTTGGCCTGTCGCAGCTGCATCAGTTACGCGGACGGGTAGGAAGGGGTTCCGAAAAAAGTTTTTGCGTTTTATTAACAGGTCAAAAAGTGAGCCAATTTGCGAAGGAGCGTATCAAAATCATGTGTGCTACCAATGATGGGTTCTTAATCGCCGAAAAAGACCTAGAACTGAGGGGTCCTGGCGATATTGAAGGTACCAGACAAAGTGGTGCTTTGAACTTTAAGCTGGCTAATATTGTTAATGACAAAGAAGTGCTGGAAGTGGCCAAAACTGCTGCCGAAAAGCTGGTAGAAGAAGACCATACCCTGACTTTGGCAAAAAATTTAGAATTGAAAAACTATCTTGAGTCCCAAAAGTCTAGGTCGGGGTGGGGAAAGATATCGTAACTTATAAATTATCATGATGTTGCTGCGCAGATTAGTTGGCCTTTTATTATTTCTTTTTACCGCCTCTGTGGTAGAGGTGAGTGCGCAGCAGTACCTCGAATTTATAGAAAATAAAGGGCAGTGGCCGAGTGCTATTAAATTTCAAGCACAAACCGTTGCCGGTGCATTTGCACTTCAAAATAATGGGTATCGTGTACTCGTTCACAACCCTAAAGATCTAGCTGCATTAAACACACATCCGCGCGAAAAAAATCACGTTTCAACGGTACCTGAAAATTTCGACGGTGTTCTCCATTCGCATGCGTATGAAGTTCGATTTTTGAATGCGAATCCAAATCCAACTATTGTCCCTGAAAAGATACAAACCTCTTACAATAATTATTTTATAGGCGATGATTCGTCCAAGTGGGCAAGTGATTGTAAAATTTATAAAGCAGTTGTTTATAAAGAAGTGTATCCTGGTATTGATATCAGGTATTACACCAATGAAGCGCAATTAAAGTATGATATTATTGTACATCCCGGAGCCGACGTTTCAAAAATTGCATTATACATTGATGGTGCAGATGGCATTAAAATAAAAAACCGCGCACTAGAAATAAAAACAAGGGTAACCACTGTTTCCGAATTAGCTCCGTACTCTTATCAGCTAAAAAACGAAGGTAAAAAAGAAGTGGATTGCAACTATTCGGTAAAAGGAAATATTGTCAAATTTTCTATTGCTGGAGATTATGACAAAACCCAAACATTGGTGATTGATCCTTCCATTGTTTTTTACGGATATACGGGCAGCACTGCAGATAACTGGGGCTTTACAGCTACCTATGATTCGCAGGGCAACTTCTATGCAGGCGGCATTGTATTTGGAAGTTTTGGTACGTTTCCAGTAAGTAATGGTGCATTTCAAACCACCTTTGGTGGGGGTGTGCCAGAAGGCGATATTGGGGCTATGGATATTGGGGTGATTAAATTTGATCCCAGTGGCGTGAACAGGATGTATGCCACCTATATTGGAGGAAAAGGAAACGAGCAACCACATAGTTTAGTAGTAGATGCAAATGGAAATTTAATTATAGCAGGAAGAACATCTTCAGGTAGCACTTATCCTGTAAAAGGCTTATCAACGTATGGTCCACTCGGTGGTTTGTTTGATATTGTCATTACAAAATTAAATACAACAGGTAATGCGCTTATTGGATCTGTGCGTATGGGTGGAACTGCCGATGATGGCGTAAATATTAGACCCAATTATATCAAGCCACAAGTGTCTGAGTCTACTAGGCGAAATTATGGTGATGATGCACGTAGCGAAGTAATTGTGGATGGTGCTGGAAATATTATTTTAGCTTCTGCAACACAGTCCGAAGATTTTAGAACCTCTGCAGGTGCTTTTCAAGCAGCGCCAGGTAAAAAAACGACTACTCGTTTTCAGGATGGTGTGTTGGTAAAAATGACACCTAATTTGGATGCTGTTATATTTAGTTCTTTTCTAGGAGGAGGTGATGATGATGCTGCATTTGTGCTTGCTCTTAATCCGTTAACAGGGTTTATATATGTTGCAGGTGCAACCGTGAGTACTGATTTTCCTGGAAGTAAAGCAGGTGTTTTATTTGGTACCAATCAGGGTAAAGTAGATGGCTATGTAACTTTTATAAGTCCTGACGGATCAAGACAAATTGCAACAAGTTATTTTGGCACATCAGGTGATGATATTATTTATGGTATTCAATTTGATAAATTTGGTTTCCCTTACATTATGGGAACTACTACAGTAGCATGGCCCATTATCAATTCTCCATTTAATAGTGGAGGCAATCAGGCTTCGGGTAAACAATTTATTTCTAAACTGCAACCTGATTTAACGCAGTTTATTTATTCAGCAAATTTTGGAACAGCAACTGGCAGTGTTCCCAATATTTCACCAACCGCTTTTTTAGTGGATCGTTGTGAAAATGTGTACGTGTCTGGTTGGGGTGGAACATTAGCACCCGGATTTCCATCTGCAGGTACTAGAGGGCTCACTACATTTGGAACAGGTCAATTGAGCACTACAACAGATGGCGAAGATTTGTACTTTTTTGTACTTGAAAAAAGCGCTAAAAATATTTTATACGCAACTTTTTTTGGTTCTATAACAGGCGCCAATGGTCCACTCGCCGACCATGTAGATGGAGGTACTAGCAGGTTTGATAAAAATGGAACCATCTATCAATCTGTGTGCTCTTGTTTAGGCGCTAATCCTGCTCCAGGAACCGCTTTACGAGGCTCTGCGGGTGTTTGGTCTCCCAATAATTTATCTGCCGATCCTAGCTCTGCTAGATGTAATTTACTAGCCATCAAACTTGCGTTTAATTTGGCGGGTGTGGGCGCAGGTTTAAAAGCATCTATTAAAGGAACTGTCAGAGACACTTCAGGTTGCGTTCCTATTACCGTAGACTTTACGGATACTTTGGCGCAAGGAAAATCGTATGTATGGAATTTTGGCGACGGCTCGCCATCCGTAACCTCTACTACTGCAAATATTGCCCACAATTTTACCAAAGTTGGTATGTTCAAGGTTTCATTGGTGGCTATCGATTCCAGTACTTGTAATATTGCAGATACAACGTACATCAATATGCATGTTAGAAATGATAACGCTGCCTTATCATTTGATTTTGCAAAAGTGCCACCTTGTGATCAATTGGTTTTTGAATTTAATAATACAAGTACGGGTCCAGTTTCTAAACCATTCTCCAATAAAAGTTTTACCTGGGATTTTGGAGATGGCACAAAATTAGCTGCAGCAACTGGTATCATTAGACATACATATGCTGTGGGTGGTGCCTATAATGTTAAGCTCACATTAAATGATACCAATTATTGCAATAGCCCTGATAGCTTAATCAAACAAATAAGTTTAGCGCCCAATGTAGTTGCTAATTTTACTTTGCCACCAGCTGCCTGCGCACCTTTTAATGCTAGTTTTAGAAATACATCTCTTGCGGGACAACAGTTTTTCTGGAACTTTGGAGATGGTGGGACTTCTATACTAACCAATCCTTCGCACACCTTTACTATGCCTGGTACCTATCCCGTTCAATTAATTGCGGTGGATGCCAATACTTGTAATAAACGGGATACCATTATTAAAAACCTTGTTGTTGTTAGTAAGCCAACTGCTGCTTATACGTATTCGCCAAATCCTTCAAGGCCCAATTCGCCGGTACAATTTACAAACACATCTTCTGGCGCCGTTACGTACAAATGGAATTTTGGCGATGGTAATTCGTTTGCAACTTCTAAAAGAGATACAACCATTTCTTATCAGTATCAAAAAACGGGGAAATACAATGCATGTTTGGTTGCTACCAACGCAACAGGTTGTTCCGATACAACATGTATACAAATTGATGCTACTGTAGAAGTAGGTTATAGTGTTCCGTCAGCGTTTTCTCCTAATGGTGATGGCGTTAACGATCGTGTTTTTATTAGAGGATTTGGAATCGCCAAAGTGAGTTTTCAAATATTTAATAGATGGGGTGAAATTGTTTTTGCATCTTCAGATATGAACACGGGTTGGGATGGATATTTCAAAGGAAAATTACAAGCACAAGATGTATATCATTACAGTGCTGTTGTAGAATTTTATACCGGCGAAAAATTAGCCAAAAAAGGAGATATCACTCTACTTAGATAGCCAATGAAATCTAAAATGCACTACATATTATTTCTTGGTTTGGTTGTGGGTATGCTGCAATCAAATGCGCAAGACCTGCATTTTAGTCAGTACTTTAATGCGCCCATTTTGGTTAATCCGGCTAATACAGGATTC
>CAMDLR010000006.1 GCA_945901845.1 Sediminibacterium ginsengisoli | reverse complement strand
CTGTTGAACCGCCCGCATAGGGCGCCTTACACCATAAAAGGGCTTTCATAATGCTTAATTGACTCATTATAAATCAGGTATAAAAACAATGTGTAAAAAATACAAACTCGGTAAATTTTAATGATATTTGATAATATTTAATGATACCCCATAAATGACAGTAACGTGTTAAAACAACTTTCTTTTAGACTGATCGTATTTTCTTTGTTTGTGATACTAGTAAGCGCTGCTTGCGGTAAAGGCAGTGGCGGTTCTGGCGGTGGCGGTCCTGTTACACCACCAACACCTCCAGCACCCACCGAAGACGCTATTGTTTTCACGTACGATATTGATCCGGGTGCAAATATTTATGCAGCATTAGGCGCTACACAAGAAGTAAAAATTACAGTTACTTCAAAAATGCCCACTGCTGGCGTAACCACCGATATTGTTGTTAAAAGAGATTCAGATGGTGTTACGGTATCGAGTACTCCATTACCATTGGTTGCTAGCACATCTGTTCCTATCACGGGTACCATATCGAATTTAGCAACCAACGTTGTTTGTACAGCTACCATCACTCTAAAGTCTGCAACGACAGCTACCAATACGGCAACCAAAACTTTTAAGATAGCAAGAAAATAATTTTGTTAATCTTTAATGCAGCGTACAGTAAATCCAGCAAGTCGATTGTTGTTTGATACAGTATATGTGTTTGGCGGAAAAACTACAAATGCTCTAGCAAATGTAGCATCCGAATAATCGCTAGACCAGTAATGATGTCCAGAGCCTCTATCTGTAATCACGCCATTACCATAGGCTAAATATCCAGCCGCATGAATTTTTAATACCGATGTAAAATTATTAAAATAACCATTGGTGTTTCTGACTGCTGTCCATTCTGTTAAATTAGGAATGCGCCAACCGGGTCCTAACTCAATGGTACAAGGGTCATTAGCTGGCTGCCAATCTTGTGTTGGTTGAGCTCCTGATGAAGTCCAAGCAGTTGGTGTTCTAGTGGTACCCGCATATCTGTAGCCTTTTTTATAATTAAATTGCCAGTACCATCCGCTCGAATTTTCGGTATCATCAGTGCCACTAGCTGCTTCATTTGTAGCGCCTAAATTAGAAGTGATCCAACATTTACTAGCACCACTAATGGTGGTTAAAACTGTTTTATAGGTCACCGTTTTTGCAACGGGTGCAACACCATCAGTTGTTACGTGATTGATAATAATTTCGTCGCCGCATACAAATGTTTTTGTTTTTTTCCCAGTTCTTTCAAGTCCTTCACCGGTTCCTACTTTTCCATTGGTATTTACATACGTAGTTGGAACAGTACTAATTTTTCCATTGATAGTTAACTGCGCGTCAACCTTGCTTATCCAAAAAAATAAAGTAAAAATATAAATAAGTATCCGCATAAATTATCTATTAATAATAATAATCAAACTGAATTCTATCATTGAGCGTTAGTGCGTAACTAGCATTACTAGCTGGGCTATACGTTAATGTTGTTCCTACGAGTGCATATGCTGTGTTACTAATTCTTACACCATTGATAAACATTTTTAATTTGCTATTTGCTGATTTGGTTTGTGTAAGTGTAAATACGGTTTGTCCAGCAGTTGCAGAAAATTCATCCGCTATTTCCCGAACCAACGAAAAATCGGTTCCATTAACTGCTGCCGTTACAGCGCTTGTACCATTTCCTTTTACAATACCGGTAATGGTACCAACGCCCGTTCCTCCTTTGGCAACAGTTAATATGCCTGTTAATTTAGCTGCGCTTACGCTTGCGATTTTTGCATCAGTGACTGAACCATCTGCAATGGTTGCTCCTGCTACGGCCGCATCTACATAGGTTTTAACCGCGTTTTGTGTGGGAAACAAAACATCACTGGTGCCAAGTGTAGTAGTGGCTGATTTATTAGACGTATTTTCTTTTACATCCAAAGCGGCTTGTATTAATGTGCTAATTGGTTTATTTAAATCGGTGGTATTATCTACATTATTAAGTGCTAAATTGGTTTTGGCAGCAGCTACTGTACTTGCACCCGTTCCTCCATTTGCAATGGCTACAACACCAGTTACTTTATTGGCACTTAGACTAATTATTTTTGCATCAGCGATAGATGCATCAGCAATAGCTGTAGCGGCCAAAGCAGCGTCTACATAGGTTTTAACCGCTTTTTGAGAAGGGAATAATACATCGCTAGTACCAAGTGCTGTATTGATTGATTTATTGTCGGGATTTTCGACGCGTTCTAACTTTTACAATGCCTTTAAAACCGAAACAGGTATGACACCTTCGGAGTATCTAGAGCGTAAAAACAAATAGGAAATAACCTATCCTGTTATCAACTTTTGAACCTCTTTAATTTGGTCCTTGGCTATAAAATATTCGAAATAACGCTTGTCGGTTTCACTTCTTACGCTTAGCACCAATTGAATATCTTGACTGGTCGCATACTTAAAGCGCTCATTAATACCGTTAATAACATCACTTCTCACCTTTTTTTGCATGCCTACATTTTTGTCTTTAATACCTAGTACATAGTTAATGTCATTGATGGTAGCTGTTGCACCCACTAATGATTTCTCGATCAAAAGGTCAATGAGTGATAGTTCTGTTTGATTAAATGATACATCAAGCTTTTTAATGCCAAGCATTAGAGTTTCGGTGGTTCTTTTTTGAACCTTTTTTGTAGGAATCTTAAAAAAATACCAAAGCGATACTACAAATAAGAATAAGCATAGTAGTAGGGGCCAAATTGTAGCTAGATCAAGTTGTAATCCCCACATGGGCTCTGGTTCTTTTACAAATTTAGATTCGTCAATTACGAGTGTGTCCAATGCCCCAGTTGCAGGAAAATAACTATATAAAATCCCCTCTTTATAGTAATGGATACTTGAGTTATCGAGTCTATTAATACTTTGTGCAAGTGCTCGATTGCTATTTACAGAAACTGAATTATTTAAAAAATTAAACCAATACACATCTTCGCCATCAGACACAAAATACCCCGACTCGTTATATACTTTAATCTTGGAAGACTTAAGGATATTTAGATAGTTACTTCGTACTTTTCCTATATGTAACCAGTCCCAAGTTTTACAATCCAAATACATTACACCGTCAATGACAGTTCCCGCAGCACTCTGAAATCCTTTAAGACCAGAATTAATCAATTGCTGATACGGTATATAAAGTGCATTTTTAGACGCATCAAACCAACTACTAGAAGGAAAGATAGGATTATACACTTCTATATTGGTCGGAAAAACGTCCCATTCGCCATCCTTAAAATTAAAGCCCCTCAAGGTACCGTTGGTTTTCCAAAACCCATAGCCACCCTGATTGTAAACGGTTTCTCCAATTGAAAAATAAAAGGCCCCTAAATTATAATTGATATTTTCATTGTCATCAATCCGTTTAAAATAGAGTAATGAATCGGTAACGGCAATCTGCTGGTATATGCGGCCCGCACCAGAAATCGCAATAAAAAAGTTATTTGGAGTTTTTATAGCTACTTGCTCCCTAATACCAAGTACCGGATGGTTAAATTGAATAAAAGATTGGGCAGGGCCGCGCAACACGAGTGGCGACTTGGAATTTTCTACAATTTTACTTAAAAATTGACTGTTTTTAACGGTTATTAACCCAGCTGTATCTAATGGAACGCCTAAAGAATCTGTTGAAACGATTACAGGACCTTGTGAAAACCCAACGATGCTAATAAAAAAAGAAGAAAGTACAACTAAAAGTAATTTTTTCATAAATGAATGATTTTCAATGATCGAATAGGACATGTAACCTATTTTTCACATTTGAATTCCTTACAAATATAGGAAATTACCTATTAGCTAACCCGTTATTTCACCTAGTTTAGTAGGGCAGTATCAATGGTACTTGATATTTGTGTTATAATACCGTCAATATGTTTATACACACCGGGGGGATGTTGTATAGATATAGAGACGGTATTTTTTTAGTCTCTATTTTGACGGTTACGTCTAAGAATAATGATGATAATGGCAATAATGCCAAAAATGATTGGAAATGTCATACTCTAAGTTACTAATAATTACGGTATTATTCACCATATAGCCCTTTTTCACAGGCATATGTTACAAGTCCGGCCATTGATTTTACGCCCATTTTTTGCATCACCCTAGTGCGGTGACCTTCTACAGTTCGCTGGCTTAAATAAAGGGTACATGCAATTTCCTTGCTTATAAAGCCTTTACAAATGAGGGTGATAATATCTTTTTCCCTTTCAGAAAAAACCACCAAGTGCTCTTTACTCCCAGACTGAAACTTTTCAATGAGGTCTTTAACCTGTTTATTGCTCTCTGTACAAAAGTAAGACCTGTTGTTATACACAGATACAATCGCCTGTTCAATATCATCCTTGTCGGCATTTTTCATGAGGTAACCGAGAGCACCAGCATCCATCATTTCCATGATATGGGTTTCTTGCCCAAACACCGAAAGTGCAATAACCTTAGCGCCTGGATGTCTTTTACAAAGCTCCTTGGTTGCCATCACACCATCCATAACAGGCATAGAAATATCTATCAAAAAAACATCGGGCGTATACCGGCCTGCAACTGCTAGTAGGTCCAATCCATTTTCTGCTTCACCTACAAGTTCTATACCATCAATACTAGCCAATAACATTTTTAAACCACGTCTAAAAATGATGTGATCGTCGGCAATTAGCACTTTAATTTTTTGAGCTAGCATAGGAGTTGATTTAGGTTATATGAATTTTAACATATGCAATATGACTGCAATAAATATTGAAAGCATATAGAAAAACACTGAATTATAACTGCATGAAACACGTACATTAACTTATCAACGATTGAAGGGAAGATGCGATCTAGGGTTTATCTTGCGTCTATGCAACAGTATTTAGCAGGGCTTAATGATCCGCAAAAAGAAGCGGTATTACACGTGAACGGACCACTCATGATTGTGGCAGGAGCAGGTAGTGGAAAAACAAAAGTTCTAACAACGCGCATTGCGCACCTGATGTCTGTGGGTGTAGATGCATTTAATATTTTAGCGCTCACATTTACAAATAAGGCAGCTGCAGAAATGAAGGAAAGAATTGAGCGCACGCTGGGTAATACCAATGCAAGAAATTTATACATAGGTACGTTTCATAGTGTGTTTGCGCGCATTCTGCGCGCCGAAGCGCACCGCTTAGGTTACCCCAATCATTTCACCATTTATGATACCGATGATAGCAGATCTGTAATTAAAACCGTGGTCAACGAATTAAACCTAGACGATAAACATTACAAAGCAAACATGGTAGGCAGTAGAATTTCAAGTGCTAAAAACGCACTCCTTTCTCCCGCCGAATACGCTACAGATTATTACATTCAGCAAGAAGATATGCGTGCCAACAGGCCCGCTATTGCTCAAATCTATGCAGCATACGCCAATCGGTGTTTTAAAAATGGTGCCATGGATTTTGATGACCTACTTTTAAAAATGCACGAGCTCTTAAAAAACTTTCCGGAAGTATTGCACAAGTACCAACACAAGTTTAAATATATACTTATTGATGAGTACCAAGATACCAATCCTGTGCAATATCAAATTACTAAACTACTAGCTGCCGTACATGAAAACATTTGTGTAGTAGGTGACGATGCACAAAGTATTTATAGCTTTAGAGGCGCTACCATCGAAAATATTTTACAGTTTAAAAAAGACTATGACGATGTTAAAGTAGTAAAGCTGGAACAAAATTATAGAAGTAGCCAAAACATTATTCATGTAGCCAACGAAGTTATAAAAAACAACGAAGGCCAAATTCAAAAGAATCTTTGGACCGAAAATAAAGAAGGAGAAAAAATTTGTTTGGTGCGCACCATGACAGATAATGATGAAGGTCGTTTTGTTTCAGATACCATTCAAGAACAAAGACTACGCAATCATTTTAACAACAAAGACTTTGCTATTTTATACCGCACCAACGCGCAGAGCCGTTCGTTTGAGGAAAGCCTTAGAAGAATGGGCATTCCTTACCGCATTTATGGTGGCGTGAGTTTCTATCAACGCAAAGAAGTCAAAGATTTTATTGCGTATTTACGTGTGGTAGTTAATATAAAAGATGAAGAGGCACTTAAAAGAGTTATCAATTATCCGGTTAGAGGTATTGGTAAAACAACCATGGAAAAATGTGCCATTGCAGCCTACGAACAAAATATTACACTCTTTGAAGTAATTAGTAGAGCCGGTGAATTTGGTTTTAAAGCAGGTACCCTAGAAGCGCTTCAAAACTTTGTTACCATGATACGGTATTTTCAAACCATGCTGCAGCAAAACAACGCGTACGATGTAGCAGTGCAAGTAGGTAAACATACCAATTTAGTAAAAGAACTCTTCAACGATAAAACAACAGAGGGTTTAGCGCGTTACGAAAATATTCAGGAATTACTCAACTCTATAAAAGAGTGGATCGAGTCACCAAGTAACGAAGATGGTGAGCTGGGTGATAAAACACTCGGCAGTTACCTTCAACAAATTACCTTACTAACAGATGCCGATGATGATAAAGAAAATGCAGATGTTGTAAAACTCATGACCATACACGCGTCTAAAGGATTAGAGTTTGAATGTGTGTTTGTAGGTGGTGTAGAGGAAACATTGTTTCCTAGCAGCATGTCAATGAATACGATAGAAGAATTAGAGGAGGAACGCAGGTTATTTTATGTGGCTGTTACAAGGGCTAAACAAAGACTTTGGCTTACACACGCCAATGCACGCTACCGTTTTGGGCAACTCGTACAAAATGAGCCGAGTCGCTTTATTGCAGAAATGCCAGAGCAATACGTAGATAAAAGTTATGCGGGTGGTGGAGCTAGAAACAATGCAGGCGCCGATTATGGATCTGGTTTTGACCGAATGCAAAACAGTTTTGGAGCGGCACCTAAAAGAAAACCGTCAGACAAACCAGCATATAAGCCGCCACCGCCGCCACCAAAAGCGGTTACGCATATACCAACTGCCAACTTTGTGCCAAGTGACACCAGCAATTTACAAGTGGGCGCGAAAGTAGAGCACCAGAAATTTGGTTTTGGAATAGTGGGTGCTATGGAAGGCTCCGCGCACAACCCTATTGCCACGATCAATTTTGAAAAAAATGGCGAGAAAAAAATTATGCTCAACTATGCAAAACTGCGCATTGTAGAATAATTATTTTACCTTACAAAAACATGAATAGCAACAAATACCTGAAATATTTAAACCCATTGAGTGTTTTTGACACCAAAAGAACCAGAAAAATTTTTCAGGTAAACCCTACTGTTATTCCAAAAAGAATAGAAGCAGAAGAAATTAAGGTTACTATTTTTGATTATTCACCAGAAATATTTAATGAGGTTCACCTAAGTCAGGCAACGGAAACATTTCCATTTAAGGAAAGTAAAAATGTTTCTTGGATTAATGTAGATGGCATTAGAAAAGCAGACGTAGAAGCGATTGCAAAACATTTTGGTTTTCACCACCTCATTATTGAAGACATTATGAGCGTTAGTCAGCGTCCTAAAATGGACGAAATTGAAAACGTATTGTTTTGCCTGCTTAACATGCTTTATTTTAATGAGCAAACAGGCGCCGTAGAGACGGAACAAATTAGTATCGTGCTTGGTGATCATTTTATTGTTTCATTTCAGGAAGACGCCAATAGAGATGTCTTTAATAGTATCCGAGAAAAATTAAGAATCAACCACACCAAGTTAAGATTAAGTGGTGCAGATTATTTATGTTATGCCATGCTAGACATGATTGTAGATCATTATTATAGCGTCATGGAAAAGCTTGGAGACCGCATAGAAATACTTGAGGAAAGAATCATAAGAAGCAGCAACACCAGGTCTTTGGCTGAAATAAATAGTTTACGCAAAGAACTCATTGTCTTAAAAAGAAACGTAAGTCCGGTTCGAGATTTGATTAATGGATTTATAAGAAGTGATAGCGATTTATTAGAAGAAAAAACCACCAAATATTTTAAAGACATTTTAGACCACATCACGCAGGCCAATGAACTTGCAGAGAGTTACCGAGATATGATGATGAACTTACAGGACCTCTATTTGAGTTATGTAAATTTAAAATCTAATGATGTCATGAAAGTAATGGCAGTAGTAACTTGTTTACTAGCGCCCGCTACAGTTATTGGTGGAATCTTTGGAATGAACTTTGATAAAATACCTTACCTGCATCACCAGTATGGCTTTTTTATAGCCGTAGGATTAATGCTAGTTATCCCTGTATGGATGGTACTTATCTTTAGAAGAAGAGGTTGGTTTTAACGACTTAATAATTACTAGTATCCCCAAGATTTTAAAATGGCTAAATCTTGCTTTACAGAAGTAAGCGGTGTTTGGCCCTGATAAGATTCTTGTTCTACAATAAAATGTGTAGTACCACCAATACTTGCGCAAACCTCAGTAATCGCTTTAGTACCAGCAAAACCTTTTCCAAGTTCACAGCTTTCGTATGGAGACTCACCAGGTTCTGTCGCTTTAATTTCATCTTTTACATGTACCGATAAAAACCTACCAGGATTGTTTTTCACAATGGCAATAGGGTCTGCACCGGTGCCGTAAATATTACCCATATCAAGTTGTAAGAATACTTTACTAGGATCGGTGTGTTCTAATAATATTTCATAAATAGAATGGCCATTTAAATTTTTAACAAATTCAAAATTGTGGTTATGATAGCCAAATTTCATGCCGTACTTATTACACAACTCCCCACTTTTATTAAATACATCTGCAAAAGAACGCATGGCCTCATAACTAGAACGAAGTTCATCATCTAACCAAGGGCTAATAACATATTGCATGCCGGCAGTAGCTGCGTCCTCCACCGTATATTTCCATTCGTCGGTAAAATCTTTTTTGGCAGCATCCCAATGCTTTAATTCGAGCGTCGAATGTCCGCTTGGCATTTGTAATCCAAATCCGTCGAGTATTTTTTTAAACTCGGTAGTTGAATAACCGTAAAATTTTCGGTTGGCATAAAATGCGTGTTCAACATGCTTATATCCTATTTTGGCAATTTGCTCTAAAGTAGCAACAGGATTGGCTTTCATGTCAGTGCGTACAGAATAAAGTTGTACACCAATAAGATTTTTAGGCTTTGATGCCGCAAATAAATTAGGTTTTACAACCATTACACCAGCAGCTGCAAACGCAGTATTTCTAATAAAATTTCTACGGCTATGCGTCATAACATACTATTTAAGTGTTCCTTAAAGTTACTATTAATTAAGATTCTTCGTCAAAATAAAGCTTATAAAATTGTTTACCCGATTTTTCGTCATATCCCTTTTCTACTAAGTCTTTACGGCCATGGATATAAATATGAAAGTTTTTATCCAATTTAACCACTGCCTTAAAAAATCGTTGTTGCTTTTTTACAGCTGCCACATGAATAGAAAACTCATCTTCAATCACTACTTGCTTGGCCACTTCATACTGGCTTTTATACTGCGTAAAACTTTCGATTAGTTCGGGATGATGAAGCACTTCTTTACCAAAGTCTTGCATATTAAAGGATTCGTGGCTAGTAAAGTATTCCATGCTGCGGTGCAAGAGATCTACCTGATCTGTTTTTGTTACTTCAAATTTGTCTTGGTATTCGTTGCTAATAAATAGTTTACACATACCTAGGGCTGCGTCGGTGTAATGATAACTATTGGCACGACGGGATATTTGTAAAAAATCGTTCACCCAATACTGGGTGTCTTGTTGCTTATTGGTATTGTCTACCATACAAACCACATAGCCGTCTGCGCCGTCTTTATTATAAATCAAACATCCTTTATCTAATTTATTGATGGCTATACCATCTTCTGCACTGATACCCCAGCCTTCCTGTTTTGTTTTTAATTGCAAAAAGGTTTCTTTGGTTTCACTTTTAAAAAGTCCAATACCAGAAATAAATTCGGTGCCAAAAGGAAGGTTCGTGAATTTAGCAACATACAGTTCGCCGTCTTTCACTTTTACATGCGTAGACTTTGCATGCAAAAAATGAGCCAACAACTTACTTTGTTCTACAAAAGATGCTGGTTCGTTAAATATGGTTTGTACATAAGTATACACTTCATTTAACGACAAATCACTAAGGTGTGAAAACTGATATTGTTCTGCCTCATTAAAGGGCGTTAAAAAGTACTTGGTTAATAAACCTGTAACAAAATTATCTTCGATGGTTAGTACTTCACTCGATAATACCAGCTGCTCTGAACGTGTTGGATTTCCAACCTTATGTACAATTACAGATTCTAAAACAACACGATCAATCCCAGTCATAATTTATGATTTACAGTTTCTAGCGCTAAACTACTAAAACATACAAATTATAAGAGATTAATTATAGGACTACTACCGAAACTATAATTTTGATATGATTTGAACAAGTTGTGCTGCTGGCTTTACACCTGGCTCGCGCCAAATTAATTTACCCTCTTTAAATACAGCTAAGGTAGGAACACTATTAACAGAAAAATGTGCAGCAATATTTTGATGTACATCTACGTCTACTTTATAAATAGAAATAGATTCACCCATTTTGTCTTTTACCTCTTTTAATATGGGAGGCATCATTTTACATGGTCCACACCAGGTAGCGTAAAAGTCAATAAGGACAGGCTTATCGGAAGCAATTATTTTTTCAAAAGATTCACTTAACATGAGAAGTAGTTTTTTTAAACATACTAAATACAAGACCGCCTAGTATACCAAAATAAATAATACTATTAAATGGTTTTGAGGTAATCATACAGGTGCCAGATACGCAACCTATATTTTTCCAATACAAGTAGCCACCCAGTACCCCTACTAATACACCAATAATTACAATATATTGAGACTGTATAAACGCTTTCATACTAATTTATTTTTTGCATTAAACTATTCCAAGGGCCACCGTTGTAAACTTCAATACCACCAGATGCTAGTATACCTTTTGCCATACCACTTCTTGCGCCGCTTCTACAAACCGTAATAACTGGCTTACCTGCTTTTTTTAATTCAGCAACACGACCATTAATCATATCAAGTGAAATATTTTTGGACCCCTTAATATGTCCATTTGCATATTCGCCAGCAGTTCGTACGTCAATAATTACGGCACCTTTTTCTAATAAAGCATTGTAATCAGTGGCAGGGCCAAATAAATTTTTAATGAAAGAAAACATAGCTACTTTTTTTAGTTGTAAGTTGATACTGCAAAAATGAACACTTTACGTCGAAGCAAACGTGACGGATGTCACACAGCTCTATTTTTTAACTAAAATCTTCACAAATTTGGTTAAATCGGTCTGTTCTTGTGGTGTTAATGGCTGATTGCTTATAAGTTTAGACCGTAACAGAAGTACTTGCTTATGGGATGGATAAACTGCTAAAACCTGCTCTGTTTGTGCAAGTGCAGCAGTTATTTGGGCCTCGGCCCCCTTGTTGGCTGGGGTTGTTTTTTGGAGAGGAGTTTTATCCCTATTGGGCATTTTTAAAACAATGGCTTCTACTGCCGCAATTTGATGGGCTGGTATTTCTTTAATTTTTTGCGCTTTGAGCAATAACCCCTGCAACTGCTTCTTACTCAAACTCCCACGTTCTTCATATTGATGCATCAAACTCATTATAAATAGCGCGTCTTTATTATGCGCGTAACAAAGCGCCAGTAACTTGTCTATAACGTCTATTCTTTTATTCTTTGGAAGCATATGAGGTAAAGCAGCAAGATAATTAAGATTTGATGAAATATAATTTTATCTAAGTGTGTATATTAGCAATCTTAATTTGACATGTATGAAAAAGTTAATGGTCATCATTTTATTAATTGGTGCCGCTAGTTATGCCACCGCTCAAAACCAAAGTAGTAGTTATCCAGTTTACAGCGGTAAAGATTTAGGATTAACCTATTCGCCTACCGCTGCAACATTTAAAATTTGGGCACCAACAGCTACTGCTGCTAAACTTAATTTGTACAAATCTGATATGGGTGGCAATGCTATTCGTTCTATTAATTTGAGTAAGGGCGAAAATGGTGTTTGGTACATTACAGTAACTGAAAATCTTAAAAATAGCTACTATACTTTTCAAGTTCATATTGGTAATGCTTGGAGTGAAGAAGTGGTAGATCCATACGCAAAAGCCTGTGGTACCAATGGTTTAAGAGCACAAGTAATAGATTTAAAAGAAACCAATCCTATAGGATGGGCCGGGGATAAGTCGCCAAATTTTTCTAGCGCTAACAAACAAACGGATGCTATCATTTACGAACTACATGTTAGAGATGCAAGTATTCATACTAGTAGTGGCATAAAAAATAAGGGTAAATATTTAGGGTTAGCAGAGGTTGGAACAAAAAATAGTGCTGGATTAACTACAGGTCTTTCACATATCAAAGAACTAGGCGTAACGCACGTGCATCTCTTACCTTTTTACGATTATAACTCTGTAGATGAAACGAAGTCTGAAGTCCAGTACAACTGGGGTTATGATCCTGTCAATTATAATATTCCGGAGGGCTCTTATAGCACAAACCCTGCCGATGGTAAAGTACGTATCAAAGAGTTAAAGGAACTTATTAAAACCATGCACAGCAATGGTTTACGTATCATTATGGATGTGGTTTACAACCATACCGCACTCACTAAAAACGCAAATTTTAACATTCTTGTTCCCGATTATTATTACCGGAAAAGAGCCGATGGAAGTTTTTCGGATGCAAGCAGCTGTGGTAATGAAACAGCGAGCGACAATGCTATGTTTCAGAAATTTATGATCGAAAGTGTAGTCTATTGGGTAAATGAATACCATATAGACGGGTTTCGTTTTGATCTCATGGGTATCCATGATATTGAAACCATGAATTTAATTTCTGATACACTCCGTAAAATAAAACCTTCGATTGTTTTATATGGTGAAGGATGGACCTCTAGTAGTTCGCCGCTACCTGATGAAAAAAGAGCACTCAAAAGAAATGCTGCACAATTAAATGGTATTGCCGTTTTTAGTGATGACATGCGAGATGGTATCAAGGGAAGCGTTTTTAATATCAATGATCGTGGTTTTGCTACTGGACAAATTGAAAATAGCGAGTCGGTAAAATTTGGCATTGTAGCCGCAGGAAAACATCCTCAAATAAATTATAGCAAAGTAAATTATTCAAAAGAACCATACACAGCAAGTCCCGCAGGTCTTATCAACTATGCAGATTGTCACGATAATAATATTTTATGGGACAAAATAGAACTCTCTTTTAAAGATGCCTCTGTGGCTGAACGTACAAAAATGCACGAACTAGCATATGCAATCGTATTGACCGCGCAAGGGGCTAGTTTCTTACATGCAGGTACCGAATTTTTAAGAACAAAAAATGGAGTAGAAAATTCTTTTGATAAAGGAGATATTGTGAATAGTATCAATTGGGATTTAAAAACTCAAAATAATGCTAGTTATACGTTTATCAAAAGTTTGATTCAAATTAGACGTGCGCATCCTGCTTTTAGAATGCAAACGGCACAGCAAATTGCTGCCCATTTAAATTTTGAAAAGAACCTACCTACTGGAATTATTGCTTATACCATCAACGGAGCGGCGGTAGGTGATCGCTGGAAAGAAATATGGGTCGCTTACAATGGTAAACAAACCCCTCAAACCATTAGTTTGCCAAAAGGCACATGGAAAGTAGGATTAAGTAGTAAAGGTTCTTCTAAATCAGCTAATAATTATACCCTTGCAGGAAGTTCTGCTGTAATACTATATGGCGAATAAGGAGGAGTAATATATATTTGCACAAAATCAATACAGATGATGACGATTGAAAGCTTTAAAGAATTAGCACACGAAGACAAATTAAATCAATTAAGACACCACGGTGAATTATTAGGTACTTACGAGCGCAGAAGTGCAGACGGAGATAGCAAAACCAGTGGTGACATTTTTGAATTAAACGGCTTCTGGGTATTCTTAAGTGATGACGAACAAATGGTTATTCCATCTCGTAGAAACCCACTTTTCAAAGAAGAAGAAGAGGAAGAAGCAGAAGGTTAATTCCTTTTTACATTCAAAAAATACGTAAGAGATACCTATTTAATTTTATTTAGGTAGCGCTCATTAATCTTGTATTGGTATACCCTTTTATCCAAGGCTGTTTTTTCTCGCTCCACTAGTGTATCACTGGTGGAGGCAAATACCATAAATTTTTTATTGATCATTTGAAGGGTGTCAGATCTTAATTTGTTTTGGATCGTTACTTCTTTATTTTTTACACCCAGTGCTCTATTTATTTGATCAATGGATGTTGGTATACTTTGTTTAGAACATTCAATCAAAATATCCAGTACCGATTTTTCTGTTTCAGTTAAATTATCTGAAAATTCTAGTTGCTTATTTACCTCTATTGATTTTTTGTGAAAGCCGCTCCCAACAATAGTTTGCTGCATTTTACGGAAAGACTTATTCTTGAAAAATAATACAATAGAAATCGTAAATAATAATAAAAGCACTATAAAATAGAGTAGTTGATTAAGCTTTATTTTACTTGTAAAACTTGGTGTATTTTTTTTGTAAAGCGGTTTAGCAACTTCAGAAAATTTTGACATCGAAAGCGTAATGCTAACCAAAGAATCTAACCCAGGATTATAAATATGCAGCTTTTCATCATTATAAAAATACAAGCCATTTTTACTTGCCACATAATTCATAATGGTGCCGCCAATTTCATTTTCTATTTCATATAATTTTTGGGTAGTTGGGTTTATTAAATACAAATGATTATAAGACTCCGTTAAAATTCCCAAACCTGGAAGGATCATTGAGCTTGTACCAATTACGGATTCTTGAAATATTTTGTCATTCACAATTTTAGGTTCCTGCCACCAATCATTGGTTTTTAAATTCAAACACTGCATGTACACCGTGTCATTTTGTATTTCATTTTGCAACTTATAATAAGAATTGGGATATGACTGATATACCACATAAATAAGGTCATTTATTTTATCTGGATAAACAACCGCATTCATATGCAAAGCCATTCTTACTTCTTTACTAATTGGCTGTCTAAACCATTCTTTGGAAGTCGTATCAAAATACCTCAGTCCGCTGTTAAATTGCCAAAATCCCCATCCACCTAAATTGTAGAATTTATCGTTTCTTACAAATGAGTATGCACCAAAATTATAGCCTTCAAAACAGGTATTGTCAAGTCTAATAGCCCCAAGTGTGGAATCTATTTTAAATAGCTTGCCTGTTCCAGTGATTTGAAAATAGAGTTGCCCATTATTAACCATATAGGCATGCTTAGAATCGGTGCAGGTTAACCCAATAGGGGTAGAAACCAATTTAGTTTCCTTATTCAGCAATTGAAGTTCAAACGAGCCCTTTTGAGAAGCTAAATAGCGCAGTAAATTTTTTTGTGCGGATGCCTGAAGGGTGACAAATAAAAACAGAATAATATATGTATGTCTTAAACGCATCTTACAAAGCTAATCAATTGGGTCAGATTAATAAAAATAAGATACGTTTTATAAATATTAAATATATATTATATTTATAGTCTGTTGTATTATATTATTTTACTATTTATATCCGTTACTCAATAATAGATTATTGAAATTCAAATAAAGCGCATCTAACATCACTAGTTTGTTGCGTTTATTTGAGTGAGTTTTAAACTCGGGGGGTATGGGGGCTTTGGGTAACCGGGCCCTCATTTTTTATGTTGTAGCCCTGCTATAATCATTAATTTTTTGAGTAGGATTCATCATATACGAAACGAGCGTACCGTCTTTTAAGATTTCTACCACCCTAAACCCCTTATATGGGGTTCCCCAATTACCACCCATATGGGCATCAAATAAACAAGGGGTTTGCCTGTTACCTAATAATTTCACCCCATCCTGGTCATGCTCGTGACCGTGAAAAATGGCTGTTACATTCGGGTACTTGTCTACGAGGCTTTCAAAATCAGGGGTATTGATTGAATTTGCCGTCCATGCTTTTTGAGGAATATGCAAAAAGAGCAAAACATGCTTTTGTTGCTTGTATGCTTCTAATTGCCCAGAGAGCCACTGTATGTCCGGAGACAAGTATTTTCCTTCTTCATTGGATGTATCTGCTAAAACAATGGCATGACCCTTAACCTTTACGCTATGGTTGACAGGCATTCCCCAAACTTCATTCCAAAAGGTCGTACTCACCATATCATGATTTCCTCTAGTAACAAAGTATGTTGGCTTTAGCGCATCTAATTTTTGCTTGGCTAATGGTAGCAAATGTTTTTCGTTATGAATAATATCGCCATTGATCACACAAAAATCAAGTGGTGCTTCTATATGAAAACTATTTATTTGACCGGTAATTTTTTCAATCATTTCATCATAAGCAGTACCGGGTTGGCCATAATGGGCATCTGATGCTACTACAAAACGAAGTACAACCTTGCTCCGATTTTCAAAAACAGTGGAAGCGCTAATTTTTTGGTGCCCACCAACCGCAAAAAATGCAGTAGCAAAAGAAACATTTTTTAAAAATGAACGGCGCGACGAATTATTTTGATCCATGATAATCGGTATTTTTGAAAAATAAATATAACTATTAATTTATGATAAAAAAGATTACCCTTTTGTTATGTATTTCGTTTTTTACTCAGTTTCTAATGGCTCAAGACGAAAGCAGATCAAGAGAAAAAATGAAACTCGTTGGCAAAAAAATTTACCTCGGTAGCAGGGCGCTAACCATTGCTGATGCAAGAGATTTATCGGTAACCTTACCGGAAGCATATTTATATTTTAATCGTGCAAAAAGAATCAGAGATTGGAACTACTTTTGGGGTGGTTATTTAGGATTAACGGCACTGAGCTCTAATACACTTAGTCCTGGCCGAAATTCATCTTATGGTGCATTTGGTTTACTAATCGGTATCATTGTGGTGCCAAGAGAAATTAGAAGACAAAAATTAATTATTAAAGGAATCGAAGCATATAACGCAAATCACTCAAAATAAAATGATCATGGAAAAAGTTTGGCTTATTACAGGATGTTCAACAGGGTTTGGAAGAGAACTTGCAAAAGAGGTTTTAGCAAAAGGTTATAAAGTTGCTGTTGCATCGCGCAAAACAAGTGATGTAGATGATATTGTTGCAGCTTACCCAAATACATCTATTGCGATCAAACTAGATGTTACAATCGATGCAGAAATTAAATCAAGTGTTGCTCAAACAATGGCCCATTTTGGTCAAATTGATGTGCTCGTAAATAATGCCGGCATTGGATACTTTGGCTCTATCGAAGAAAGTGAAGAAGTAGAAGTAAGAAAGATGTTTGAAATCAATGTGTTTGGTTTAGCAAAAATGACGCAAGAAGTGTTACCCCACATGCGCAAACAAAGAAGTGGACATATTTTAAATATTGCTTCCATTGCAGGTTTAAGATCTTTCCCTGGTGTAGGTTTTTACAACGCTACAAAATATGCTGTGGATGGTTTTAGCGAATCGCTAGCTAAAGAAGTTGGACCACTTGGTATTAAAGTAACCATTATTGCACCTAGTGGATTTAGAACAGATTGGGCAGGACGTTCTGCTAACGAAAGCCCTGCAACTATTGCAGATTACGCAGAAACAGCAGACAAAAATAAAGATACTATTAGAGGTATCAGTGGAAACCAAGCTGGCGATCCAGTAAGGGCCGTAAAAGCAATGATTCAAGTGGTTGAATCTGAAATGCCGCCGATGCGTTTATTGTTAGGCGTTGCTGCGCTAAGAGGTGCTAGAGAAAAATTAGAAGAATTAAAAAATGATTTTGATACTTGGGCGTCTGTTACTGAAAGTGCAGACTTTCCTAAAAACTAATTGACTTTTATAAAGAGGGTTCTGGTTTCACCAACAGCGCCGCCAACCCAAGGTTGCGCATACCTAAATTTAATGGAATCAGTACCCGCTTTAACTGCCTTGAATCGCCAAATTTCTTGGTTAGAGCTTCCGGGAGCATTACTACTACCAACTGAAATAGCGGCCACAGAATCTACAGTCGTTACAGCTGCTTTATTTATCCAAGACCAACTATAACCTGTTGACGGATTTGAGTTAAGCGTTACATCGATATGCTGGCCAATTTTTAAGTTATGACTATCTACCTCAGAGCCAGATGTTTGTTTACTGCAAGCAGTTTGCAATTGAGCCAACAAAATAACCCATACCAACATTTGCAAAAACCTTACTGTAACACCAATAATTTTTTTCATATCATTATTTATCAAAAATAGCATCCCAAAGTCCTATGCGAAGTGCAAGGGCTTTAACAGAGGCGCTTGTTGCTTCCTCCCATTTAGATGCATCATCACCACAAAGCCTACTTACCATATCAAGTGCCAAGTGACTGTGATGATCACCATCTACTTCAATATGTCTTTCGATATAGTATTTAAAAATACTTACTTTATGTGGAGCATCAGCATAAATTTTGTCTAAAATTTTCATAAACATGCTCGGTATCAAGTCTTCTCTACCAAACGTAAATACAGCTGCCTTAACATAAAGCGGCGCGTTAAAAGAAATATCAAAAGTGAATTGCAAAAAGTCTTTTACTTTTTTTGGTATTTCAGCAGCCTCGATTGCATTTTGAACAGGTACCCCTGCATTTATTTTTGCGATCAATGCCTCAATAACGGTGGTAGAACCGCCCATTTGTTGCATTGCTTTAATATATAATTCGAAATGACTAATTCTAACACCATCCTGATCTACATCAGATTCTTCACCTAGTACAATTTCATTGATTAAATAACGCGTATCTGCGTTGCCTACAGGAACCCAAGGGAGTGCTACAGATGTCAATCCAATTTGGAGTGATTTTAATAAGCTCATAAAATCCCATACCGCAAAAACATGGGTTTCAGAGAATCTTTGTAATCCATGTAAGTCTTGGATTTGACTATATATCGGGTGCGCCAATAAAGTATTTCTTACTGACTCGATGTTAGATTTTAGTTGTTCTACGTAGGGGTTCATCATGATTGCGGCTTTTAAACTGCGCGCAAAAGTAAAACAACGAGAGTTGCAAATTGTTTATTTGAGTGACTATTTTACCAAACTTCCATAAATAATATTTTCAATTTTAGCCTGAAATCCAGCATGTGAATTGGGTGTATGTTGTGTCATGATTAAGCAAATCAATTTTTCTTTTGGGTCGGCCCAATAGGTTGTACCGTAATAACCACCCCAAGAAAAAGAACCTTTATTTCGAGCATTTAGATTTGCTGCTTTTTCAGAAGTAATTGCAAAACCCAAACCAAAATCATTAAGACCTTCATATTTAAAATCTAGTTGTGGGCTCAGCATTAACTCGGCTGTTCTTGGCGAAATAATTTGTTTGCCATTATATTTTCCGCCATTTAATATCATTTGTAAAAATATAGCATAGTCAAATGCAGTGGAAGACAAACCAGCGCCACCGGAAAAATAGATTGTCCCTAGTAATGGATAGTTAGGATCAATATTTCTAAATGTAGGTCCCCATTCTATAATTTTCTTATTGCTGTCTTCGGTGTAAACCGTTGGAAGCCTATTTGCTTTTGAAGCAGGAACATTAAAATAAGTATCCTTCATATCCATGGGTTCAAAAATATATTTATTGAAATACGCGTCGAGTGGCATGCCAGAAACAACTTCAACAATACAACCCAACAAATCAGAATTTAAACCATAGGTAAATTTTTCGCCTGACTGATGTATAAGTGGTAAAGTTCCAAGTGCTTTCATGTGCTCTAATAAAGTACCATTAATTTTTCCTAGTCCTGATGGTATACCTGCTTTTGCATAAATAGCTTTCATTTTTTCAGAACCAATTCCAGCATAATCAATACCAGAAGAATGCGTTAATAAATCTCTAATGGTAATATTTCTTTTTGCTGGAACTGTTGTATAGCTTGTATCTGTAGCATTAAAATCTTTTAAAACAGATTGCTTATAAAAAGTTGGTATAAAATCACCTACTGCTTGATCTAAATTGAGTTTACCATTTTCAAACAATTGTAATACCGCTAAACTAGTAATAGCCTTGGTTTGACTCATGATTCTAAAAATAGAATTTGGATCCATCGGTTTTTTTGAAGCCTTATCTGCAAAACCATGTCCTTTGTAGTAAACAACTTGATTGTCTTTTACAATAATAGTTGAAGCACCTACCAACCAATTATTTTTAACATACTCATTAAATAAGGTATCAATCTGTGCAAGTTTAACTCGATCTAAATTTTTAGATCTTGTAACAAGGGGCGATAATACTTGCGCAAGGCTAGTACTAATAAATAATACAAAAGCAATAATAATCGTAACAAATTTTTTCATGACAATCAATATTTGAAATAGTAAGATACTACAAATCAAATATTGAATCCAAAGAATAGACTTGAAATTGTTGGGCAACCTGATTTGATAATACGAAACGCATTTTTTGCGCGAGTACATCAACAGGAAGTGGCTTTTGGCTTTTAAATAAACTTAACTTGTTAAAAAAGTGAATGATGGCAATGCCTAGTTTCTCCATTGGCCTTATTTTATCTGGCTGCCTTAGTAAAAATCCGGGTCTAAATATATGTATCTGCTTAAATGGTAATGCTGCAACAGCGTTATCGAGTTCCCCTTTAATGCGGGTGTAAAATAGCCAAGATTTTGCGTTGGCACCCATAGCAGATACCAACACATATTTTGCTACTCCGTTAGCCGCAGCTGTAGCAGCTGTTTGGTATTGATAGGTATAATCAATTTTGTATTGTTCTTTTTGGCTTCCCGCCTGCTTGAGGGTAGTAGCTAGTGCCGAAAATAGCACATCACCTTTTACTAAATGCGCCCAAGCTTGGGGGTTGTCAAAATCAACAATATGCGATGTCAAAATTGAATGGGAAACCAATAAGGGTCTTCTAGAAAATACAACCACGCTAGTATATTGGTTGTCTTTAATTAATTGATTTACAAGTTCTGTACCTGTTGCACCTGTAGCTCCAATAACTAAGGCTGTAAGACCACTCATAAATTTTCTTTTACAAACTGTAAACAGTATTTTTTAACCATCTCACGCACTTCTACAAAAGATCTATCAATTTCATCTTCGGTACCACTTGCTTTTGCAGGATCCGGAAAATTATAATGAAATTTTTGAGCATTGCTTGGATAATAGGGACATACTTCTTTGGCGTGATCACAAACCGTAATCACAAAATCAAAATCAACATCTGTATATTCTAACACATTATTTGAGGTATGGCCAGAAATATCAATGCCATCCTCTTTCATGGTTTGAATAGCCCTTGGATTGACACCATGTGTTTCTACCCCGGCACTATAAACATTGGCTTTATCTGCTGCAAATGTTTTTAAATAACCATGTGCTATTTGACTTCGGCAACTATTACCGGTACACAATACTAAAATATTTTTCATCTATGTAATTATTAACAACAGCCGCCGCCTGGCACACAGGCTGTTTTATTTTCTAATGGTTTTTGCGCAAATACGGTAATACTCATAATTCCTGTACTACCTGATTTAAATGCGGATATTTCGGCAGCTGATAAATAGCTAACTAAAATATCATCAGGTATTACTATAGCTTTTTCTTTTTGAATGGTTACATTTTCAAAACCATTGGCGTTTATTAATTCGAGATAAACATTTTTTTGAATAGCTCCAGATACACATCCAGCATACATTTCAGCATCTTTTCGTAAACCTTCAGGTAAGGCGCCTACAAGTACTACATCACTAATACTAAAATGACCTCCAGGTTTTAACACCCTAAACATTTCAGTAAATACGCCATGTTTATTAGGCACCAAATTTAAAACGCAATTGCTTACAATGACATCTGCTACATTAGAAGTGATGGGCATATTTTCAATATCACCTTGTCTAAATTCTACATTGTTAAATCCACGAGCCTCGGCATTGGCCCGTGCTTTATTTACCATTGCTGGTGTAAAATCTATTCCAATTACTTTTCCTGTTTCACCTGTTTCATGTCTAGCAATAAAACAATCGTTACCAGCGCCACTACCTAAATCAATTACAAGGTCGCCTTTTTTAATACGCGCAAATTGTGTAGGTAGCCCACAACCAAGACCTAGATCAGCGTCTGCAGTATATCCATCAAGTGTGGTATAATCTTCAGACATAATGTTATACATTTCGGTAGAACAGCCGCCAGCACCGCAACAAGAAGACATATTTGTTTCTTTGTCTTGTAATGCTATTTCACTGTATTTATTTTTTACAATTTCTTTAAGTTGTTCGTCTGTTTGCATTTTTATATTTTTTAGTTTAACAACAAGATGTAGGGGTAAGAATAGATACAGCTAATACGTTATTTAATATTTGGTTAGCTGTTTGCAAAACCTCTGTATCTACACAATAACAAATAGAAGCGCCGTCTATATTTCCTTTAATGAGGCCGGCTTGTTTTAATTCTTTCAAGTGTTGCGATACAGTAGATTGCGCAATAGGCAATTCATCTACAATATCACCACAGATACAAGACTGCTTTTGAATTAATAGTTGCAAGATGGCAACTCGTGCAGGATGTGATAAAGCTTTTGCAAATTTTGCTATTTGCAGCTCGGCTTCTGAATAATTGATGATTTTACTGGCACCCATATTAATCGCAATATTACGATTAATAGGTGATATTTCAAAGAGGTTAGTCTATTTGATTGATTTGTAAGCTATTACGTATAAAAGGCTTACCAACAAGATAGGGCCCGCAATTAGAATATGGGCTGTCCAGTGGATGTTGTACCACCTATAAATATATAAGTTGTGCCAGTTAGTAAAAAAATGATAGCGCCAATCAATGGCCATTTATACCCAACAACTACAAATAATAACACAAGCGCCGTTGGCACAAGATGCAAGAATAAATCAGAAACCTTTTGTGAAATACTTTGTTCTTTACTAAAAACATCTGCCGCAAAAACCAATAATACAAGTGCATATAAAAAACCAATACTTGTAGCAGCTACTAGCCATTTGTTTTTACTTCTACTCAATTGAATAATTTTAAATCAGTATCTTGTATTTATAATTCTTGCATTAAAATTAATACAATTTGCTATGAAAAATACAATTAAGTGGGTCTTACAAATTATCACATTATGTGCATTATACTTTCCATTAAAAAGCAATGCGCAAGAAAATAAAGTAGCGGCAGCCATTCGACAAATTATGCAGGAAACCCCTGTTATAGGGCTATCTGTAGCCGTTGTAAAAAATAATAAAATTATTTACGCACAATCTTTTGGTTTGAAAGACGCAGCAACTAATACTCCACTTAGTAATGAAAATATTTTTAGAATCGCTTCTATCTCAAAGTCTTTTTCTGCAACGGCTATCATGCAATTATTGGAAGCCAACAAACTTAGTCTAGACCAAGATGTTAGTGAACTAGTTGGATTTAAAGTGCGTAACCCTAAATTTCCTGAAACAGTTATTACATTAAGGCTTATGTTATCACACCTTTCATCTATTAATGATGATCAAGGTTATTTTTCACTCGATTCTATTAACCCTGCAAAATCTGCAAATTGGGATAAGTGTTATAATAATTACGAACCCGGTAAAGGCTATATGTATTGTAACCTTAATTTTAATATGATTGGAACTATTATTGAAAAAGTAAGTGGCGAAAGATTTGATGCCTACATTCAAAATCATATTTTGAAACCATTACAATTATATGGGGGTTATTATGTAAATGACTTAGATAAAACAAGATTTGCAAATATTTATGAGTACAGGACTGATTCTGCAAAATTTATACTTTCACCTAATGCCTATGCAGCCAGATCTGCTGAAATAGCTGCTTATCAAATGGGGTATAGTACACCTATATTTTCACCAACTGGCGGTATGAAAATATCTGCTACAGATTTAGCTACTTATATGATGATGCATGCTAACTATGGCAAATACATCGGCGCAAGGATAATTTCAAAAAATAGTGCACTTCAAATGCAAACACCCCTTTCAGATAATAGAAGTTATGGATTTGCAATAGAAACAACTTCTAAATTAATTGAAGGAAAAAAAATGGTTGGACATACAGGATCTGCCTATGGGCTTTTTAGTGCTATGTTTTTTAATCCAGAAGAAAAATTTGGAATAGTAGTAATTAGTAATGGTTGTCATCCTGGGTATAGTAATGGTTTCAATACTGTAATTAGAAAAACAGTGAACGCTTTATATGATAATTTAATTGTTAAGTAGAATAGTGTATCCAATTATACTTGAACAATTAAGTCCAGAAGTTGCTCTGTGGATACCAGATGCTCCTGCAGTTAAACCAGTATTCGAAAAGTTAAAATTACAAGAACCGAATTTACCTTTTCCGTTTTGGGCTAAAATATGGGCCTCGTCTAGGGCAATGGTTGCTTTTTTACAAGAAGAACCTAACTGGATAGAAAATAAACATGTGCTAGAAATTGGTGCAGGCATTGGGTTCCCGTCATTTTCAATAGCACACAAGGCGAATAGTATAATAATTTCGGATTACGACAGGGAAGCAATATCTCTTGCTAATAAAAACATAGCACATTTAAATATAACAAACGTTGTAGCAACAGTATTAGATTGGAATCATATGCCTGAGCATATAAACGCAGATACTATTTTACTAAGTGATACCAATTACGAACCTGCTGCTCATAATAATTTAGCTTTACTAATTGATAAATTTATAAATGAAGGCAGTACTATTATACTAGCAACACCTAATCGGTTATCTTCAAACCCTTTTATTGAAAAACTTAGCGCGTACATACACAAAACAAAAAAAATTCGTGTTGCTGGTGAAGAAACAGAAATTGCTATTTTTATTTTGAAAAAATAAGTCATCTAGTTCACACTTGACTTAACGATTTCAACGAAAGACCTAGGAAGTACTAAATTTTTATTAATCCATGTTACGAAATGCTTCAAAGACCGATTGTATGGATCCCCAGTGGCATACTTAACGTATTTCAGAAAATGATAGTAATCTTTATCAGGAAATTTTGAACGCCACTTTACAATTCATCCAACCTGTTTCCATTTTTGACTGAGCAATGACGAATTCGGGATATTGAATATTTTCATTTTTTATAAAATTATTTTTTGATTGCAACTAATTGATTCTGGTTTTTAGAGCTCCAATGGTAACCGAGTGAAAATTTAAGTCCACCTTTATAGTATTTGTTATTTTGATAAGCATCATCTAATGATTTCTGATACAAAGTTTCAGAAAAATCTTTAATTGGTTTCTCATATACGCCATACAGTTCAATATTCCATTTAGTCAAATCAAATTTCTTGAATGGCACTCCCGTATCATCTTGTACTAAATACATATTTTTATTTAAAACCAGTTGTTGGATAGTACTAAACGATGAGTCATAATGCATTAAATATGAAGCAGATTTAACAAATCCATTAGAACTATCAGAAATATAGTTTTTCATAAATTTTAATGATTTAGAAGAGTTTCTTAAACCATTATTTGACAAATCAGCAGAATAATAGTTTAATAATTGAAACTTATTATTTGTCTTGTCAAATAATTTTATTTCTACACTCAATTTATTTTTATTTCTAGCAAATAAGTCAACATATTTTTTTTCGAAACTACTATCGATAATAAAATATTTAACATGAATGATATCATGATTGGTCATAGCAGCAGACCATAATAAAATTGGCAATACGCCATTAATTTTTGTTTTCTTACTAAAATCTTCTTCCATATTTTTTGTTATAAAATAACTGCGCATATAAATATCTCGCATTACTGTATCGAAATCTTTTACATACTCAAAAAACTCTACTTTGTTTAGTTTAGTGACGTCAACTATATCACCAATATTTTCAATTGCTGACATAAAATATTCAGAAGCATTCGGATATAAATAATAGGCATGAATAAAATCAGCACCAGAAAATGGATAAAAAACAAAACTAGAATCTGACACTTTATTTCTGCTCAGTATACTTTGATTCCAATTAGTAATTAGGCTTAATCTATTTTCAATAATTGGATTTATTTTATCATTTTGCAAATGATAAAAAGATACAAGAGAAGATTGGTCTATATCGTTAAATGGCGTAGTGTCTTTTGCAGCGACTCTTTGGGCATAATTATTATATAACGAATCAACTTGATAATCAATCTTAACTTTTGATTTCTTTTCTTCCGACGAATTGCTATCATTTTTTCCTTTGCATGCATTAAATAATACAATGATTAAGAATAGCTTAAATATGTTTTTCATTTAGAATTTTATTTTTTCTTTTTTTTAATAGGCTTTTTATTGCTTGAAGTCGATTTTTTTATCGGTTTCTTAGCTGTAGGTTTTTTTACTGTTTTCTTTGATGTTACAGGCTTTTTTTTGCTTTTTGGTTTACTTTTTATTGATTTTTTTGATGTTGCTTTTTTATACTTAGACTTTTTAACTGGTTGTTTTTTTGAATATTTAATCTTCTTTTTGCTTACTGAAGCCGTCGGATATCGTATCTCCTGAAGTGCGCTTTTATACAAGACAAATGTTTCTGATAGTAGTTTACTACTTCGAACATCGGCAAATGTTTCTGGATCAATTGAAAAATCTTTATAGCGTGTTTCAAAATGCAAATGTGGTCCATTCGATCGGCCAGTAGTTCCTCCTAAGCCTACTAATTCTCCAGCCTGTACATATTGATTTTCAGATACACTGATTTTGCTTAGGTGTCCATAAACAGTTTCCAAACCATTAAGATGTCTCACTACAACACAGTTTCCAAAACCAGAGGAATTAAATTTAGCATATCGCACAACTCCATTAAATGCAGAAACTACTGAATCACCTGTTCGTAAAAATAAATCCAATCCCCGATGCATTCTCCCCCATCTCAACCCGTATTTAAAGTTCAGGTTTCCATACCATGTTATTTGAAACTTTTCTTCATTTTTAACTAAGGGTATTTCGATTTTTAGTGGTAAATCTGAATAGGTAAGATTTTCATAAGTAAAAACTTGAGTGTTGTCCCAGTATTCTAAAAATATTGGATTTTCAGAAAGGAGCTTTTCAGAAATTGCCGACGCGCTATCACTTTCTAGTGGTTTTGTTGTAGTCCAATTTTTTTTAAATGAATAAAGCTCTTTTTTAATTATGGAATCTTTTGGATAAGACTCCTCAAATACTGTATCCTTTGTTATTAAATTGATTACTGTATCAGTATGTAAACTAAAAATTGACGGACTAATATTTAGTGCATTAATTTTTTCTGATTGTATTAATAAACAGAATATTAAAATAGAAATTATATAAATACCTTTTTTAGCCATTAGTTCTGATTTTTATTTAAATAATTATCATACTCTTTCTTAAAGAAGTAATATCCATCAATGATAAACCCATTCTTATAATCACCATCAATACTAATGTCAAACCGTTTTGCAAAATCAGGATAATTTATATTTATCCATTTTCTAAATTTATCTCCGTCTGTTTGGTTTTTAAATGGCAAATAAGACATTGGATTAGAATCATGCTTTTTTAAATATAAGCTATCGTTATATGCAATGAATAATTTGGCATTTTGTGGTACCCACCAACGAAAAAATTTCGATCCAAAATCTGAAACCCTCAAACATCCAATACTATTAGGAGTACCCAACATCCCACGAGGTAGGTAATTCAATGCAATTTCATGAATTCCATTTTGTCTCATTGATTTCGGATAAGACTTATCAGGCTGTATCAATAAAAAATTGGGCAATTCTACTTTTCTATCATAAATAGTAATTCTATTATTGCCTCCACCTACCTCATTGTCACGTTCGATGTCAAGTGAATCATAAGAGCGTTCTGTTTCCCAATTTTTACTAGTTATTCTATTAAGACCTGCATAATAACCTCTTCGATCTCCAACAGGAGCATATTCTATAGTTGCTTTAATCTTATTACCATTGGCATCCGTTCTGAACATGAAATCTTGTCTTTTTGCTGAAGTTGCAAATTTTCCAACTAATTTGAGCGTATCGCTACAAGCTTCGCATAATACCATTACCTGTCCAGCAGCATATACTTTATCGCCATTAATTGAATACTCTCTAGAAATCGGGATAATTTTATACTTCCATACCTTTTCAATAAAGTTTATCAAGCGATCAGCCTTTGAGCCATATTTTGTTTTTATATCAGCATAAACAATTTTTAAATTATTTTCTGAATAAACGATTGTATCTAATTTTTCTAAAAGCTCTTTAGGGTAAGACTTAAATTCTGAAAGAGATGATAAACTAGGATAAATTTCATATATACCAATCTTTTTACCATCTAGTGGCATTGAGTTAAAGTCTCCTACAATGAATCTATTATTATATGGATGATTACCTGACAAAGAATCATTAATTAAATCCTTATAATCAAACCCAGGTCTTGTATCTTTTTCCCACATATTTGGATCTTTTAATAAAGCCAAATAACAGGGATTGTTCAAATACCGTGCTCTAATTTCTTCAATAGACAATGAATCAAGGTTCTTGCGTGTTGTCAATTTAGATGAATTACTTCTATCTTTTACAAGTTCCTTTTTTTTATTTGAATAATTGAAAATGAAAAGTAGAATAGCAAATGCAATGAGTAACGATGCAAATAAAAGCCATTTTGATTTTTTCAACATAACCTATAAAATTGATTAAATGTATTTTATGAATAGAAATGGGGAAATTTAAGATTAACGCCTAATGCACATAAAAAGTAAAATTAAATTATTTTTTTTACATATGTGAATTAACTACTATGTTTTTGGTGTATTTTCATTAAATAATATAATTGAAATATATATTAAAGTATTTTATACAACTATTTAGAGAGTATTTATGGAAAGTATTTGGCAAGGGTTGAAGAACTTGTTTTTTTCTTACTAGCTAAATAATAGATTATTAATCCAATCAATAAAAATACTAAACAATAGATTGCTTGTTCAGGCTTAGCTGTTACAACATAATACATAATCCAAATATTAAATACAGCATATAAAATTGGTGGTAATGGATATAGGGGAACTTTAATAGGTCTGTGAAGCTGCGGAGATTTATAACGTAGTATTATTACAGCAATTGATGTAAGTGTTGTGAAAAGACAAAGGATTAAACCCATTGTAGATATTATAAAATCAAAACTACTAGTTGACAATATTACTATTGCAATAAAAGACTGTGTAATTATTGATCTATATGGAATGCCGTTTTTATTGCTTTTAATAAAAAACGAGAAAAAAGGATAGTCTTGTGATATAGTATGTATAACTCTTGGGCCTACCATTATTAAAGCGCCAATGGAAGAAATTAAAAAGAATGAAATTAATGAAGAAATTAAAATGGCTCCATTTTTTGTAAATAAATTTTTTGCAACATCAAAAACAAAATCTTCTTTTCCTACCAATTGATCTTGTTTACTTGATAATAAGAAAACAAGATTTAGTAAGGTATAAATTACAATTACTGATACCACGCCAAGTAAAATAGATCTTGGAACTACCTTTTGAGGATTTTTTATATCATCGATAATATAAGATGATGCATTCCATCCTGAATAAGCATATGAGACATAAATCAAACCAATCCAAAATGCAGGGGATAACATTTCTTGCTTGTAATTCCCGACCACTAAATTAGTGGTTCCTATAGAATTTTGTTTACTGTAGAATACTGCTATAAAACCAATAACAATAAACAATACCAATAATAAAATTTTTGAAAAAGAAGTAAATATTTGAAGAATCGAACTATGAGATAAACTAATACAATGAACAGCTGTTAAAATTAATATTAATGGGATTGAGATATAAATTGGATTAATACTGAAACTACTCATGTCAATAAAGTATTTTGAAAAAGCGTGTGCTGCTGCAGCAATTGGAGCTGCAAATCCAACTATTGAAGAAGTCCAACCAGACAAAAATCCAACCCGATCGCCAAATGCTTCTCTTAAAAAATTATATTCTCCTCCAGATTTTGGATAAGCGGCACTTAATTCGGCATAACAAAAAGATCCATTTAAAGCTAAAAAACCTCCAAATAACCACAAAACCGTAATTGATATATAGCTTTGTAATCCAATTAATTGAAAACCCAATGAGGTAAATACTCCTACACCAATCATGTTTGCAACAACCACAGAATAAGCTGTATTAAAACCAACTTTAACTTTATCCATTATTTAAGTGTTATTTAGTGCCAACTAAGGCTAAAATGATGCATTAGACATAATAAAATTAATACATTTGTAAACAAATAAATGTAAACACTATGATTATATCTAAATTTGATTTAATATATATGTTTTTTTAATGTGTTCTTAACTTATACTTCTCAATTATGAAATCACGACTTATATACTTTCTAATTATCTGTGTTGGCTTGAATAATCTAAATGCACAGGAACGTTTTTTGAAAAGAGCTCAAGAAGAGATAATAAAAAATGACCTTACTAAAGCATACGAAAATCTAGCTACTTATGAAAAAAAGGAAGGAAGACGCGCAGAATATTATTATATCAAAGCATGTATTGGTGTAAACGAAATTGATGATTATTTAAAACTTGATAGTGCTTTTATTGATTTATCAGAGGCAGAATTGCAACTTTCTAAGATAGAAAATGATAAAGACAAAGAAGAATTATGTAAAAGCATTGGATTTTGTATAGAAAATGTAAGGATTCTATTTGAAAGACTGGATAGTACATTAAGTCGTGCTTATTTAAAAAACGAAAGTTTCTTGGTGGTAACATCTTTTTTGAAGAAATATCCTAAGAGTAAATATTCATATGAGATAACCCAATGGCGAAATAAATTAGCATATCGTGAAGCTAATTTAATTTATACCGAGGATAGCTATACATTATTTATATCAAAATATCCAGATGCCATAGAAATTGAAGATGCTACAATTAACCTCTGGAAAATAGCATATGAAAATGCCTTAAAAATAAACTCAATTGAATCATTTAAAATATTTATCAAAAAATACTCAAACGCCCCGCAGGTAAAAGATGCAAAGAAAAATATAGAAAATATTGAGTGGGATAAAATAAAAGAATCAAAAAACATAGATGACTTCAAAACATATATATCCAAATATCCTAAATCAGAAAATACTAAACTAGCGAATGATAAAATTGAAAACCTTTCTTGGAATAAAACATTAAATGAAAATTCAATAGAAGGTTATAATAAATTTATAACTCAGTTTTCAACTTCTCAGTATATCAATGAAGCAAAAGAAAAACTAGAAAGCACAAGTTGGGCCGCTATAGCAGATTCAAAGGTTTTATCAGATTTTGAAAAGTTTAAAGTACTATTTAAAAATTCAAAGTATACAGATCTTGCTAATCTAAAAATTAAAGAATTAAAAAGTGACGTCCTACCATATCTTAATAAAAATAAAAAATATCAATTATACAATGTTACAACGAACCAAATAATAGATATCAATGAGTATGATCAGATATTGATTTTAGAGAAAGGAAAGTTTTTAGTTACTAAATATAATAAACGGGGTATAATCGACCAGGACGGCAAAATTTCACAACAAATAACTTATGATTGTATAGGCGAATTTATAAATGGATTTGCCCAAATTAGTATAGGTGGAAAATATGGTTTTATAAATACAAATGGGGAATTAGTAATTCAACCTACACTTACTTCGGTTCAAGTAGTAGCAAATAGAGGATATTTAATTGCTAAAGGAATTGAGGGTAAGAATTATTACGCATTTGCCGATACTTTACTTCAGATTATTATTCCATTTACATATGATGATATCTCTATAATTCCGGACGGTTTTATAGCTAAGAAAGGAAGTCTCAAACTGCTTTTAGATGGGGGCGGAAAAAGTGTTTATAGTTCTAACTACAGTAGCTATTATTTGGCAAATGAAGGTAAAGCCTTAAATAGTTCAGTTTTTATAGCAGAAAGTAAATCTAAGTTTGGGGTTACAGACTATAAAGGCAGGTTAATTTTACCAATCATATACAAGAATATAGTTTCTGATAGCTCTGGAAAATATTATATTGTTACAACGGCAGATAATAAATCGTCACTTATTGATTCTTCTAAAAATATTTTAATTCAACCAGGACAAAATATTATTAGTTATTTATCAAACGGTGTGTATGTAATTAGAAATGAAAACTATACTCCTGATAATTTACAAATAAGGTTATTCAGTGTAAAATTGAAGAAGTATTTAAATTTAAAACCATATCAAGACATTTCTACCACTTTTTCAGAAGGATTGCTTGCGGTTTTAATGAATGAGAAAATAGGTTACATAAACGAAAATGGAGATTTAATCATTGAACCGATATATGAAAAATCTAGTCTTGGTTATTCATATATTGGCATGGAAGGAGGAGATGGTGAAGGTGAAGGCGATTATTCCGAAAATAACATGACATCTTTATACTCCGATTGTTCATTTATAGATATCACTAAAAATTCCATTGAAGAGTCGATATGGAAAAGTAATTATGATTTTTCTGATGGTTTAACAGTTGTACAAATTGGAGAAAAATATGGCTACATTAATAAAAAGGGGCAAATTGTAATACCAATTATATATAATTATGCAACTGCATTTATTAATGGATTAGCCTCAGTAACAATTACAGAGAATGGTGCTTCAAAAAATAAAATCATAAACACAAAAGGAGAAACGCTTTTAAATGATTTTAATTTGCAAGCCTATTCTAAGGATAAAAAATATATTTTCCTTACCAAACAATTAGATAATGAAATTTCAGAGTTTTATAAATTTACTATTAGTACCAAAGAACTTGAAAAAGTAACAAAATCCTTTAAATCAGTAAGTTACTATTTGAACTATACAAAGGGTTTATACAATGATGTAGAGGTTTATTTAAATGCAAAAAATCAAATATTAATGAGTTCTGAGATTGATTTTTCAGAATTTGAATCAAATGAGCTAGTAAACAAAGCCAGATCATTTATTTATGACGAAAATGAGAGAGATCAAGCAATCGATTTATTACAAAAAGCAATAGCGTTAAATCCAAAGAATAAAATTGCGTATGTAGAATTAGCGCATACTTATAAAGAAAAAAACTACTATAGTGAGGCAATAAAATATTTTGACAAAGCAATAGAAATAGACGATGACAATGCAGATATATTATCGGAAAAAGCTGCATATAATTATGAGAAAAAATATTATAGGGAGGCTTTAGAATCGTATCAAAAAATGGTTTATAAAAATCCTCAGGATTTTTCATTTTATTTTAATAAAGCATATTCCGAAAATTCAATAGGACTGACAGACAATGCAATAGAAAGTTATACTACCTATATAAATAACTATCAAACTTCTTCTATGGCTTATAACAATAGAGGTAGTTGCTATTATAAAAAAAGAGTATACCAAAAATCAATTGAAGATTATACAGCAGCTATAAGAACAGGTAAAAGTGAAAGTAAAGAGAATATTGGAATGTTTTATAATAATAGAGCCAGCAGCTACTATAATCTTAATAAAAAAGCAGAAGCATGTTTAGATTACAAAAGAGCTGCAGATTTGGGAAATAGTAGCGCTATAAATAGTTATAGAAACTGTAAATAGTTTTGAATCAATAAGACATCCTTACTTTTTTTGCCAACGTAAAACCGTATTTGCAACTCTTTTGCCTAAATTCTGACCTTTCAGTAAAAAGGCATCATTCATCTGGGTATCAAAAGGGGCTTCATTAGTGATAGCAGCTGCACCAAATGGAGCAGTCCAGTCGTCACCGCCTACCACTACCATACCAAAAACAAGCATGGCGTGTAAAATTGAGACCTGCACCAACTCTTCACCTGAAGAGATTCCCCCACCAGTAACAAACGCTGCACCTATTTTATTTTTTAAAGGGGTGCCCGCAAACGGCCATGATTCTATAAATTTTAAAACATCTGAAGAAGGGTTGGCATTATAAACAGGACTTCCTAAAATAATTGCATCAGCATGTAACAAATCATCTTTTGTTGTTTGCTCAATTGTTTTTACGATAATGGCTATGTTATCATTTATTGCAGCTCCTTTTGCAATGGCTTTAGCCATTGAGGCTGTTTTTCCTGATTTAGAATGATAGGTAATCAAAATTGTGTGTGCCTTTTGTGCACTTAAATTTGTGATAATAAAAAACAAAAACAGTATTAAATATATTTTTCTATTTGCCATAATAATCTACTAAATAGTTAAAAAAGAAAAGCCATCATTACTGACAGCTTTTTCGAAAATGTCTTTTACTATATACTATCTTGGAATTAAACCAATCTGCTGCATAAATTCAAGATTATCCATAAAATCTTGCTCTTCTGCAATTTTACCATCTTTCATTTTAACAATCGTACAACCAATAACATCCACAGTTTTACCAGTTGCAGGAATTCCAAAAAATGTTCCAGTATGCTTGCCTTTAAACTGCCAATACTTTACCAACTTATCTCCATCAGCAAAAATTTCTTTAATTGTAAATTGTCTTTCAGAAAAACCTACTACATAATTTTCATAGTATGCTTTAGCATTGGCTTTTCCTTTAATTTCAGGAACGGTATGAAGTACAGCATCGTCTACATAAGCTGAATCTAAAATATTTACACGGCCTTCATTAACAGCTACTTCCCAAATATTAGAGTAAAACTCAACATTTTTTTTACTTAATTCGGCGTTTTTGTCGTTTTTAGAATTGCATGATACTAGTCCAGCAATCACACAAAGCAATAATAATTTTTTCAAAGTTTTGTTTTTAGATATTAATAATTAGTTTCCTAATTCAAGATAAGTATTTTGCATCAATTTGTAAAATTTGAGGCTAAATACTGTAACGTTCCTTTAGTATATGCAAATGGTGTAAAGCATGGCCAAAAATGATAAAGCCAAGTGCATTTACAGAAATAGGTTTGTCGCTTGCGGTACCCAAGCTTTTCATTTGATCGTCTGTAAAGGATGCATATAAAAGATTGGTTGATTGCCTTACCACCCTCCATTCTACTAACATATCTTTCCAATTCCTATTGGCCGCTGTTGCATTATTGGCATATTCGTTTTCGTCGAATCCTGGAATAGGTGTTTTTTCTTTTCTAGAAATTGCAAGTGACCGGTAGGCAAGTATGCGTTCGGTATCAATTACGTGTTGGAACATTTGCTTAATTGTCCATTTACCTGGCGCATACGCATAATTGATTTTTTCTAGCGGAATGGCATCCCAAAACGCAATAATTCGTTCGTTGTATTGTTGAACTAATATGGCGTAGTCTTTACCACTTGTGTAGTTGATATACGTTTGGTAGAAACTTCCGTATTCGGATGCGCTGGGTCTAGGCATAAAATATTTTGAATGAAAATAGTAAAAAAGATACAAGTAATTAGTTTAGTATTCGAATATCTTTGCGGTTAAGTTATAATAAAAATATAACCTCATCAATATTTCATAGTTATGAAGCATATAATTTTTGTAGCGCTATTAATGATACTTGGATCTTATAATCTAGATGCTCAAACAACGATTAAAATATTAGTTCAAAATTCAAATACAAGAGAACCGCTATCTGCTGCTACTGCAAAATTAATGCCCTTAAACAAAACAGCTATCGCCGATACTACAGGTATTATAGTTTTTGAAAAAATACCGAATGGAACACATACCCTATCTATTTACTACCTTGGTTTTGCAGATAAAACGATACGTATTACAACGCCTTTGGCTACTGATTCAATAGTATCCATTTTGATGGAGGAAAATGAAGAAGAGGAGGAAGAGGAGGTTATAGTAACCGCAACGCGTATTAGTAGAACCATTGCCAATACACCTACACGAACAGAGGTGATTTCTGGTGAAGAACTTACTGAAAAGGGCAACATGAAACCCGGTGATATTAGAATGCTCCTAAACGAGAGTACGGGTATTCAAACCCAACAAACATCTGCAACCTCTTTCAATGCAGGTATACGCATTCAGGGGCTTGATGGACGTTATACACAATTACTTAGAGATGGGTATCCCATGTATGGTGGATTTGCATCCAGTCTTTCACTCTTACAAATTGCACCACTAGATTTAAAACAAGTGGAAGTTATCAAAGGTGCTGCATCTACATTATTTGGTGGGGGTGCTATTGCGGGCTTGGTAAATCTTGTATCTAAAACGCCCACAGATAATAGAGAACTTAATTTTTTATCCAATGTAACTAATGCAGGTGGTATCGACCTCAGTGGCTTTTATAGTGAAAAATATGGAAAGGTTGGACTCACGGTTTTTACTTCTAGAAATAGTAATCGCGCTTTTGATCCAGCAGCAATTGGACTTACCGCAATACCAAAATTTGAACGTTATACCATCAACCCTCGACTTTTTATATATGCGAATAAAACAACCGCCGATGTGGGTGTCACGTTTATTTCAGAAAATAGAACGGGTGGTAGCATGAACTACATTAATAATAATGGTAATGGCTTTTATGAAAAAAATGATACCAGGAGATTTACCACTCAATTTGGCGTCACGCACCGTTTAACAGAAAGTAGCAACATTCAATTTAAAAATAGTTTTAGCAGATTTGATAGAGCGCTACACATTCCAAATTATTTTTTTGATGCATTACAGCAATCTTCTTTTACTGAATTAACCTGGAATAAAAATGGATCAACTTTAGATTGGGTCATTGGCACCAATTTGGTTACAGAAAACTTAACAGAAGTTCCAAACGGTATAGATCGTAAACGTGATTATAATTTAAACACATTTGGTGTTTTTATACAAAATGTATGGAGTGTTCATGAAAATATTACGATCGAAACTGGACTCAGGGGAGATGATGTAAACGAATTAGGTTTTGAATTACTTCCGCGTATTTCAACGATGTTTAAAATTACGCCTAAGTTAACAACCCGGATTGGCGGTGGCTTTGGCTATAAACCACCTACTATTTTTACAGAGGATGCCGAAAGAAGACAATTTAGAAATATCTCACCTATTGATATGATTAATGCTAGAAACGAAAGATCAAAAGGATTGAATTGGGATATTAATTATAAAACAAAGTTTGGAGATATCAGCTTTAGCTTTAACCAATTATTTTTTTATACCCATCTAGCACAGCCGCTCGTTTTAAGCAATACCTCGGGAACAATTTTTGCTTTTAAAAATGCGAATGGAAGCTTGGACACCAAAGGAATGGAAACCAATGTAAGACTAACTTACGCCGATTTTAAATTGTTTATAGGATACACATATACCAACGCAAATACACATTTTGATAATGCAAAACAGTGGTTACCACTCACGGCACGGCACCGTCTAAACAATGTGTTGATGTATGAAATTGAAGACAAACTTAAATTGGGACTAGAAGCTTACTATTTTAGCAAACAACGTTTAAGCGATGGTAGTTTTGGAAAGTCTTATTGGATAACTGGTTTTATGGCGGAAAAACTTTGGGAAAAATGGTCTGTCTTTATCAATTTTGAAAACTTTACAGACACAAGACAGTCAAAATTTGATAAAGTGTTTACAGGCACCATACAGGATCCTATTTTCAGAGATATTTATGCGCCTGTTGATGGGTTTGTAATTAATGGTGGGATTAAAATACGCTTGTAATTGGCTAAAAATACAACCCTATTTACCAAAATATTATTTGTGTCTGAACCAGCAATCGTTTCGATCGATTTCATAACCTTTAAAAACCGTGTTTACTGGTGCGCCATGAATTAGTTGCTGGTTGAATACTGTGCGTGCTAAATAATTAAATGCGCCCATGTCACCAGTGTAGGCGGTTTTATTATTGTAATTGGCATGTTGGTGAATTGCACAAAGTTGTTGTAAAAAATTAAAAATTATTGAAGCATTACCACCAATAATTCCACAATTGAGCAAAGTCTCATTTCCAAAAGTGCTTTCATAAGTTGCATAATCAACTATGTTTTCGCGTAAATTTTCGGAATGAGCGTTCATCCAATCGTTATTCAATATTTTAGGTTCATCACCACAAAAAAGCGAAGTCGGATTTTCAATAAAAAACGAAGCTATAAATGGGTTGTTAACAACTACCACATCGGTTATATCCGTAATAAATAAGCTATTTATTTGTTGAAGATGCTGGTGTAAAAAATCCCTATAAATAAAATAACGAAATACATTGGGATTATATTGGGGGTTATAATCGATTTTAATAAACGAAATATTTTCATTTCCGAATGATTTACAGGTTTCTTCGGAGAAATTATTATGAAAGATTAGACCTTGTAAATTCGCGGCTTTAATGGATTCGGCCCAATCCTTCACTAAATCGTAAGCGTCATCAACTAGTGTAATGTTTCGGTTAACATCGTATACACCAGTAATGTGACAGGCCATTACTAGATTTGTATTTTGATCGAAAAGAGGAGATTCAACAGCCATGTTTAATTGCTGATTAAATTATTTTTTTTGACTGTAGCACAAATACTATTTGGAATATTTCGGTGATAAACATAAGTGCGTAAGTCTAACTTTTTTACAGAAAATAATTGAGTAGCTCTTTCGTAAAAATCGGCATCAGCGGCAAAACCAGTTTTAAAAGCAATACTGTTAAATACTTTTTTTCGGCCAAATAAAGTTCCAAACAAAGTAACTTCATCTAAATGAATAAGTTTAGTTAGGTCGTTTTTATCTGGCACATAATAGTCATTATCGTTATCAACTATTGTTTCAGAGGTTGAGCAAATTAAGTCTACGTCTTTTATTTCCTGTAAACAACTGCTCAAATGATTGGGTTTATATTCGTCGTCGCTATCAATAATTGTAATGTATTCCCCCAAACTATATAAAATGCCCCGATTGATGGATTCAGATTGACCGCGATTGCTGTGGCGGATATAGCTAATTTTGTCCTCGTTTTTTTCAACATAATCCATTAACAACTCCCTGTCATTTTCCTTGCTGCCATCGTCAATAATTATTAACTCAAAATTTGTAAAATCCTGTTTTAAAACTGAGTCAATGGCTCGTTTCGTATAAGTAAAATTGGTATTGAAAACCGTCATTAAAACGGATACTTTCACTTGATTTGACATATTTATATCACACATGTGTAATTTTGCGCAAATATAAACCTTTTCCTTTTAAGATTTTTTTCGATTGATCATACTATAAATGGGTGGTTTGTAATGTAAACGAGTCATACGGAAACATTAGAAATTTACTTATCATTCAAGCCTATACCAAATCCAAAAATGGCAGCAACAAGCGCTAGATGAATAATCAAAACCGCCTTTTGCCAAGTAGGTCTTTCATTCCATTTTTGTGCTGGATCAAATGGATCAAATGCTAATCCAATCCCAAGAGACGCTGCTGCTTGCATATAGTCTTTAGAGATAATTGCTTGATATAATCCTAATAATAAAAAACCAATGTAGAGAAATTTGTTAAAAGGTGCGTTCATTTTGAGTCTATTTAAATTAGAACAAAAATAAATAATATTTTTTGTAATAAATTTGAGGCGGCTGGCTTTTTAAAACGACTGATTATCAATCGTATAATTGGTAAAAATGGATTCTATTTCATTTTTTAAAAGAATATAATGTAAATTTGGTGTTGTATTTACTAAACTATTATTCCTATTTACTTACTGCTATGAAAAGGTATATATTTTTCTGCACCATATTTATTTCGTTAAGTTGTTCAGTAATAGCACAAATAAATAAGCCTAATATCAGCAGTTTGGAAAACTATTGCCAATGCGAGCATGTCTTTATAAATGCGGACACTTCTTCGGAAAATAACGGAAGTTTTAAAGTTTTGAAAACTGGCTACAAGATGGCCTTGGTTGACATGAGTATAGTCCAAGGTTCATGTTGGGATTTTGTGAATGAAGTGTATCATCGTTCTGGTTTTGGGGACGCTAAAGAGACTATTTTTAGATCTCGTAAAAAAGGACCTTTTGCAGCTTCGAGCCTCGTGAAGCCGGGAGATTGGATTTACCATATCAATCATCAATTTAACAACAGCGAGCACAGCGCTATTTTTGTTTGCTGGAAAGATTTTGCGAATAAAATAGCAGTTACCCTAAGCTATGCGGGTATGAACAAAAAAACACCCGGTAAATTTGGTGAATATCAACTCAATAATATCTATTCTATTTTTAGACCTAAAAATAATTTGAAATGATAAATATCATTTTGTCCTATGCTTTATCAATGGTGTTTTTGGGATGCAGTCAAAGTGTTGATAATAAATCTTCAACTGAACCCTTATTAGCAATTCATGATAAAAATGAACAATTTTCTGATACCTCAACCAATAAATCCAAAAAAATACAAATCATTGACATAGCGGCTGTTGGCGACATCATGTTGGGAACAAATTTTCCAGATATATCAACACTTCCTCCGGATGCTAGTGCATTGCTAATGCCCGCCGACTCCCTATTGCGCAACGCTTCTGTTACATTTGGTAATGCTGAAGGCGTATTTCTTAACAAGGGTGGAAAATCTAAGGGTTCCGGAGCTAATGTGTACAATTTTAGGCAACCTGAATCATATGGTACTATTCTAAAAAAGTATGGATTCGATTTGCTCAGTATCGCAAACAATCACGCCTATGATTTTGGCGCCATAGGTGTAGAAAGTACCAGTAGGGTTTTTGAAGCCAATGGCTTGAAATTCGCAGGCAATAAAACTAATCCATTTTCAATAATTGAAAGAGAAGGCGTTAAAATTGGTTTGGTGGCCTTTGCTCCTCATAATGGTTGCCTCAATCTTAATGAACTTCAGGCGGCGATAGCCTTGGTAAAACAAGTAAAACTAAAATGTGATGTACTAATCGTTTCTTTTCATGCTGGTGCAGAAGGATCGAAAGCGACTAGGGTTCCAAGACGACATGAAATTTTCTTAGGACAAGATAGAGGAGATGTATACGAGGCTGCCCATGCGGTGATTGATGCTGGTGCCGATGTGGTGCTTGGCCATGGGCCACACGTTCCTAGAGCACTAGAACTTTATAAGTCTAGGCTTATTGCTTATAGCCTAGGTAATTTTTGCACCTATGCTAAATTTAATCTTAAAGGCATAAGTGGTTATGCACCGCTGCTTACTTTTAAAGTGGACCAAAATGGTGCATTTACCGAGGGTAAAATACATTCCTTCTTGCAACTAGGCGAAGGGGGGCCCGTGAAGGATGGAACCAACGCTGCGGCTAATTTAATAAAGCGGTTATCGACAGAAGATTTTCCAGAAAGTGCATTAAGAATTGATGCGCAAGGAAATATATCCATCAATAAGTAGAAGGAAGCAGCAACCCCTCAGTGTGTAAATTATTTATTTGCGAGAATATCAGAAAATCAAGGGCATAACATCCCTCTATTTTAAAAGAGGTTCTTAATTACATCTCTGAAAATCAAGAAGAGAAATACAATTACACCCACGATAACTTCGTTTCGGTACTTTTTTAAAAATTGAGATAGTTTATCCATAAAACATAAAAAGGTTATACTACAAAAGTATAACCTTTTTATTATTAGTGCTCCCCTTTTCGACGAAAGATGCAACTATAATGTTATGATAGAGTTTGTGACTATCGGGAAATTAGTGTTCCCCTCTGTTTAGTAAATATTCATTTCTTTTTATCCACTTATCCGTACCCTCAAATTTTACATCCTTAATGATTGAATAGGTATTAGACTTTAATATATAAGTGTGTCTTAAAATAGCCTTCTTATTATCATTGCCGTCATTCCCACCTACTTCGGTAATCATTTTATAACCGCCATCTAAATCTTTTTTAAATTAAACAATTTTGTCTTTGCCAAAATAGTTCCCGACAATAAATGTGGTATCCCTAGAGTTGGCTTGGGGTTCTTTGGGATATTCATATCCCATAACATACCCTTTTGTATCTGCAGTTAAACCAATATTGATATTGGCTAGCATTGTAAATGGTTTGCCAGAGGCATAATCCAAATAGGTTAATTTACCTTCCCAGCTACCAACTGAATTATATAAATCTTTGACTTGGACTGTTTGTGCATTTAAAGATGAGCATAGGAGCAAAAACGCAGTTGCTAATAAGATGTTTTTCATAAGGTAAATATAAGAAAAGATGCAACTAGCCTAACTCACTGATAGACAAAGAAAAAGCCATCATTTCTGATGGCTTGTCCAGTGTGGCTCCCCTTTTCGACAAAAGATGCAACTATAATGCGATGATTGAGTATGTGACTATTAGGAAATTGAAGACTTAAACTTCGTGTCAATTTGCAGGAAGTTGGCATTCATACTTAGTTTATCTACTTTTATGAAAATGAAAAAAGCTATCATCATAGGAGCAACAAGTGGAATAGGCAAATCAATGGCTGAGTTTCTTTTGCGAGAAGGTTTTGTAGTTGGAGTAACTGGCAGACGTGAGGAATTATTTCAATCCATAAAGACCCAAGGGGCTAGTCGAATTGTCTTTAAGAAAATGGATGTTCAGGATTTATCAACTATAGAGCCAATCTGTAATGCATTTGTGAGTCAGATGGGAGGCTTGGATTTATTGATTATTTCAGCTGGAATCGGTGAGGAGAATAAGCACTTAAATTTTGATGTTGAGAATAGTGTAATAAAAACGAATATTCAGGGATTTACTTGTATTGCTGACTGGGCTGTACGGTATTTTAAAGAACAAGGTAATGGTCATCTCGTCAACATTAGTTCTATTGCTGGAATCAGGGGAAATGGAAATGCTCCTTCATATAATGCGACAAAGGCATATCAAATCAATTATTTAGAGGGATTAAGAATAAATGTAAAGGAGTATGGCTCAGGTATCACGATTACTGATGTACGTCCTGGATTTGTTGATACTGCAATGGCGAAAGGTGAAGGTCTCTTTTGGGTAGCCCCTGTTCAAAAGGCTGCTGAACAAATATTTGAAGCCATCAAACAAAGAAAAAAGGTGGTTTATATCACAAAGAGGTGGAGGTTAATTGCCTTCTTATTAAGAATAATACCCTTTTCAATTCTTAAAAGGGTTTAAATTAAAAAGGGTTACACTATACAAGTATAACCCTTTTAAATTTATATCAGCTCCCCTTTTCTACGAAAGATGCAACTATAATGCGATGATTGAGTATGTAACAATCAGGAAATTAAAGGGTTAAATTTCTTCTATTATTGAAGTTCCTGATGAAAAATCTCCGGAAGTCCATTGCCAAGTTTCGTGTAAACGAATTTTCCCGTTAACTAACATCTCAGGTTTTGAAAAGCACTTACCGGTCATAATTTCGTTGTTGATATTGATTTGATGATAACACATTTCAATACATCCCTCTTCATTAACTAACCCAATTAAGTGACCGTGAATTATTTTACCCCCTTTATATTCAGAAGAAATAACATTGCCTTCTTGTTTGAAATAAAATAGGGTTTCTGATGATGTTTCCCCGTTATCAGTATTTTGAATAGGTCGAAATGACTTGTGATTGTAGTTAATCATTCTGTTTTCAGATTTTTCATTAAAGTTAATTAAAGAAAAAACAAAAAGATGCAACTAGTCTAACTACCTGATAGAGATTGTATATAAACCAGGCAAGACAATATTGTGATGTTACTTTAATATCCAAAGTTTGTTGATTTGAAAATATGCCGTAGATTTATATTAAATTAATTATATCTATGAAAAAGTTATTACTACTCCCTTTGTTAATGATTACATCCTTTTGTTTTGCTCAATATACAGAGGCAGAAAAGATAATTGATAAGTCTGTTAAAATCGGCAATCTAATAATAGCACAAATTGATTTTCCTGAACAAATGGGATGGGATGATGCTAAAGAAGCGTGTAAAACTTTAGGAAAAGGATGGAGATTGCCCACTAAGACAGAGTTAAATATTTTATATAAGAACAAAGATAAAATTGGCGGGTTTTCAGATTACTTTTATTGGAGTTCAACGGAGCCCATTAGAGGGACTGTCTGGCAGCAATATTTCTATAACGGCGTTCAGTCTTTAGAAAATATAAGATATGGATTAGCCTCCGATTCTCCTCCTACACTCTATGTTCGTGCTGTTAGGACTATTAAATAGTTGAAAGTCCTAAAAACTAAAAATGAGAAAAGTTCCAAAATCAAATATCAATGCTATTTATTTATGTTAGCTTTATTAAAATTTGAAATCTATTTGTAGCCCAAAATGATTTTCCTGAACAAATGAGATGGTCAGATGCTAAAAGAACCTGTGCTGATTTAGGAGATGGTTGGAGATTACCTTCTAAGAGTGAGTTAAATATTTTATATAAGAATAGAAAAAAATTGGTGGTTTTGGAAGTGATTATTATTCGAATTCAACCGAGTATAATAATATTTTCGCGTGGATACAGTCCTTCGATAATGGATTAACCAACACCGCCGGCAAGCCCGCCAATTACTATGTTCGTGCCGTAAAGTCTTTATAGAAACCAGCGTTTAAAAGCCTGTAGTGGTATGTTCCCTATTATCAAGGAAGACTTAGTTATTACGATTGCATATACATAAGGTACATCAATATTGTATTACCTAATAAAATTTCTATTGAATTATAGCCTTATTTCTTTATAAAAGTCAATCCTGTGAAATCCCAAGCGTGTGAGCATTTAGTTTTAGTTGCTTTTGAGTGAAATATTATTTCTTTTTTTTTCTTTAAGTTCACAGATAAATAAAATTCAATATTATTATTTTGTTCTAATATCTCTTTATGTTCACAGTTGACGTCAGAGTTTGTAAAGTTACATTTCAGCTTTTTCACTTTCATTTTGTAAATACCACTTTCAATTTTTTCTATTTTCACCATTTCAGCGCTGGCCTCTGTAAGTGGGCCTTCACATCCATAAGGTACGTCACCCGTATAAACTTGCTTTAAAATTATTTTATCTTTAATTTGAGAAATCCCTATAATCATAGTTGGCCCACCAGGAATATCAGCCGCGGCATATTGAACTAAATATTGTTCGTTACTTTCATAGTCTCCTAATATTTCATTTATAGCATTAATTTCACTTAACGAATCGATATTATTAGTCTTTGTAAGTGAATTTAACTTTGCTTTTAAATTAATATTCTGTACCTTAATTTCTTCTAGTGAATCTTTTAAGTCCTTTTGTTTTTGCTCTTTATTCAGACCACCACAACCTACGATTACAAATAAAACTAAAATTAATTTTTTCATACATAAATATAAATCTTACCAATCATTCATACAATTCCTTATTAAGAATTAATGTTTTAGATTGTAAGGATATAAAGATAAAGTCTGAATGTTCAAGAATATTATTAACGCTCTTAAAACGCTATTTGTGACGTAAATGTGACGTATTCATAAAATAAAAAAGGGCTACATTTCTGTAACCCTTTTATTATCAACGCTCCCCCTTCTGGACTTGAACCAGAGACCCTCTGATTAACAGTCAGATGCTCTAACCAACTGAGCTAAGGAGGAATATGTTTCCCATGGTTGAGTACCACGGGGTTGCAAAAATAGGAAAATTTGCAATCTGGCAAAATCTAGTTGCAAAAATCATTAAAAAACAGTGCTAATAAGCAACATAAAGGCCGTCTTCACGCATTTGGGTCGGGTATGTTTTTAAATAATAGCCTTCGCCGCTGGTATTGCGCCCATTTTGGAGGCTAAACCGGTATCGGTGCAATGGACATACCACCATTCCGGCGGCGTCTATAAAGCCATCTGCCATGATGCCGCTGGCATGTGGGCACTTTTGCGCAAAAGCAAAAATTTGATCCTGAAATTTACCTAGGGTTATTTTTTTACCGGCCACTTCTACAATACACATATTATTGGATTGCCAAATAAGCGATACAGGCGTCTCTGTAATTTTATGCCAAGTAGGTGTATTGGAAAAAAGAGAAAGCATGCTTTAAAAATGTATGTCTCTGTATGGGTAACGAATTAAATAGAGTTCGCGCACTTTGGTTAAAATGATTTCACGAAGTGCATCAATGTTTTTCTTTTCAAGTGCCGAAATAAAAACACAATTATTATTGGTAGCGCGGTCCCATTTTTCTTTAAGTTCTAAAAGTAATTCTTGTTTTACTTCATCTTCAAGCCACTCATCAAAAGTGTTGGATTCGTATAAATCCAATTTATTAAAGATGGTCAAAATGGGTTTGTCAAAAGCTTTTAGCTCTTGCAATGTATGATTCACAACACCTATTTGATCTTCATATAAAGGATGTGAAACGTCAACAACGTGCAATAAAATATCGGCCTCACGCACTTCATCAAGTGTGCTCTTAAAACTTTCCACTAAATGGTGTGGTAGTTTTCTAATAAATCCAACGGTATCACTTAATAAAAAAGGTGTGTTTTCGTAAACGATTTTTCGAGTCGTGGTATCAAGTGTTGCAAACAATTTATTTTCTGCAAACACATCCGATTTGCTAAGCACATTCATAAGCGTGCTTTTACCAACGTTTGTGTAGCCCACTAAAGCAACGCGAATAAATTCTCCACGTTCTTTACGCTGGGTAATAGATTGCTTGTCAATTTCTTTTAAACGGCCGCGAAGTAATGAAATTTTATCTTTTACAATACGTCTATCTGTTTCAATTTCTGTTTCACCCGGACCACGTGAACCAATACCTGCTCCCTGACGCTCAAGGTGCGTCCACATTCCTTTTAAGCGTGGTAAAATATATTGGTATTGCGCTAACTCTACTTGCACTTTAGCTTGTGCAGTTCTTGCACGAGATGCAAATATATCTAGGATTAAATCGCTTCGGTCAATAACCCGACACTTTACTTCTTTTTCAATATTGGAAATTTGTGAGCCCGTAAGTTCATCATCAAATATCACTACGTTAATATCTCTAGACGCAACGTATTGTTTGATTTCTTCTAACTTTCCTTTTCCAACAAATGTGCGGCTATCAGGATGCGGAAGTCGTTGCGTAAACCTTTCTATGGCAATAGCACCAGCCGTTTCAGCTAAAAATGAAAGTTCGTCTAGGTATTCTCTTACTTGATCAGGTGTTACTTCTTTTTGAATGAGGCCAACAAGAACCGCTTTCTCCTCTTTTCTAATTTTGTGTTGCTTCTCAATCAAAATATCAAAATTTATAAACCGCTGAGTGTAATACCTACAGATAAACGTTGCATGGTAGGTCCAAATCCTTCTTTAAGAACACTATTAAATTGATAGCCCGCATGAAGTGATAAGCTACCATAACCAACTCTACCTGTAACGGCAAGGCTGGTTCCATTAATGTAACGCTTGGAAACATTTTTTTCTATGTAAGCCGTGCCATACACCGATTCACCTTGTTTATTAATTAGGTTTTTCCCTTTTGTATATGCTTTTAATAAAGAACCCACTTTAACACCAATAGCGGCCTTCCAAGATTTGTTAGGATTTTCTGGGTTAGAATAGTATCTGATTTCGGCAGGAATTTCGGCGTAAATACTTGTGGCTTTATTTTTTTTGAAATGATCTACACTATCCACCGCTGTGTATTGAAGTGTAGGGGCGCCAGATTTAAAATCGACTCTTGTGTTGTCAAAAAATATATGACTAGTTCCTAAACCAATACCATAAGCAACACTATATTTAGGATTTGATTTTACAGGCTTGTCAAACATGAAATAAACATTAAAATGTCTGCTAAAACCATTTCCGGTGCGAAGTGCCGTAGGCCTATTTAGCCAAGCGTCTGCTCCGTACTGAATGACAAGATGATCTGCGGCACGATTGGTAAAATCAAATTTACTCCAGTCTTTGGTTGGTTTTTTTGCTGTTTGAGCGGTTGCAAAAAGGGCAGCAGTTAGCGCGAGGCTTAAGAATACTAATTTTTTCATTGTTCGTTTGGTTCGCTGTATAAATACAATTGGCCACAAAAATAACTGAATTGACATCAAGGCGGTGGTTAAAAATTAGTCAAAACTGCTTTATTTTGGTTTTTAAGGCCAATTTTACGCAATTTGTTGATTTTTAGGCAAATATCCAGCTGCATAGGTGATAATTCCGGCCAAGCTCTTAGCGCCAATTTTGTCCATAATTCGAATACGGTAACTCTCTACGGTTCGTTTGCCAATTTTTAATTGACCGGCTATTTCTTTACTGGTGAGTTCTTTACAAATCAAGCCAATAATTTGTTTTTCGACTTCGGTAAAACTGATGCTTCCATTGTGGTGGCGGACCGTAGTTTTTTGAGCAATAATTTTTGAAAGTCTTTCGGTAATACTTTGAGAAAAATAAGCATTATGCATATACACCGAGTTAATGGCACTTACGAGTTCTTCATGCACAATATTTTTGGATAAAAAACCCATGGCGCCCGCTTCAATCATTTCAATGATTTGTTGATCTTCGCCAAATGATGTGAGTGCAATAATTCGGATGCCCGGATATTTTGCACACAAAATTTTTACAGCTTCGGTACCAGTAAGATTTGGCATTTTTACATCCGTAATAATTACATCGGGCGCGCCAGATGCAACAAGCGCAATTAATTGTGCGCCATCGGCGGCTTCACCAATAACATCGATACTTGGAACGCTTGCCAGCATTTGCTTTAAGCCTTCTCTAAAAATACGGTGATCATCGGCAATGACAATTTTGATTTTTTTACTTAGCATAATTAAGGGGAGTTTTTATTTGATAACGCACACCTTGCTGTGGCAACGTGTCTATAATAACTTGACCACGAAGAAGTGCAACGCGGTTAAAAATATTTCTAAGTCCCGAACCAGTGGCCGCCCTAGCTACTGCCTCTTTATCAAAACCAATACCGTCATCTGTAATAGATAAGAAAAAATATTTATCGTTGAGTGACGCGTGTATCCAAACATTTTTTGCACAGGAATGCTTTATTGCATTGTTGAGTATTTCCTGAATAATACGGTAATGATGCAACCAATGATCGGGTTCTGATTCGGGAAGTTCGCCACTTAGTTCCCAGTACACATGAATGTTTCCTAGTTTATTAAAAGTGCTTACGAGTTCTTCTACGCCCCAACAAAAACCCGCTGCTAATAACTGATTGGGCACAATGGCTTCGCTCATTACACGCATACGTTTTAACACGTCATCTATGTGTGTGGCGGCTTCTTTAATGAGTTGTCTATCGGCTTGAGATACGGGATTGATGCTGCTCACTTGAAGCCTTATAACAGAAAGTAGTTGGCCAAAATCATCATGCAAATCTGCGGCAATGCGCTTACGTTCTTTTTCGGCAGCCGTAATTTCGGTGGTTATGAGTTGGTGGAGTAAGGTTTTATTTTTTTTGTGGTAGAAATAAATCACACAAATAAATAAAAATATAAATACACCGAGCAGCGGTATGGAAAACAAAATAAGCGTGTAAAAGCTGGGCTGTTCCGACATGCAATAATTTTATTATTCAATTTGGAAATAATAAATATCACTTCCTAATTATTGCTGACAACTAGACGCTATTACATTGCCTCAAAAAAATATTACATGATTGAAACCAAGGGTAACAAAGGACATTAGGTGTTTATACGTAGTATCAAAAAATACTAATCTAATGGACGAATCCAAATATTTTTAAAACTCACTGGGCTACCGCCATCGAGGTCGTGGTCTTGTAAATAAAATGGAAGTTTAGCTGGATGCGCTTCATATACAGCTGGACCAACCCACTGAATCGTTCCTTTTATATCTACATTGTTTTGAATGAGTACGCCATTGTGTAGTACGGTAAATCTTCCTGGCACTTGCACTTTACCATCGGCATAAAATTGTGGAGCCGTAAAAATGATATCATAGGTCTGCCATTCACCTGGTTTTTTGGTTGCATTTACAAGTGGAATATGCTGTTTGTATAAAGCGCCCGCTTGTCCATTCACATAGGTTTGATTGGTATACGAATCCAGTATTTGAATTTCATATTTACCCATAAAAAACACCCCACTATTGGCACGGTACTGGCCCGACTGTTTAATTTCTGCGGGTGATCGCCACTCGATGTGCAATTGACAACTACCAAAAGGCATATTGGTTTCTATGGCGCCAGAACCTTTAACCACAGTTAACGTACCGTCTTTTTCTATTTTCCAGCCTGCCTTACCACCACCTAAACGGTGCCAAGCATCCAAATTTTTTCCATTGTATAATACAATAGCATCGGAGGGCGCGTCGGAAGGCGTTTTACCGGGTTCTACTTTTGTAGGCTTCGGTTCCCAAATTTCCGTTTTAGCCGCTTCTCTATTTAAACTGTCCTCTCTACTTTGTTGCGCAAGCGCGCTTGTAGTAATGAGTGTTACACCAAGTAGCGTTACTATAATTTTTTTCATCAATTTATATTTTTGGAATGCTGTATCCATTGTGGTAAACAGCTGATAAATATTTTGCATTAACCGCAGCATCCGTAAATTGTTTTTTAGCATGATCCCACTGTAACTGTTTGCCACTGCGGTGTGCAATGTTTCCCATCTGACAAATAGTGGCCACTTTTGCACCTTCTTGAATCGAACAATGTAGTTTAGAAAAATCACGCGACTTAACCACTTCTAAAAAGTTAATCCAATGTTTTTCTACGCCATTATCTACCGAACTGTTAAGTGGAACAATTATTTTATTGACACTTCTTGATTCTTCAATGACTTCCCAACCATTTCTATTTAAAATAAGCGTGCCGTTATCGCCTTGAAACGCAACACCATGGTCTCTTCCGTAGTTACCATTGGTAATGCCCATGGTTTGTTCCCAAGACACACTAAATTTATCAAAGCCATATAGTACGTTTAACATATCTGGCGTTTCGCTTGCAGCGTTAGGATCAGCGTATTTGCCACCCACTGCAGAAATCGTATTAGGCGCCGTTTCTTTCATGCCTAGTAATGCATAATCCAATAAATGCACTCCCCAGTCGGTCATTAAACCACCTGCATAATCCCAAAACCATCTAAAAGAATAATGGAAACGGTTGCGGTTATACGGTCTTAACTGAGCGGGACCAAGCCATGTTTTATAATCAACACCGGCAGGTACTGGCGCATCTGCTTTAGGCTGCATGGGGCTAGATTGAGAATAGCACCACACTTTTACATTTCTGATAGCACCCAATTTTCCAGTATGTACAAAATTTACGGCGTCACCAAAATGTTGTTGGCTGCGCTGCCACTGACCCGCTTGCACCGCTCTTCCGTACTTTTCTTGAGCCGCCACCATGGCGTTACACTCTACAATAGAATTGCCTACTGGCTTTTCTACATAAATGTCTTTACCTGCCTGACAAGCATGAATCATTTGTAGTGCATGCCAATGATCGGGCGTACCAATAATCACAACATCTACGTCTTTATTTTCTAATAGTTTTCTATAATCGGAATAGATCGCAATTTTAGAAGTATCAATATTTTTAGATTTTAATTCTGCTATGCGGCCATCAATAACTGTCGTATCAATGTCACAAAGTGCAGCAATCACAACGCCTGGAAGGCGCATGGCAGTAGCGGCGTTAGCCCATCCCATGCCATTGAGTCCTATCACACCAATATTAACACGGTCGGAAGGCATGACACTGTTTTTAAAATAGGCAAAACTTTCATTACCCAGTGCAGATGCAAGTACAGAGCCTCCCGTTAAGAGTCCTGCGTTTTGTAAAAAATTTCTTCTAGTTGACATGGCAAGCGTTTTAATTGAAGTATAAATTAAAACGTTTTTTGCATATCTGCTAAATTATTTAACGCTTTTTGTGACCCGGTCTTTGCTTAAAATTACCTCTGCTTCTTTGCTTGGGAGCATATTCCGGTGTTTCGCCAAATTCGGGCGGGACGGCACCTTTTGGAACCGGAGAACCTAGTAGTTCTTCGATGGCTAAAAACTTATATTGTTCCTGTTCACTAATGAGTGTGAAAGCCGTTCCTGTAGTGGCTGCGCGGGCCGTTCGGCCAATGCGGTGAATATAATCTTCACCATCGTTAGGAACGTCGTAATTAATAACTAGGTCAATTTCTTCTATGTCGATGCCGCGGCTTAAAATATCGGTAGCAACTAGTATAGAAAGCTTGTGGTTTCTAAAATCTTGTAGTACCTGCTCTCTTTGTTTTTGATCCAAATCCGAATGAATTTCTTCGGCGGCAAGTTTGGCTCTTTTTAATTCTTGTGTAAGTTGTTTTACATTTTGTTTTTTAGAACAAAACACAATTACATTTTTATAAACATTACTGCTGAGCATATCGGTTATAATAGGCACTTTTTGTGGTTCGTAAACGACAAATGCTTTTTGTATGATTTGCTCAGGTGGTTTTGAAATCGCAATATTTATTTCTACCGGATTGGTCAATATTTTTCTAGCGAGGTCGCGCATTTTTACAGGCATGGTGGCAGAAAACAAAAGGTTTTGTCTTTGCGCCGGTAAAAAAGAAATTATTTTTTGAATGTCATCGTTGAAACCCATGTCTAGCATACGGTCTGCCTCATCGAGCACTAAATATTTTAAGCCTTTTAGTTTTACATAGCCCATGTTTAAATGCGCAATCATGCGGCCCGGCGTACACACTACAATATCAACACCTGTGTTTAATGCTTTTTTTTCGGCAGCAAAAGAACTGCCATCACCACCACCATAAACGGCAATAGAACTTACGTCTGTAAAATATGAAAGGCCTTCTAGGCTTTCTGCAATTTGAATCGCTAACTCACGTGTTGGAACAATAACAAGTGCATTGATATCGTGAGAGTCGTGCTGTGTGGTTAATAATCTATGGAGTAGTGGCAATAAAAATGCCGCCGTTTTTCCAGTTCCTGTTTGCGCAGCAGCAATAATATCTTTCCCTTCTAATATTGGAACCATTACTTGTTGTTGCACCGGCGTTGCGGTCTCATATCCCATCGCATCAATACCATCCAGTATCCGCTGATCCAATCCTAAATCTATAAACTTCAAAATAAAATATTTAATGTGTCTATAAACAAAGATAGGGCTTATTACGGCCCTATCTTATAATCTATTACAATAGCGTATTCTTTACAGCTTTTCGTAGAGTGCACGCAGTTTTTGACGCGTCATTATTGTTTCCCAGTTTTTACCAAGTGCGTTTTCCCACAATGGTTTTAAACTTAATGAAATATCAATCATGGTATTAAAATCTTGGTCCGATAATCCTGCACAAATACCCACCGGAATTTCTATGTTATTTTTTTGAACCATGAATTTAAATTCTTCAACACCTGCTGGATAATATTCCTCTAAATGATTCATCACAATACAGTTGCCAATACCATGTTTGGTACCTAGTAAATAACTTAATCCATAGCTCACTGCATGCGCAACACCCACCTGACTATATGCAATACTCATACCGCCGGCAAATGATGCCATCATTAATTGCTCGTCACTTTCATCATCCCAAGTATTTTTTTCAACAAAAACTTTTCTGCAAAGATCCAGTGCCTTTTCGCCATAGCTTTTACTAAACTCATTTAAGTACGTACCCTCTAAAGATTCAATGCAATGAATATAACAATCCATACCCGTGTAAAAACGTTGATTGGCCGGTGCGTCTTTTGCTAAATCTGGATCGAGTACAATTTGATTAAACGGAGTAAAATCGGAGTTCATACCCAGCTTTCGCACAGGACCTGTTAACACCGTTGTTCTACTCACTTCGGCACCCGTTCCAGATAATGTAGGAATACCAACTTTATAAACACCTGCATTTTTTACGAGGTCCCAGCCCTGATAATCGGCAGAAGAACCCGGATTGGTCATCATGAGTGAAACTGCTTTTGCAAGGTCCATGGTAGAGCCACCACCAATGCCTACAATACCACTTACGGTACCAAATTCTTCGCGTAGTAATGCCGCCAAAGCGTCTACCTGCTTTGTTTTAGGCTCATGTGTAACGTCTGCAAAAACAATTTTATCTTTTCCAATAAGTGGAATTCTTTGCACGAGTGGCTTCCCTTCAAAAAAATGATCCACTAAAAAAATCATAGGGGCATCGCCTTTTCTATTGGGTGCTAAAATTTCACCAAGTTGATTAAAACTACCGCGTCCATACACCACATAGTCAACCATTTTAAAATTTCTAAAACTCATATCGTTATTTTTATTGGGGTATTATTTATTGTTGTAAAAGCTTTGCTGCTTTTTCTAAGTCTTCGGGGGTATCAATTTCTACGCCCATATAATTTGTTGTCACCATTTTTATGGATACGCCATTTTCTAAATAACGAAGGCACTCAATTTTTTCTGCGGCTTCAAGTGGCGTCATTTCCCAGTTGGTAAATGCAAGCAGTGCTTCTTTTTTAAATGCATACACTCCAATATGTTCGTAATAAGTGATTGGGCTCTCGGTGCTTCTAGGATATGGTATCACACTTCGCGAAAAAAATAAGGCATTGTTATTTTTATCAATCGCTACTTTTACATAATTGGAATCTTCGATACTTTGTTGTGACGTAAGCACTTGCATCAGTGATGCCACACGTACATTTTGAGCTGGGTCCTTAAATACTTCTAGTAATTTTTGTAGCGGCTCTTTTTTTACAAACGGCTCATCACCTTGCACATTTACCACCACATCAATATCTAAATGAGCAATGGCTTCAGCAATACGATCGCTACCGCTTTCGTGGGGGCGCATGCTCATAATAGCTTTGCCGCCATTATTAGTTATTTCGTCAAAAATAATAGTGCTATCTGTTACTACAAACACATCTGAAAAAAGTCCGGTTGCTACCGTATTATCATACGTGTGGCGTATTACAGATTTATCACCTAGCTGCTGCATCAATTTAGCAGGAAAGCGCGTAGCAGCATATCTAGCAGGAATAAAAGCACAAGTTTTCATGAACATCAAATTGTGATGCAAAGAAACGGCATATTTAATAATCTGTCTTCACCGATTTGTCAAAAGGGACCTTTAATTGATAGGCCAAACTTTGATCGGTGCTATCATCGAGCACATCAAGGCCATATCGCAAGTTTTCCATGGGCGTTGCATCAAAAGTTCCAAAAAGGCGGTCCCAGATAGAAAATATATTACCGTAATTAGAGTCGGTTTGTGGGCGCATATAATGGTGGTGCACCTTATGCATATTGGGCGACACAATCACATAGCTAATAGCGGTGTCTAGCCACAATGGGAGTCTAATATTGGCGTGGTTGAATTGAGAAAACACAGCACTTAAGCTTTGGTACAGCATCACAAGCCACATAGGGGCGCCGCAAACAACGACACCGATTAATGTAAACACGACCCTAAAAACACTTTCTCCCGGATGATGACGGTTAGCAGTGGTGGTATCTACATGGGTATCTGCGTGATGCACCATGTGAAATTTCCACAAAATTTTGATTTTATGTTCAATAAAATGAATGAACCAAGCACCTACTAAATCAAGTAGCATAAGTCCGCCAATGATAAACACCCATGTTGGCATTTGAACAAGTTGCAAGAGTCCAAATTTTTGCGCCACGGCCCAATCAGATGCTTTAACAATAACAAGTGCAAAAGCAAAATTGATAACAACTGTTGTGAGTGTAAAAAAAATATTGATAGCGGCGTGCTTCCACTTTTGGTATGAAAATGAAAACAGCGGAATAGCGCCTTCAATGATCCAAAAAAATGTTATGCCGCCAGCTAAAATAAGCGCGCGGTGCGTACTTGGAATCTGATTAAAATATTCAATTAAATTTTCTAGCATCTGCTATTAATTATTTAACATGAGTGGCATCACAAGCATCAATAAATCTTCACCAGCTCCTTGCTCGGTAGGTTTGATAAGGCCCGCTTTTGTAGAAGTTGATAATTCCATTTTTACATCATCGGTGTCTGCAGCGTTTAACATTTCAATTAAAAACTTTGCATTGAAAGCGATTTGTAAATCTTCACCATCATACATACAATTCATACGCTCGTTACCTTCAAAACTAAAATCAACATCTTGCGCAGCCATCTGTAACTCGCTGCCAGTAATATTTAGCGCCACTTGATTGGTGCTCTTATTACTAAATACATTTACACGACGAAGTGCATTTTGAAAATCATGTTTGTTTACAACAAGCTTGTACGGATTGTCTGCAGGAATCACCACTTTATAGTCTGGGAAACGCGCATCAATAAGCCTACATATCATTTGCGTAGAACCGTGGTTCACAAATAAATGATTGCTATTGTAGCTTATGGTAATAGCATCTTCATTATCTGGTAATGCATTTTTTAATAAATTAAGTGGCTTGCGTGGCACAATAAATGAATCTGTTTTTGGTGCTTTTGCATCTGTTCTTTTATAACGCACTAGTCTGTGCGCATCGGTAGCAACAAATTGAACGCCAGTTGTAGATAATTCAAAAAATACCCCTGTCATAGCTGGACGTAAATCGTCGTTACTAACAGCAAATAATGTTTTGTTGATGGCAGTTAACAAAGCACCACTAATCATATCAAAACTGCTGGTATCATCTGCAGAAGGTTCTTTAGGAAAGTTATCTGGATTTTCACCCATCACTTTATACTTACCGTTGTCACTTGTAATTTCTACAGCAAAGTTTTTATCGATATTAAAAGTGAGCGGCTGATCAGCAATATTTTTTAATGAATCCAACAAAATTTTAGCAGGAATACAAACACGACCATTGGCCTTGCTTTCTACGTCCATTTCTACACGCATCACTGTTTCTAAATCAGTTGCTACAATGCTTAATTTTTTGTCTGTAATTTCAAATAAAAAGTCTTCTAAAATAGGCAACACGGTGTTTGCGTTAATTACACCACCAATTTGTTGAAGGTGTTTTAGAAGCGAAGAAGAAGAAACAATAAATTTCATGCTACATGTGTTATAGGTACCCTGCAAACCTACTCCAAAATTCCAATACTTTGATGCCCTAAATAGTGCAGATGGATAACAACCGCTTTAATGTGAATCAGTTGTGGATTGGCAGGGCAAATGAGGGCAGTTTTGTGGCAAGTCTGTATATTTATTGCTCATGATAAAAAAATACCTCACACCGGATCAGGCTTGGCAAAAAATTAAGCACTTCTGTGCCTATCAAGAGCGAAGCCACCAAGAAACCAAAGACCGGTTGTATGGGTATGGCTTATCCACCAAAGATGTGGAGGTATTACTTTCTAAACTCATCGAAGAAGACTATTTAAACGAAACACGTTTTGCTACTTTATTTGCTGGCGGTCATTTTAGAACCAAAAAATGGGGGCGCGTAAAAATCGCTTACGAGCTCAAGCAAAAAAGGGTAAGCGCTTATAATATTAAAGCCGGATTAGCCACCATCGAAGAAGAAGCATACGAACAAACCATCGATAAATTAGTAGTTGATAAATGGGAGAAGTGTAAGGGTGAAGTTGGTTACACCAGACAAGCCAAAGTGATGCAGTACCTAGTGAGCCGTGGGTTTGAGTCTCCACGGGTTCAGGCCGCTATTGCCAAAATAAAAGCAGGCCTCCAATAAAATTCTTACATTGCAGCATGGGTAATTTACACATCAGCCTCATACAAACCGATCTTTTCTGGGAAGACAAGTTTAGAAACCTTGAGATGCTCGAAAAAAAAATAGCAGCTGTTGAAGCGGCTACACAAATTGTGGTATTACCCGAAATGTTTAACACCGGTTTTAGCATGCAACCCAAATTATTTGCCGAAACCATGGAAGGCCCTACCGTTGAGTGGATGGTAGAACAGGCGGCAATGCATAAAATAATTTTAACAGGCAGTGTTATTATAGAAGAAGACAATAGGTTTTACAACCGCTTACTCTGGGTATTACCAAATGGTCAAGTGGCTTATTACAACAAAAGACACTTGTTTGCATTTGCTGGCGAAGACAAAGAATATACAGCGGGCAATAAAAGATTAATTGCACAAGTAAACGGATGGAAAATTTGTTTGCAAATATGTTACGACCTACGTTTTCCAGTATGGGCGCGCAAACAAACACCCGACGAATATGACCTGTTACTCTATGTAGCCAATTGGCCCGAAAGACGCAACCACGCCTGGAAAACCTTACTATGCGCGCGTGCCATAGAAAATCAAACCTATGTGGTAGGCGTTAACAGAGTTGGCAAAGATGGAAATCAAATAAACCATAGTGGTGATAGTATGATTGTTGATCCAATGGGACAAGTACTTTATTACAAAGCCGATGACGAAGACACCGTGTACATGGAATTAGAAAAAGAAGTAGTGCTTGGGGTTAGAGAAAAGTTTCCTTTTGGACGCGACGCCGATTCGTTTTCTGTTGGGCTTTAATTTTTTTGCTGAATCATTTTTTTTACCGCTTCCAATTTATTGTCTACACCCATTTTGATAGCATAGGAATTGGGTTCTACTAAAATATCTGGAACAACGCCTCTGCCTTTGGGTCTTGTTTTATCCATCACCATACGGTATAATGGAAGTCTAAATAATAATTTTGAGCGCGGAAGTTTAATGGTAGGTATTAAAATAGCAGTATTACCATAATAACCACCACCTGTTTCTTCGCCAATAATGGTAACATTTTTTTGCTTGATGAGCGGAGAAGTAAATAAGGTAGATGCAGAAAACGTATAACCACCCTGCAAAATATATACGTTTCCATCAAAATGATTTTTAGTAAATGGCTGGTAATAATGCGTTTCGTACCTTTTTAAATGATAGCCACCGCCATCCATTTTTTTAGAAATCATTAGTTTGGCGAGCGTATGCCCCATCACCGAAAAATAACTACCAAACGGAATTTTACGAATGCCTCTATTATTTGCAAATACACTATCAGCTATTTTGAAGGAATGATCTGAAACATATTTCGTAAGAAGTGTAGAATTTTTTAATTCACCACCTCCGTTGCTTCGTAGATCGATGACCAAATTTTTAACACCGGATACTTTAATATTTCTAAAACTTTTTGTGATAAACTTTTTAAAACCCCTGCCCGAAAAACTACTCAGGTTTATAAAAGCAGTATTTGTAGCACTATCAATAAGGAGCGTCCACTTTTTGGGTACTACGGGTTTTATTGTTTTAGATTTACTTACAGTCTCGGTTGTTTTTTTGATGCTGTCTTTTTTTGGCTTTGGTCGAGCATAGGCCGCAATCTGAGTGGTTTGCTTATTACCTAGGCTATCTATATAAGAAATCTGATACACGCTATCTACATTACCAAACCTGGCTTTATACCAATTCGAAAAATTATTGGTCAGCACCTGACTTTTAAAATTAATACTGTTGCCGTCTGTGCTTATGATGCTATACATACTATCTACCAGTGCGCTAACGGGTAACTGGTTGATGCTAGTAACAATAGTGCCTCTTTTTAATAGGCTGTCTTTGGCATACAAGTTTCCAATGACAACGGCCGAATCTTTCCATACTTTTAGTTGAAGCGGAAACTGCGGAAACCTAAAAGCAGTATACCACTTTGTAAGTTTTGGCGAAAAATGTACCGACGTATGACCACACTTTATTTGCGCTAAATAAGTAGCTACAACATTTCTAAATTGCCACGCCGACATGGAATCTTTAACAGAAGCTAGGGCGCGAGAAAAATGTAAATCCATACTATCTTTTGGCGTATACCAATACATACTAGGATGGTTTTGTTCCAGCACCTTGTGCAGGGTTTGTAAATCTTGTAAAAGCTTTGCTGGCGCTATTTTTGGCGCATCTGCTAATTTTTTTTGCGCCATGATGGGTGCCCAAAAAAGTAGGCAACAGAAAAACAAAACAGTTTTGTAACCAGTACAGGCGTGCATAGTTTTTAATTAAAATTAGGATTCTTTAAATGCCGTCCAACCCTGTGCTGTTATATCAAAAGTGTTGCCCCCCTTCGTTAATAGTTTTGATCCCTCATTGATATCAACCACGTAACCAATTACACTAATGTCTTCGTTGAGCGTAATTTTATCATGGTCTTCTTGTTTAAGTGTAAAGAGTAGTTCATAATCTTCGCCGCCATTGAGTGCGCATACCGTAGGGTCTAGTCCAAACTTAAATGCCGCTCTTCTACTCTCATCAGATATAGGCAGTTTTTCTTCGTAAATCCTGCAACCAACAACGCTTTGCTTACAAAGGTGTAACACGTCGCTACTAATACCATCGCTCACGTCCATCATAGCAGTTGGTGTAATATTATTTTCGGCAAAAAATGAAATGATTTCTTTGCGTGCTTCTGGTTTTAGAAGTCTTCCTACAATATAACTTTCATCTTCTAAATCAGGTTGTACGCCTGGGTTTTCGAGATATATCTTTTTTTCTCTTTCCATGAGTGTTAATCCTAAAAACGCACCACCCAAATCGCCAGACACACAAATTAAATCACCAACACCTGCGGTACTTCTTTTTACAAATTTGTCAGGCGCCACTTCGCCAATAGCTGTTACAGAAATAACAAATCCTTTTTGTGAAGAAGAGGTATCACCACCTACTAAATCTACGCCGTGTTTTTCACAAGCAATATGAACACCTTCATAAAATTCAGTGATAGCTTCTACGCTAAACCGGTTACTAATCCCAATACTAATGGTGATTTGTGTAGGCTGCGCATTCATGGCATAAACGTCCGAAAGGTTTACCATCACTGCTTTGTAGCCGAGGTGCTTTAGGGGCGTATACATCAAATCAAAATGAATACCCTCTAATAATAAATCGGTAGTGACCACTGTTTGTTTTCCAAAATGATCTATCACTGCTGCATCATCGCCCACCGATAAAACAGTAGATGCGTTATGCGTTTCAAAATTTTTAGTAAGGTGTTCTATTAATCCAAACTCACCAAGTGTAGTAATTTCTGTTCTTTGTTCGCTCATGTTTTATTTTTTATTGTACGGCTCCGCCATTTATAATTGCTAGTAACTCATCATGAATATGTCCATTGGTCGCTAATAAATGTGGTTGGTATACGGAGTAATCTTTACCTGCATAATCGGTTACTTTTCCGCCCGCCTCTTGTACCATTAAAAAACCTGCCGCGCTATCCCAGGCTTGTAATTTATGTTCATAAAAACCATCAAATTTACCGGCTGCTACCCAGCACAAATCAATGGCAGCACTACCTAGCCTGCGCACAGGTATGCCTTTTCGAATTAATTTTTCAAATACTTGAAGGGGTCCATTGGGCGTATCTAAATACGTATACGGAAAGCCTGTTACGAGGCATGATTCAATGACTTTGGTTTTTTTGCCAACGCTAATTTTTTTATCGTTTAAATAGGCACCCTTTCCTTTTTCAGCAAAATAAAATTCATGCATGATGGGGTTATATACCGCGCCCATAATGATTTCGCCGGCTTTTTCGAGGCCTACACTTACACAGCAAATAGGTATACCGTTTGCAAAGTTTACCGTACCATCAATTGGGTCTATAATCCATTTGTATTCAGAGCTCGTTATAATTTCACCCGTTTCTTCACTTAAAATAAAATGATCTGGAAAAGCAGCCTGAATTACACCAATAATGGCCCGCTCTGCAGCATGGTCTGCCTCTGTTACAAGGTTATTAACGCCCTCTTTGTGGCTAATTTCAAATGCACCATTAAAATACCTTTGCAACTCGGCGGCACCGGCTTTTGTGGCCGCTATCAGTGTTTCTGCTAACATATCGCAAAAGTAACGAAGATGCGGCCACTATTCAAGTTTTGTATCATTTTGCTTTAGCTTTGTAGCATGGCCTTATTTGACCTATCCTTATCTCCTAAAAACACAAAAAAAGAACAGGACCGTGTTTTAAAAAAATTACTCCGTCGTGCAAAAAACACGGCATTTGGAAATACGTATCAGTTTGACCCGCTGTTAAAAAGCAAAACCATTGCAAAAGATTTTCAAAAAGTAGTGCCTATTTTTAATTACAATAAAATTTACAACGAGTGGTGGCACAAATGTATTGAGGGCGAATCAGACGTTTGTTGGCCGGGTAAAATAAAATATTACGCATTAAGTAGCGGAACATCCGAAGCGTCTAGCAAGTACATACCTATTACAAATGCGCTTTTATCTGGTAACAAAACCATTATGGTTAAACAGCTCTTAGGCCTTAGGCACTATAATAATATTCCATATACTTCTATCGCAAAGGGTTGGCTCGCTATTGGTGGCAGCACAGAACTACAAAAAGGAGCCGGATTTTACGCCGGTGATTTAAGTGGTATCACTGCGAAAAAATTACCTTCTTGGTTTCAGCCTTTTTATAAACCAGGAAAAAAAATAGCCAAAGAAAAAGATTGGAATAAAAAATTAGAAGAGATTGTAGCAGAAGCGCCCAATTGGGATATTGGATTTTTAATAGGCGTGCCAGCTTGGATCCAGCTCTGCATCGAAATGATTATCAAAAAGTATGAACTCAATAATATACATGAGCTCTGGCCTAATTTATCTTTTTTTGGACATGGTGGTGTAAGTTTTGAACCCTATAAAAAAGGCTTTGAAAAATTATTAGGTAAACCAATTACCTATATAGAAACTTATTTAGCGAGCGAGGGTTTTATTGCTTACCAAGACCATCAAAACGCAGTAGGGATGCGACTTGTAACAGGTCAGCACTTGTTTTTAGAATTCGTTCCTTTTAATGAAGATAATTTTGACGAAGACGGAGAAATAAAAGACAATGCAACTGCATTACTAATAGATGAAGTGAAAGAAGGAACTGATTATGCCATTTTAATTAGTACAGCTGCAGGCGCTTGGCGATATCTTATTGGTGATACCGTTAAATTTATTGATAAGCAAAATGCACAAATTATTATTACGGGCAGAACGAAACACTTTTTAAGTTTAGTAGGCGAGCACTTAAGTGTAGATAATATGAACAAGGCGGTTGAAACAGTAAGTCACGCTTTTAACATTAGCATTCCAGAATATACAGTAACAGGAGTTCCGCATGGAAATTTCTTTGGGCATAAATGGTATGTGGCCTGCAATGACACTGTTAATGAAAACGAATTAGCAACCGCTATTGATCAGTACCTCTGTACCATCAATGATGATTACGCCACCGAAAGAAAGAGTGCCTTACAAAACGTTTCAGTAACCGTGATTAATGAAGATGTAGTTCGCGGTTTTATGGAGTCGCAAGGAAAATTAGGCGGACAACATAAGTTTCCGAGGGTATTAAAAGGTAAACTATTAGAGGCATTTGAAACTTTCATACGTAATTCATAAAAAATGGTAGCGCCGCTAATAAAAGGTTTGTTACTGGGTTTGATATTAAGCATTTCGGTGGGTCCCATCATTTTTGCAATCATTAAACATAGCATCAACAGTGGTCGTAAGGCGGGATTAAGCTTTGTGGCAGGGGTTTCAGCTTCAGATATTTCGCTGGTATTATTTTGTAATTTTTTTACCGGACTTTTTGCAACAGCCCTAGCGAATAAAAGTAAAATAGCATTAGCGGGAAGTGTTTTTTTAATTGGACTTGGCATTTATACACTACTATTTAAAAAAGTAAGTATTGCTGAAAAGACAAGTGATGCGCAAGAAAAATTAAGTTGGCAAAAATATGTTGGTCTCTTTTTATCTGGTTTTTTTATGAACACATTAAACCCTGGTGTGTTTTTATTTTGGTTTGCTTGGACCGCAGCGATTGTAGCAGACGCATCAGCAGCAAGCAATCCAGCCAATTACAAAGCGGTTGTTTTTATTACCTGTCTTGTTTTTGTGCTTGCCTCCGATATTGTTAAAGTTATTTTATCAGAAAAATTAAGGCCAAAACTCAACACTAAAAACTTACATTTAATCAATCAAATTGCCGGCGTTATTCTCATAGGGTTTGGTGTGTTCCTTTTTTATGGAGCGTTAAAATAAAATGATGTTTGCATTCAAATACATGTTGGTCATACTTGTAATTACTTTATTAACGATTGCTATTTCGCATGCACAAGGGGGCAATACGCTAGTATTAAAAGAAAAAGGCAGAACCATTCAGAGCTGGATTGAAAAAGATTGTATCACATTTAGATTTAGCAACACACAGTGGATAGATGGAAAAATAAAATCTGTTTTGAAAGACTCCTTGCTTATTAATATGTACCGCGCGCAGCAATCACCTACTGTGTTTGGTGGTTTTAGGGTTGATACTACCTGGCTTGGTTTTTTAAAAATAAGTATCAACGAAATATCGGGTATGCCACAGTCGCGCTATAAATCTGGCCTTTTTACCAACGGCGCACTTTTTAGGCTAGGAAGTGGCGCTTATATGTTTTTGAACATAACCAACAGTTTATTAAAAGGCATGCCATTGTTGGATGCTGCCAATAGCACCAGACTACTTATTGCTGCTGGCTTTTATGGAATAGGGGCCCTTCAAAAACAAAAACACAAAGCATATTTACCCATTGGTAAAAAATATACCATGGCTATTTATTAGCGCGCTAAAATAGCTTCTATAGCAGCTACTGCTTTTTGATTTCGCGCTTCAAAACCGCCACTAATTTCTACCCAAGGCGTTTGTTGGTTTAGTAAAATGTCTTTATACATCTGAAATAATTCTTGACGAGGTTTTTCGTCGGGGTATTCCCTTAGTTCATCTTTCACCCATGGTATGTCTGGCTTACAAAGCAAATACAAATCATATTGTTGCTTGTTAATTTCATCCAAAATAAAAGTAGGACAATTACCAAATACATATTCGGCCCACACTTTCATCACGTACATATCAGTATCAATGATAAGCGGTTTTACAATACCTGTTTGATCAATTTGTGTTTGTAATAAATCAACATGTTTTTTTTGTGCTTCTAACTGACCTTTTGCAATGGTCATTAAATCATCAACCGTATAAGTAGTTCCGTTTTCTAATAAATATTCCCTAGCAAACTCCGGGCACGAAAGGGTATTATAATAATCCGCTAAATACACGCAAAGTGTAGATTTACCGGTGCTTTCGGGACCTATCACCACTATTTTTTTAAGGGCTAATTTCGTATTCATACGGACTGCGCTTTTTTACGCCATTCAATGAGTCCTGCAATAGCGAGCATCAACAAAACAAAAAATTGAACACTGGTAAATACATACCCTTTCACAAAATAAAGGGGTATCGAAAAAATATTTGTGGCTATCCAATAGTACCAACTTTCTACTTTTTTCTTGGCCATTAACCACATGCCTGTGTAGGCTGCTGCACTTGATAATGCATCGGCCCAAGGTATTGCGCCTGGTGCAAAAGAAGCTTTAGAAAAATAAAGCGCAGTATAGAGTACGATATAAAAAAATCCAAAAAATAAGAGCTGTTGTAAAAGTTCTTTGTTGTTTGAAAACTGGATCTGTATAATTGTTTGTTGCTGATCGTTTTTGCGCGTCCACAACCACCATCCATAAATACTCATAACCGTGTAATAAATATTTACACTGGCTTCACCAAGTAGGTGACCTTTAAAACTTAAGTAAACAAAAATGGTGGTATTGATAAGGCCCACAGGATACACGAGTACCTGTTCTTTTTTGCTAAACCATACACTTGCAATACCTGCAAGCACGGCAATAAATTCTAGTGCGGATGTTTGTAATAAACCATCTATGAAAGATTGGTATAAACTATCGGGGCTCATTTTATTCGGCCTCTGCAACCACTTCTTTCACTTCGGGTATCATGCGTTTCATCATACCTTCGATACCGGCTTTTAATGTTACCATCGAAGAAGGGCATCCACTACAACTACCTTGTAACATTAAGTTTACAACGCCATCATTGTAGCTTTTAAATTGTATCGCACCGCCATCCATTTCTACGGCTGGCTTCACGTAATTTTCTAATAATTCTTTTACACGCTTTACAATATCATCATCATCTGCATTAACCGTATTGGTCGCTTCTTGTTTCATTTTTGCTACCTCTTCTTCGTTCACTACAACACCGCCATTTTCTAGATACTCTTGTAAAAAAGTTTTAATGGTTGGAATAACATCCTGCCAATCGTCAGTATCTGGGGTTTTTGTAAGTGTTACAAAATTTGAAGCAATAAATACAGCTTTGATAAAAGGAAAACTAAATAACTCTTTTGCAAGCGGAGATGCGACCGCAAGTGTTTCGTCGGCAACATCTAGGCTTTTTCCTGGATACAATAATTTGTTTGCCACAAATTTCATGGTTTCAGGATTGGGGGTCATCTCGGTATAAATGCTAATGATAGAGCTTCCTGTAGTAATCATAGTATCAAATTGAATAACAAAAATAAACAAATTTATCGGGGGAGTAGCGGCCCCACGCAATTTTTCGGATATCGAAAAATGGATTTATTTTTTGTCGGCTGGTTTAGGCACAAAATCCAATACGACACCATTAATACAATAGCGGAGTCCTGTTGGTGGGGGGCCGTCTTCAAACACATGACCTAGGTGAGATTCGCACCTGCCGCACTGAACCTCTGTTCTTTTCATCCCAAGCGTATTGTCTTGTAAATAAATAATAGACGTTTTTGTAAGTGGCTCAAAAAAACTAGGCCATCCACAACCACTATCAAATTTGGTGTTGCTTTTAAAAAGCGCATTGCCACAAACGGCGCAAGAATAAGTACCTAATTCTTTAAAATCTTCAAACTTACTGGTCCAAGGTCTTTCGGTTCCTTTTTGCCTAGCTATATAAAATACCTCCGGCGATAATATTTTTTTCCAAGCATCTTCTGCCACAGCAATTTTAGTGGTATCGGTTCTAGAAAAATGCGGATTATTGTTTTTAGTCGTGTCTTCCATAATTGTCGCTTTTTGATGTAACGTAGATCCACTGCAGCTTTGCACGGTTATCAAGCATAATAAATAGAGCATTATCTTTTTCATATTCTGCCAAGATCTGGTATTTAAAGGTATAACAAAAGGGTCCTTGGTTTAGTTGTGTATTAGGCCAAATTCGTATATTTGTTGCAAGCAAGAATCCCAATCAACATGTTTAATATTATTTTATTTGGACCTCCTGGCAGTGGAAAAGGTACGCAAAGCGAGAATCTAATTGCATCTTATGGATTAAAACACCTTTCTACCGGCGATTTATTAAGAAGTGAAATTGCCAATCAGACGCCACTTGGCCTAGAAGCCAAGCGTTTTATGGATCAAGGTCAGTTGGTTCCGGATGAGGTAGTAATTGGCATGATTAGCTCGGCCCTGGATAACAATCCAGCTGCAAAGGGGTTTTTATTTGATGGATTTCCACGTACAGAGGCGCAAAGTATTGCCCTTGACAAGCTTTTAGCGCTCAAAGAAACCGAAATTAGCTTAGTGCTTGCATTAGAAGTAAGCGAAGAAGAGCTCGTTAAACGCTTATTAAACAGGGGGTTAACCTCTGGAAGATCTGATGATACCAACGATACGGTGATTAAAGCACGTATTACTGAATACGAACAAAAAACAACGGTAGTAGCAAACTACTATGCTGGTTTTGATAAAGTGGTGAAAATCAAGGGAGAAGGAACGGTAGAAGAAATATTTTCATCTCTACGCAGCGAAATTGATAAAAGGTTGTCTTAGTTATATAGCTAGTTTAACCAACAGCTAACTGCTTTCCCGCCATAGTTAATCCTAAGGCGGGATTTTTTTTGTTGATAATCAAGGTTTTAGGCTTCATTTTTGCTATTTAACAAGTTTTTAAGCTATAAAACAGGTACCTTTACTGCTTGATTAAGCTTCAACACATACAAGATTTATTTAAAAAAGGCGCCAAATTGGTGGCATTTTGCCTTTTTTTGACCTTAAGCAACGCCTGTTTTGCCGAACCCCTCCCAAAAGAGCAGCTTTACCAAAAACTGGATCTTGAGCAGCGCGGTCTTTCAAAAAAAGCGTTTGACTTAGCCGTAAGGGGTTTTGAAAAACTATTAGCACAGGGTAAATTAATGAACAGCGCCGTGCTGTCAATTGTTGACTTTAGCCTTCCTTCTTCACAAAAAAGACTCTTTGTTATCAATTTGATTTCGCAAGAATTGATTTTTTACGATTATGTAGCGCATGGAAAAAATTCAGGTGCTGCAATAGCAAAAAGTTTTTCCAATAATATAAATAGCTTAAAAAGTAGTCTTGGTTTTTTTGTGACTAAAAATACCTACAACGGAAAAAATGGATTGTCTTTGGAGCTAGATGGAAAAGAAAAGGGAATTAATGATCATGCATTAGCTAGATCGGTTGTCATTCATGGCGCACCCTATGTGAATGAAAATTTGGCTAAACAAAAATATGGTATGGGAAGAAGTTGGGGTTGCCCAGCAGTACCAGAGAAAATTAATAAATCTTTAATTGAATCAATTAAAGATGGCTCCTGCTTTTTTATATATGCGCCAGTCTACAAAAAAGAGAGCGCCTCCTTGTAGGAAGCGCTCTCAAATATAGGATTGGGTTAGTAAAGACTACTTTTTTTCTAATAATTTGAAGAACTGATCGAGTTGAGGTAATACCACAATTCTTGTTCTTCTGTTAGTTGCTCTACCTGCAAGAGTACTATTATCTGATACTGGCAAGTATTCGCTACGACCCGCTGCTGTCATGCGTTTTGGGTCAAGTCCATACGATTTTTGTAAGATGCGAACAATAGATGTTGCACGCTTAACACTCAAATCCCAGTTGTCATTTAATTCGTCTGTGCTGATCGCTACATTATCTGTGTGACCTTCAACCATAAATTCAATATCCGGTTGTGCAGCTAAAACTTTTGCTACTTTACCTAACACTACTTTAGCGCGCTCAGTAACATCATAGCTTCCTGTTTTAAATAATAATTTATCAGAAATATCTACATATACAACACCCTTATCAACTTTAACATTGATGTCTTGGTCATCTAAATTTCCTATAGCACCTTTTAGGTTCATTACAAGCGCCATGTTTAAAGAATCTTTACGCGCAATTGAACCTTGTAAGTCTCTAATGTAAATATCCTTTGCACCAATATTTTCTAAAGATTTTTTAATGCTCTCAGCTTGTGCGCCGGTGATTACAGACAAATCTTTTAACTGTTCCATTGCAGTGCTGCTGTTTTTACGCAAATATTCTACTTGCTCATTTAAGCCTAAGATTTGCTCCTCTAGTGTGGCTTTTCTTGCGCTTAATTCAGAATTAGCAGATTTTGATTTGTCTAACTGTGCCTGGATGGCTTTAACTTCATCCTGAAGGGCACGGTACTTTTCTTGCATATCTAAGTAAGAACCACTTAATTGAACATACTTAGCTTCACTTTCTTTAAACTTCTTTGTGCTTACACAAGAAACCAGCAATGCTGAAGCTCCGATTACTGTGAATAGTTGTTTTAGTTTCATAACAGTATAAATTATTGATAGTTAATCGATATATAAACGCGTTTATTGGTAAAAAATTGCGTTTTAATAGGGTTTAAGATACAAAAATAACCTTTTTCTCCTCCTTTAGCCACTGGTCGTAGTTATTTCCATAATACGATTCTATCGATTTTCGCTTAATTTTTAACGTTGGCGTTAGAAGACCATTAGGAATACTCCACTCTTCTTTACAAATGACCATTTTAGAAAGTCGTTCGTGGTGGTCTAGTTTGCTATTAATTTTCTCCAAAAAGTTGCTCAAATCAACGTCAAGGCCTGTTGGTACTTGTGCCGTTGGGGCGAGTGTACAAAGCACAAATGGCGAACTCATACCCGAACCTACTACACAGGCCTGGCTAATGAGGGGGTGTTCCAATAGTTTGTTTTCGATAGGTGCCGGCATAATGTATTTACCCTTGCTGGTTTTAAACTGGTCTTTGATACGTCCCGTAATGGTTAGATAGCCATTTTCATCGATAGCGCCCTCATCCCCCGTTTTTAAGAAGCCGTCTTCGAAAGATTCGGCGGTTAGCCCGGGCTCTTTATAATAACCTAGCATTGACGCTTCACTTTTAACCTGCACTTCATTTTCGGCACTCAGTCTTACTTCTACATCCGTGTAGGTCTGACCCACCGTACCAAATCTATGTAAGCCAACCCTATTGGCGTGAGACAGCGCCGAGTTTTCTGTCATCCCGTACGCTTCTAAAATAATAATATCTAGTTTGGCAAACCACTCTTGAAGCGCAACACTAATAGGTGAAGCACCGGTAAAAATAAACCTGGCTTTAGAAAGACCTAGTTTCTTTTTTATCGCTTTTTTAATAATAGAAGAAATAATAGGAATGCTAAGTAGTGTGCTTAATTTTCTTTGTGGCATTTTTGATAAAACACCTTCTTGCATTTTTTCCCAGATACGCGGTACCGCTAAAAATACAGTGGGTTGTGTATGCACCAAATTAGCAGTAAAGGTATCTTGGCTTTCTACAAAATAAATGGTACTTCCTGTAAATATAGCACCACACTTTACGAGCATTTTTTCTGCTACGTGACAAAGCGGTAAATAAGAAAAAAATATTTCTTTTTTAATTTGATGTATATGGTTCAAAAATTTGTCAACCGCAAATCCAATTGCGTGAAAATTATGCATCACACCCTTTGGCTGACCCGTGGTTCCAGAAGTATATATAATTGTGGCAAGCGCCATAGGATCCTTTACCGGATTGCCTTCTACGGGTTGTTGCGCTGCAATTAAATCATCCCAGTTTTGTGTTTTTTTTTCGAGGTAAAAGGGGAAACCTATTACGATTAAATTTTCTGGAACACCTTTTCGCATTTGATCTGCGCCATCTAGTTTTCCAAAAAAAATAGCTTTGGCTTCGCTGTGTTCTAAAATTTGTTGAATAGAATCAGGCGTCATGTTTGGATACATCGGTACCGATACACAACCTGCAAATGAAATGGCCAAATCTGCCATAATCCAGTGCGCACAATTTTTACTTAGTATCGCTACTTTATCGTCTTTGCCAAGACCCATTGCATTTAATGCGGCAGCCATTTTTCTTACTTGCTGTCCGGCCTCTGCCCAAGTAAAATTTTTATAGCTACCCGCTACTGGTTCCGATAAAAACAATTGATCCGGTTGTGATTGTTCAAATGCACAAAACTTATCAATGAGTGTAGGATAATTAGCCATGGTTATTTTTTATACGTGTCTAATAAATGTGCCATTCCGTATGCAGGAATTTTTCCTTGGAGAGGCGCAAAAAATGTAATTATTTTTAAAAAATCGGCGGATTCGTTATTGGTGGTATAAAACGGTTCGGCAAACGTGACTTCCTTTTTACCAAAGTCTAATCCAATCATTACAATGGGCACACCTGCGTTTTTTGCAATATGGTAAAAGCCGGTACGCAATCTTTCTGTTTTTTTTCTGGTTCCCTCTGGTGATAGCGCCAACACAAATTTATCGTGGCTATTAAAAAGTGCAACAACCTGGTCCACCATATTGTGCTTGTTAAACCGGTCTACGGGAAAGCCCCCCGTGCTTTTAAAGATAAAAGCAAAGGGCCCCTTAAATAAAGAGTCTTTACCTAGGTATTTAACATGTTCCAAATGCCTCACACTTCTTATGGCAAGACCAACTATAAAATCCCAGGCGCTGGTATGCGGTGCCACAATTAATACACACTTATCTAAATGATAGGGAAAGTTTTTCTGAATTTTCCATCCGGTAATCCATACAAATAGAGACCAAAAAAAGCGCATAGGCAGCATCGTTGGATAACAAGATAAGAAATCTATACTTTCTACAAAGGGCTGAACCGGTTATTTCATCTCCTCGCTTATTTTTTGTAAACGGAACATTTCATCTCTGAGGCGGGCGGCTTCTATAAAGTCCATGTCTTTTGCAGCGGCATCCATTTCTTTTTTAGCTTGCTTGACGGCTTTTTCTATTTGAGGAATGGTTGAATACACCACCTGCTCTGCAAAAGTTTGACTTTCTTTCTTGTCGTTGTTTTGTTGCATGGCGTTAGACGGATCGTACCCCTTAATATCAAGCACCGATGTTTGGGCAAACACCTGCTCCTTACTTTTTGAAACCGTTGTTGGTGTTATATTGTGTATCTCGTTGTAAGTAACTTGTTTGGCTCTACGTCGAGACGTTTCATCGATGGTGCGTTGCATGCTCATGGTCATTTTATCGGCATAAAAAATAACGAGTCCATTTACGTTTCGGGCTGCACGACCCGCTGTTTGTGTCAATGATTTTTCATTCCGTAAAAAACCTTCTTTGTCTGCGTCTAAAATAGCAACGAGTGAAACTTCTGGCAAATCAAGGCCCTCTCTTAAAAGGTTTACACCGACAAGTACGTCTATTACACCAAGGCGCAGATCACGTAAAATTTCTACGCGCTCAAGTGTATCCACATCACTATGGATGTATTTGGCTTTTATATTTCGCTTGGCTAAATAACTATTCATCTCTTCGGCCATGCGCTTGGTTAGTGTTGTAATAAGCACGCGGTCGCCACTTGCAATACGAAGATCTATTTCGTGGAGTAAATCATCGATTTGATGATGACTTGGACGAACCTCAATGGGGGGATCCAAAAGCCCGGTGGGCCTTACAACCTGTTCTACCACTACACCTCCGGTTTTTTCAAGTTCATATTCGGCAGGGGTGGCGCTCACAAAAATGGTTTGACCAATCATGTTATCAAACTCATGAAAATTAAGTGGTCGGTTGTCTATCGCGCTGGGTAAACGAAATCCATAATCTACGAGCGTCATTTTTCTAGACCTATCGCCACCATACATGCCCGCGACTTGCGGAATGGTTTGATGGCTCTCATCAATGATGCATAAAAAATCTTTTGGGAAATAATCGAGTAAACAAAAGGGTCTGGTACCGGGTTTTCTTCTATCAAAAAAACGAGAATAGTTTTCGATGCCGGAGCAATACCCTAATTCGCGAATCATTTCTAAATCATATTCTACCCTTTCTTTGATGCGGTTGGCTTCTTGTTTTTTTCCAACGCGCATAAAATATTCGTACTGCGCACGCATTTCATCTTGTATCTCGTGTATCACTTCTACAATCATGTCTTTGGGCGCTAAATATAAATTAGCTGGAAAAATAGCAGCATTGTCCATGGTACCAATGCGTTTGCTGGTTTCGGTTTCAATACTTTCTATGGATTCAATTTCGTCGCCAAAAAAAGTGATGCGGTAACCAAAATCTACGTACGGTAAATTAATATCTACCGTATCACCCTTTACCCTAAACGAACCACGTTTAAAATCATCTTGCGTGCGCGAATACAACGAATTGATGAGTGCGTGTAAAAATGCTTGTCTTGAAACCACCTGTCCCGTATGAATACGCACAATACCATTTTCATATTCGGTAGGATTTCCCATACCATAAATACAACTCACGCTCGCAACAATAATAATATCTCTACGACCACTTAATAATTGTGCCGTTGCCTGGAGCCTTAATTTATCTAGTTCTTCATTGATGCTTAAATCTTTTTCGATGTATACACCCGTAACGGGCATATAGGCTTCGGGCTGATAATAATCGTAATAGCTTACAAAATAACCTACCGCGTTGTCGGGAAAGAACTGTTTGAACTCGCCATAAAGCTGTGCCACAAGGGTTTTGTTGTGCGTGAGCACCAGCGTTGGGCGTTGTGTGTTTTGAATAACATTGGCGATGGTAAATGTTTTACCGCTTCCCGTTACACCAAGCAGTGTTTGATACTGCTCTCCCTCTAGTATGCCAGCGGTAAGCTGTGCAATAGCTCCAGGCTGATCACCTGCTGGTGTATAGGGTGCTTGAAGTGTAAAAGGCATTCGCGTTATTTTCTGGTAATGTTATAGATAGCAACAGGTGGCGTGAGCATTTGTTCGTGATCGTTTAACATATATATTTTTCGAACCACAGACATGCCCCTTATCACTTTTCCAAAAGCTGCATACCCAAGTTTGTCTTCTACATTTTCACCGCCTTCGTCAAGTCCAGATTGGCTGCCAATGCAAATAAAAAATTCGGCGTTAGCAGTGCCTGGTACATTGCGTGCCAATGATAAAACGCCATCGGTATGTTTAATTCCCGTTTTAGAAGTTGGTTCGTGCGGAATCCCTTTCATTTCGTAGAGCTTCATGTAATTGGTTTTCCAAAGTCCACCCTGCAAAATTTCGGTTTTGGGTGCGTTGGAAGGCTGGTTGGTTACGTTTAATACGCGGTAAAAAGAAGCGTCTTCATAAAAACCAGAATCGACGTATGATAAAATAGCAGCGCAGGTTTGAGGGGCTTTGTTAGGATATAGTTCAGCCACAATAACACCGTACTTGGTTTCAATTTGTATGCGCGGATTGGCCTGCTTTTTTTGCGTGCACGCAAAAAATACCAGGGCCATAATGCACAGTAGTAATGCGTTGTATCGGTATCCGAACTTATAAATATTTTTTACGCTATTAAATAAACCCATACCTGTTCATCGGCGATTACGCCGTTTTTAAATATTGCATTTTTTCGAATTCCTTCTAATACAAAATTGTTTTTTTCTAGTACACGCGCCGATGCTCCGTTACCTCCAAATATTTTTGCTTCTACGCGCACTATCTCTTTATTTTTTTTTATCGCCTCAAGCATTCGTGCAACTGCTGCTGTTGCAATCCCTTTACCCCAATAGTTTTCGCCAATAAAATATCCTAGCTCTACTGTTTTAGCATACACATCTTTGTGCCATATACAACTAATATTTCCCGCCACAACATGTCCAATTTCGATTGCAAAATTAGCAACGGGCTTTGCTTCGTTAGCGTGCTTAATCCAAGCAAGTGCATCCATCACCGTGTAAGGACTTGGAAATTCATTTCTGATGCTATTCCAAACGTTTCTATTATTAGCAACTGCGGCTAGGGCTTGTGCATCACTAATTTGCCAGTTCCTGATATTAATTTTTTGCATCCTACTTTACAATCTTCCTGTTTAAATATTCGCTGTAATCAGGAATAGTTGCATCATAATCCCCTTGCATAAAAGGTGATGTGATAACAAAATCGGCAGTGGCTCTATCACAAGCCATGGGTATATTCCAAAGTACACAAAGCCTTAAGAGCGCTTTTACATCACTATCGTGGGGTTGCGCTTCCATGGGGTCCCAGAAAAAAAACATCATGTCTATTTCACCAGATGCAATCATAGCGCCAATTTGCTGGTCGCCGCCCATAGGGCCGCTCATTAATTTTTTTACAGGTCTATCAATTTTTTCTTCAATAATTTTTCCAGTAGTGCCCGTTGCGATGAGTTCGTGTTTAGACAACACCACTTTGTTGTGTTCTACCCACGCCATTAAATCGGCCTTTTTGTTATCATGCGCCACAAGTGCTATTCTTTTTCGCGGACCTAATTTTTTAATGTTTTTCATGGGTGTTTCTATTAAAGCAGAAAGGTAGTTAAATTATTTTTTGATCGCGTATAAATGATAGCGAGTAATGGGTGCGCGGTGATGATAAAAGCATTCATCCAATTTGGTACACCGGTGGCGTGTAAAAGCATAAATAATAATATCAAATAAAGTGGATAAACAAACAGCAGGATCGCAAATAAAACCGAATCATAAAATACGGTGCCCTTTGTTTTGTGTCCTACAAAAGTCTTTATCAATACATATAATGGAGCGTGCCAGAACCAAGCTATTCCAATAATTGGAAATAAATAAATAGGGCGTTTGTATTTTTTGGAAGGCGGTTCTTTAAAAAGCGACATCATTTCTTCCATGACATGGTTATTAAAATTATTTCGCTCAGGTGCTGCGTTAGGGTGTTCTGTATTTGTTTTAAAAAAATCGGTTGCAGCTACATTTTTCCCGAGCATGAGCAATATTTTTTTGCCAAAATGTTTAAAACCATTGTACGTGATAACCGCTGGAAGTACGGTAGGGCTTATCCCTTGGGCAACGGCTTGTTGTAAAATTCTGGCAGCCCCTTTTTTAAAGGGTTGAATTTCGTTTTTATTTAAACAAGTGCCTTCTATAAAAATTAATAGTATACCACCGTTTTTTAATACTTCTACGCTAGCATCAAAACTATTTTGATTTTTGTGTAAATGTTCTTTACCTTCTCTTTGTCTGTAAACAGGCATCATATTAAGTGAGCGCAAAAAAAAATTATGCCAAGGCTTTGTAAACACGTCTCCTCTAGCCAAAAATGAAACCGGGTATTTACAATTAGCCGCAATTACAAGTGCATCAAAAAAAGAATCGGGGTGATTGGCCACAATTAATAAGGGTCCTTTTTGATGAAGCGCTGTTTTATTGTACACCTTGATAGACACACAAAATATTTTGAGCGCCATGCGTATCAAAAAAAGTAAAATATGGTACAGCAAGCCTGTTTTTTTTGTAAAATAAACAAAATAGCCGCCCCTTTATATAGGACGGCTATCTTTATTATTACTAACCCATCAAAAAACCCATATACTTTATTGTATTTAAGCTTCTGCTGCTGCAGTTCTTGCTTCGATAACCTTGGCTCTAATTTTAGCCTCTATTTCGTTGGCTAATTCTGGGTTGTCGTGTAAAAGTGTTTTTACAGACTCTCTACCTTGGCCCAATTTATTGGTATCGTAACTAAACCAGCTACCGCTTTTTTGAACAATACCAAGCTCTACGCCCATATCTACTATTTCTCCTAGTTTACTGATACCTTCTCCAAAAATGATATCAAATTCGGCAGCTCTAAAAGGAGGTGCAACCTTATTTTTTACAACTTTTACTTTTACGTGGTTACCAACCGCTGCATCACCATCTTTGATTTGCGTCATTCTTCTGATGTCTAATCTTACAGAAGCATAGAATTTTAATGCGTTACCGCCAGTTGTTGTTTCGGGGTTACCAAACATGACGCCAATTTTTTCGCGTAATTGGTTGATGAAAATACACACCGTTCCTGTTTTATTTATAGTGGCTGTAAGCTTACGAAGCGCTTGGCTCATAAGTCTTGCATGAAGGCCCATTTTAGAATCTCCCATTTCGCCTTCTAATTCACTTTTTGGAACGAGCGCTGCTACTGAGTCAATGACCACTACATCTAGTGCACCTGATAATATTAAACGGTCGGCAATTTCTAATGCTTGCTCACCATAATCTGGTTGAGAAACGAGTAAACTATCTACGTCTACGCCTATTTTTTTAGCATACGCACTATCAAAAGCATGCTCCGCATCGATGATGGCGCACATGCCACCCTTTTTTTGGGCTTCTGCAATTACATGAATCGCAAGCGTTGTTTTACCTGAAGATTCTGGACCATATATTTCTATAATTCTACCTTTTGGTAAACCACCTATGCCAAGTGCGCTATCAAGTCCTATAGAACCGGTTGAAATTACTTCCATGGGTTCTTGGCTACGTTCGTTCATCATCATGACAGAACCTTTGCCATAGTCTTTGTCTATTTTGTCGATTGTTAATTTTAGCGCCTTTAATTTTTCAGTGTTACTCATATGGTTGTTTTTACTTGTTACGTGCTAATAGATAACAAAGATAATACCCCTTTGTTAAATAAACTAATTTTTTTAGTATTTTTTAGCTAACTGGTTTAGCGGGGGTTATTTTGTTTCGGTCCAATAAAAGTAGAATAAGGTTTTTACAAACCAAGGCCGTATTTATGCGCAATTTGTTTTCTAAAACACAAAGTGCTGATTATCAATATGTATTGGTCATATCGGAATCTACGCAAATAATATAATGTGCCTTATTTTGGTTTTCTGCTGCTAGCTTGTGTATGTTTTTTTGGCTAACCGTAGTGATGGTTTTAATTTTTAGTAAGGGGTTTGATTTTGCTAAATACCAACCAATACCCTCGTAGTTTTCGGAGTGATAAGAACCATTATAATGAATAAATAAGCTACCCGGTAGCTGTGTTGTAAGTATAAAATGAGCCATTGTTGCATCTTTGCTGGCTTGTGCTTTTGGTAGGTTTTCGCCACCATGGCCACCCATCATCGCAATCATGTTTTTATACCCCGGAAGTTCTGGATCATACGCCATGGGTAATGGAGCTATCAAAGATTTTTCCTGCGCCGTTAAACTATCAAATGCAGTAAATCCTTTTTTAGAAACAAGTGATGCGTATTTACGCGGGATATTAGTAGCCGTAAATGGAATATTTTTTTCTTTAGCAAAATTTACAAGAGGCGCATAATCGGTTGGATAATTTTTCCATAAACGCGCTGATGAATCAAATTGTTTCGCATTTATTTTTCCTTGTAAATAATTATTTAATGGTGTTTGATTATCGCTTTCAAACATTTCTGCGCCAAGCGTTAATTTTCTTTTTTCGAATAAATCTTTGGTAACACTTAATTGGAGCCAGTGTGCAATGGCATTGTTATGGTATTCGCCAAAAAGCACCATATCATTTTGTGCTAACACACGAATCATTTTTTTATAGCTTACTTTTTTTCCTTTGCTATCGTATAAAACAAATGGTGTTTTTTTCTGTGCAAAAACACCTACAACAAAAAATAACGTAGCAACTAAAACAATTAATTTTTTCATTTTATTTATATATTTACCATCCAATACCATAATCCTCTCCATTGTTAGAGCTTCCACCCCAAAGGCTTCCATGCTTCCAATCAAAATATATAGCATTAATAGGGCCGCTGCTTCTTGGATCAAAACTTAATTTATAACCCATGTTTTTCAATTCGTTTCTAACTTTTTCTGGGGTATTTGAATTGAGTGTTAAATTACCTGGCTTTGGCTTTCTGTCGGAAATTTTATTACCACCGAGCGATAACCATAGTTGATTGGAATTAATATTCGCTGCTTCTGCTGCTTGTTGTACCGTCATTCCAAATTCAACCATGTTTAAAAAAAACTGTAATAAATTTTGATCCTGTGTATCACCACCTTGTACTGCAAAAGATAAAAATGGTTTTCCATCTTTTATTGCAAGACTTGGTGTTAATGTAACACGTGGTCTTTTTCCGGGTGCAACAACATTAAAGGGATTTTGAATAGAGTCTAAAACAAAAGATTGCATACGCTGACTCATTCCAACACCTGTATTACCAGCAATACATGCAGGAATCCAACCGCCGCTTGGTGTAATTGAAACTACCCATCCGCTGGTGTCTGCAGCTTCTACAGAAGTAGTACCTCTCCATAAACGGTCCATGTATAATTCATTGTTTAAATCCTCATTTTTAGCTATTTCTGTACCGTCATTACTTGGTAATACCCCTGTTTTTCTAGTTGCTGTGTCGTTACTATAGAGCGCAGCTCTTTGTTGTAATAGATTTAAAAACGGGTTTTCTTTACCCTCAAAAGGATAAGGATCTCCAGGTGCTGTATTTGTATTATTGAAACCAACAGGTATCTCTGAAGCTCTTTTTTTAGCGTAATCCTTACTGAGTAAGCCTTTTATAGGTATCTGTTTAGAAAATAATGGATCGCCATAGTAAAAATCGCGGTCTGCGAAACTTAAATTCATAGCCTGATATACGGTATGGATATAGGCAGGTGAATTATATCCCATCGATTTTAAGTCATAATTTTCTAGAATATTTAAAGCTTGTAACATACTGGGGCCTTGTGTCCAAGACTGTAGCTTATAAACGTCAATGCCTTTATAATTGATTTGTAAAGGTGTTTCAATAATGGGTTTCCAATTGGCTAAATCTTGACGTGTTATAAGTCCACCCTGCTCCTGTGCACCACGCACAAACTCTTCAGCAATATCACCTTTATAAAAACGGTCGTATGCAGCATAAATAGCTTCCTTTCTAGATTTACCTTTTTTAAGTGCTTGTTTTTCTGCGTCTACTAATTTTTGTAAAGTAGCTAGTAAATCTTTTTGAATAAAAATTTCTCCGGCTTCAGGTGCTTCTCTTTTTTCTCCAAAGTGTGGCAATAAAACTTTTTTACTATAAGGCCAATCTTTAATTCTTTGTTTACCTCGTTCGATACTATTTGCTGTTTGTGCATCAATTGGATAACCAGCAGCAAGTTGCATCGCTGGTTTTAAAACTTCTTCCAATCGCATGGTTCCATATTCTGCAAGCATAAAACAAATTCCGCCCGGTGTGCCTGGTGTTGTTGCTGCTAATGGACCATATTCGGGTGGATAATTCATCCCTTTTTTTTTGAAAAATTCTGGTGTTGCACCCGTAGGAGCCACGCCCATGGCGGATATGGCAATAACTTGTTTTGTTTTTGGATTGTAAATTAACGCCTGTGTTTCACCCCCCCAGCTTAATACATCCCACATCGTACAAGTGGCCGCCAACATAGCACAGGCTGCATCTACGGCATTTCCACCTTTGTTAAAAATAATAGAACCAGCAGTTGCAGCGAGTGGTTTACCAGTAATGGCCATCCAGTTTTTTCCATGCAATGGAGGTTTTTGAGTAGGTTGCGCTTTTACTGTGTAAGACAGCATCAAAAACGCAAATACAAATTTTAATATTTTCATAAGATTGAAATTACAAGAAGCAATTGATTTTTTTGAATCTAATTTTTTTTAAAATATGTGTGTTAATAAAACCCGTAATAATAGATTTAATACCTTTTTATTTAAATAAACTATTACTATTACGGGTGTTAATACCTTAATAACCTTCTTATACACATACTTATATTTTTAGTGTTAACGGGTTATACACTTCTATACACAATTTTATAAACAATTTTTATAGATGCTTTATAGATTTATCAACCAATATTTATGTTTTTTCCGTAGGTTATTATATTATATTTTTTTTAGTATCCACTATTTATAAACTGTTAATTAACTGTGTGTAAAATGGGTTCATTTTAACCTATTAGCCCAAAATTGCCTTTTACCCTGTTACTTATTATACTTCTATCCACAAGAATATCTTAAAAAAGGGTGGTTTTCCACCTAAAATACTACTTATTAAGCTGCAGTTTGTGGATAGAAATAAGCCCGCAATACCTTATTTTTGCCCTCCGGTAATTTGCCGGTTATTTTATTTATTATAATTCGTTTTTATGTCTGTTATTCAAAGTATTCGTGACCGGGGTAATTGGATCATTATTATTATGATCGCTATAGCTTTATTTGCTTTTATATTACAAGATGGTGTTGGCAAAGGGGGAAGTATGTTTTCTAATACAACAACTATTGGTGAAGTAAATGGTCAAAAATTAGAAAAAGCTACTTTCGATGAAAAATTAGCGATGCAAGAAAAAATGTATGCTAGCCAGGGTGCACAAAGAGATCAATTTCTCGGTTCTTTATGGAATCAAGAAGTGGACCGTTTATTGATTGAAGCTGAGTGTGCTAAACTTGGTTTACAAGTAACAGCTAAAGAATTAAGTGATATTTTATTTTCTGAAAATTCTCCATTAAAACAAGAGTTTACAGATCCTGCAACAGGCCTATTTAAAGTAGAAGATGCGAAAAAAGCACTTGCTCAAATTAAAAAAAGTAAAAATGCGGAGCAGATTAAAATGATCAACCAGGTATATATTCAACCTGTTTTAGAACAAGTATTGCGTACTAAATATAGTGTGTTGCTTCAAAAATCAGCATATATTCCTAAGTGGATGGTTGAAAAACAAACCGCTGATAACAACCAAATTGCAAGTGCATCTGTCGTATTTGTTCCATATGCAAGTATTGCTGATAGTACTGTAAAAGTTACTGATGATGATATTGCCAATTATGTTAAAGCACATGCTTCTGCATACAAAAAAGAGGAAGAAACGAGATCTATCGCTTATGTAACTTTCAGTGCCGTGCCTAGTAGTGCAGATAGTGCAGCCGTTTTAAATGATGTTGTTGCACAAAAAAAAGATTTTACTGCAGCTACCGATAATGCAGGTTTTTTAAATAGAGTAGGTAGTGATATAGCATACTACGACGGATATTTTAGTAAAAATAGAATGCAACAAACCAATAAAGACACACTTGTTAAAATACCTACAGGTACTGTTTATGGTCCTTACGTAGACGGTAATGCTTATGTACTAGCTAAAATGATAGGGGTGAAAAATTTGCCCGATAGCGCAAAAGTGCGCCATATTTTAATTGCAACATCAAACCCAAGTTCTGGTCAACAAATTAGACCTGATAGTCTTGCAAAAAATCTGATTGACTCTATTAAATTAGCCATTGCTGGTGGTGCTGACTTTGGAGCCCTTGCGCTAAAATATTCTGACGATGGTGGTAGTAAAAATAATGGTGGCGTTTTAGACTATTTTCCACAAGGTAAAATGGTGGGAGCGTTCAACGATTTTTCTTTTGAAAAACCAAAGGGTACAAAGGATGTGGTTAAATCTGAATATGGATATCATTACACCGAAGTGCTAGACCAAAAGAATTTTGCGCTAGCTTACAAAATTGCTTATTTATCTAAAGCGATTGTTGCTAGTAGCGAAACAGTAACTGTTGCTTCTACTGCTGCCGCTGCTTTTATTGCAAATGCTAAATCTCAAAAAGAGTTTGAACAGAGTGCACTAAAAAACAAACTACAAATTTTGAACGGTGTAGATATTAAGAAAAACGATTTCACTATTACGGGCCTTGGAAAAAGTAGAGAAACGGTGCGCTGGTTGTATGATAATAAAGTAGGCACAATATCTTCTGAGCCTACCGAAATTGGTGACATATATTTTGTTGCTATGATTACCTCAATTAGCGAGAAAGGAACCATGGGTGTTGCGGAGGCGAAACCGCTCGTAGAGGGATTGGTAAGAAACGAGTTAAAAGCAAAGCAAATTATTGCATCTAAATTTAAAGGATCTACACTTGAGGATTTTGTAAAGAGCGCTGGATTCCCAGCACAGCGTGTTGATAGTTTAAGTTTTGCTTCTCCCTTTGTACCGGGTTTGGGCGCAGAACCAAAAGTAGTGGGTGCTGCATTTAATAAATCACTCATTGGAAAAAACACCGCAGCCATTGAAGGTACAGCTGGTGTGTTTGCTGTTAAGCCCGAAGGTATTGGTGCTGCTTCTACTATGCAAGATCCTACCGCTATATCATCTGCCTTATTGCAAGCAGTTCAATCAAATATATTTAGAGGTTTTGAAGCGATTAAGAAGTCTGCAAAAATTACAGACAACCGCGCTACTTTTTATTAATAGAAAAAACTATTTATTTAAAAGCCCCGGCCTTATTAGGTTCGGGGCTTTTTTATTTGTAATAATGATGGTCTTCAATTTCTTTTCTAACATTTTCGGGAACCAAATAGCGAATGGTTTTTTGGTCCTTGATACTATCTCTAATATCTGTTGCAGAAATATTTAAAAGTGGTGCGTTTAAAATTGTAACATTTGCCTCAAGCGTGTCAACGGTTTCAAAGCCCGGGCGCAGGTATACATAAAAGGAATATTTTTTTAAAAGGATATCCGCATTTTTCCAACGCTTAATATTTATAAATCCATCGCTACCCATAACGATTGCGAATTCATGTTGCGGATATTTTTCTTCTAAATAAATAAGTGTATCGATAGTATATGAGGGGCGCGGTAATTTAAATTCAACATCGGAAGCCCTCAATCTTGTTTCATCTTTTTCTATGGCGAGGTTTACAAGGTGTAGACGGTCGTATTCATTTAATAAAGAACCGGCCTGTTTAAATGGATTTTGAGGAGACACCACAAACCAAACTTGTTG
>CAMDLR010000005.1 GCA_945901845.1 Sediminibacterium ginsengisoli | reverse complement strand
ATAAGGGCTATAATGGAATATTTGGATTGCAATGTTACAATATTAAAGTAGATGCCCAGGCGGCACTTTTGCAATCACTCAATACCTGGAATAGTTTTAAAAGAAAGTATGCCGCTGATAAGTAAAAGATAAAATGTTTAATAAAATAATAATTTAAATACTAAAATAATCCACAAAGTTCTGTTTGAAAAAAAGAGTTTACATTTAATAGAATGTTAAAATACTACACCCCCAATAAACCTTTTATTCTCTGACAAATCTAACATCCAAACTATCCCCAATGATTTTAAATAAATTTAGATTAATGCTATTATTTATAGCATTTTTCACATTTGCCTGTGATAAATCAAGTAACAACGCTAGTATCACAACTCCAACAACTGCGAATACCGATGATTCTGTTGTCATTGAAGTAAATCCCACTCATTTTTTAACAGCTGGATTAACTGAGAGTATTACTAAGGTTAGTCAAACGCTAGCCGATGGATCGACTGTAATGTGTTATAAAATTGTTTCAAATAATACCCCATCTGATCATACCCAAGGTCCTTGGTGTCCGACTAATATAAATGATGGCATTGATAAAGGAGGTATTTGGTTTGAAGGGGGTAAATTATATGATGTAGATGGTCCATTTATTAAAAATTTAGCCACTTTTTATTCAAATACTACTTGGAAGCTATACAATACAACCACAGGCGCAATCAATTTTACCGATACAAAGGCGGCGTGTGAAGCTGCTGCCAGACCTAATGTGGATCCCATGTATAAAAACTATTGTGTGCAATGTCTTCCGTCTTATTTCCCGGGAATTAAAAAAATATATTATATCCCAGTTAAGCCCGTTAAATCAACAAATACTGTACCAATAATGGGAATGGGCGGTGTTGTAGGTATTGCATTTAATGGCATTAATTTTGATCCCCCTGCTCCTACGCAAGCCATCTTAGGTGCGTATACTTTAGCGCCATTTGACGATGCAGGAGGACATGTAAACGGAGCTACTGGCTATCATTATCATGCTGCAACTGGAAAATCTACAAAAATAAAACAATCCGATGCGCATGCAGCAATGATTGGCTATGCAATGGATGGCTATGGTTTATTTGAAAATTTAGATGAAGCAGGAAAAGAAAGTACAGGTCTTGATGCAAGTAGAGGTCATTATGATTCTAAAAGAGGCTATCATTATCATGTTGCAACAGCTGGATCAAATAGTTTTATCAATAGCTTCAGAGGTGTTCCAGGCTCATTTTCAGTTACATTGTAATAAAATAAACACACATGCTTAAAATATGGTGTTTTATTATATTGATACTATTTGTTGCAAAAGGACATGCCCATAATCCGCAGGTATCCACTATTTCCATTATTCAAAATGAAAATAAAAAATGGTCTGTATTTATAACTGCCCCCCTATATACATGTCAATTAGCTATTAAAGAAAAATACCCTGATATGAATTTGGACAGTATAAGTCCATTTGAAATGCAAAAGTTAATCCTGGATTTAGTTAAAAATAATTTGAAAATTAATGGAGATGATAATTTAAAACTTATAAATGATAAAGTCCAATTAACACATGAAACAAGCATTTTTTTTGATATAAATAATGATCATTTTTTGCCAACAGCAATTTCATTTACCGCTTTTAGCAAACTATATAACCATTTTACTTTATTGAAAATTGTCAGTAAAACAGAAAAAGAAATAACTTATATTTTAAATACAGAGAATAAATTTAATTTTCGAAAAATGAGTGAAACTCGTTCAAACGCATTCAACTTGTATTGGTTAATACTCCCCCTAATCATTGTGATACTTATTTTCTTCAAAAAATATCACAGTAAAAGATACTCAAAATAAATACAATGTTTACCGAGGATATAGTTTAAAAATGGGAGGAATATATTTTTAGAAAGTTTAACTACGATGTAGCAGAATGTGTGGCTACTACCCCCTATTTTAGTCAATTTAGACCTGTTTAGATGAGAAGAATATAAAGATAAACCCTTAATATTCGAGGGTTTCAGCAAATTAAGATAAATTATAATAAAGTAAAAAACGCTTAAACTGATCCCCCCTATAGCGCTGCAAACTGAGAACCATTAGTCAGTATCCTTGAATGACCTTAACATTACCGGCAATACCTCATCAAAGATAGTAGTCCAACTATTTGGATATTCTAAATACATGGTTCTGATTTGAGTACCATTGTAACTTTTGCTTAAGTATACTTTCTTGTAAAACACCTTATTATTACTTCTTTTTATTCCACTTACCACATACCAATTGGAAGACAACGGTCTTTTATAGGTAATGTAGTAATCTCTGTCATTCAAGTCATCGGCATACCTGCTTTGCATTGACCCTTCAAAAGTGGTAAAATAGGAAGAAGTGGCCGAAACATACACCGCACCCCCATTTGCAGTAAAGGATCGTCCATCATTGGTTTCAGAGGACCTTCCCATAGTTAAAAATGAAGGATATTTAATCATAAAATTGCGCTGACTATTCACATAGATCTTATATTCATACCCTTGATATGGATCGTTTATATTTCCTGCATTCAATTGAACTGTAAAAGTCAAAAGTGCAATCACTAAAAAAGTTTTCATCTAATAAATTTTAAAATTGTTAAATAATTATAAAGACCTAACAGCCCGAACATTGCATTTTGAGATCTTGAGGTATTTGAACTGCCTACCATAAAAGAAGTTCTGTCTCCATGAGTTAGAATTATTATACTCGGCAGAACTCCAATAGCAATATTCTCCAACAGAGAACCCGCCAATTTTATCTAGGTTTTCATATAATAAGTTCAATTCATATTTAGTTGGCAATCTCCAATCTTTTCCTAAATTATGACAGGCTTTTCCAGCATCTTCCCAATTCATCTCAACAGGAAAATCATATTTAGCAACAAGTAGATTACCTATTTTAATTGATTTACCAATTATCTCTTTTGAATCTTGGGCAAAACAAAATAAAGTAACAATTAATAAAGGAAGTAGTAGCAACTTTTTCATAGTTATAATTAATTAAATATAAAAGGATATTTCTATAATAAAAAAGTATCAAAAGGCTTCAAGTAATAGTTTTTTATCGTCTGATTTCGAAGAAAATATAATTTTTTTATTTTATTAAATAATTCTGAAACAATGCTGTTAAAATTATTTATATAAAAAATAATGATAATCCTACAGTAAATTATCATTTCCCTACTCTCCAATAATCTCCCCAAGGATCAAATTCAAATGAAGACATACTACACTTTATACATTCCTCATTATCCTTTGCAACACTAACGGCAATAGGATAATACCTAGAGTCACCTTTTTTAGTTTTAATCCAATTAATGATCTTAGTAAAATCAAAAATAATTTCACCGCAAGATTTATTAGCCGAAATTCCTTTATTATTAATGATAAGAAATTGACCTTTAAAATCACATCCGTCAGATGAAATTCGATATGAAAACTTATTATTACTTATGTAAGTTATAGTTAATTCTTTTGTATAAAAATCTGTTCCGATTATATACTTACCTGACAATAATTTATACCTAGCGTCTATTACTACCTGAGAAAAACAGATTTGTGAAATAGCGAGAACAAAAGTCAAGAATAATATTTTTTTCATTACCGATGATTTAATAATTAAAGGTTATTCAGGAACGCTAATAAACGATCCATTATACAAACGATACTTTTTCTTATTTATAATTATCTCTTTTCCTTCAGTAATTTTATTTAAGTCAATTATATCCTCTTCAATAGTGTGAATTGAGCCTTTAGTTCGATACGCAAGGTTTATATATTCAGTGTTGATACTTGAATTTGCTCCGCACAATACAACTTTAACAGGGAGCTTAATTTGACCAATTAAAGACACATCTCTCATATTTGCCCAATTGTCAGCAACCATCACTAAACTTTTTGCCTTTGGATACTTATTTTGGGCTTCAATTAATGCTTCCACATTATTTTCCTCTGTATCCCCGCCACCTCCGTTCTCAATTGTTTTAACGGCTGTGTTAAGAACAGAATCTAACTTTTGAGAAGCTGTATGATAGATTCCACCTGTTTTTCCAATAATTTTATTGAAATCTGGTGTAGAATTACCATCATTAAAAAATGTATAACCAACGATATTAGTTTTTGGATTTTGTAAATTTAGAGAATGCCATACGAGAACCTCTGCAATATAGGGCGACATACTTCCTGTAAAATCATTTACAATAGCAATATCTTGCCATTTATTTCTAGCCATTACTTTTATAAAAGTAGAATCGCTTAATTGATTTTTACCCTGTAAAACATTTTTTAAATAATCTCTTTCCCCTCTTAATCCAGCTGATGTAGAAGCTGGTCGATATGTTATAACAATTCCATGAAAAAAATCATACTCACTACCTTCTTTACAACCGGTTTGTTTAACTAACTTCCATGTAATCATATTATTGGAAAATAATTCTGGCGCAAGTTGAAATAGAGATGCAAGGCGTTTTTTGTTTAATAAGTCAAAATCCAATCCTTTAGGATAATCTGTATATACTACTTCTACAGAATACACAGCTTGACCTTTAATTAATTTTATGTTCTCAGGATTTAAAACTGTGTATTTACCAAAGTGATTTTTTAATACAATTTTATCTTTGCTCTTTGGAACCTTAAACTTAGATACTTCTTCTTTTTCCAAATACATTTTAAAATCAAGCAGTGTTTGGCCAAAAATATTTACCTGGACTAACAATAATCCCAATAAACAAATAAAAAAAATTCTTACTGATTTCATAATGGTTAAATTTTTGTTTTAGTACCTATTTAATGATACTAAATATACAAATAAATGTATATAAATATATAATATTTAATTCATACATTAAAGGGCCTCGGTTAAAACATAATCCATTTAAACCATTGAAAAACATTGTATTATAGTTTCTGGCTTACAATCTTTTTAATGTGTGCTAAATTCTTATAGTCTAACACCGTTTCAGACATGGAATTTACACTTTCAACAATCAATGCTCGCTTTTCAGGATCATCCCATACATGCATCAATGGATGCATGTCTACTTTTACAAAAAACAAACAAATATCTCCTCCAACCCCAACTGTTGTTTGAGTTTCAGTTCTAAAATAAAGGTCTTCAATTTTTTGTGGCGTTGGCTTAGTATAACTTGGTAATTGACTTAAAGATGGCAGAGAGCTAAGCGTCCAAACATACCTTCTAAACATGGCATCTTGTTTTGAAATCAGCGCTGATACTTTTTCACTTGAGCGCCTTAAGGTTTCGCCATCTCCTACCGGTAGATGCATATCAAAAAAAGAAAGGCCTAATTTTTTAGTAGGATAAAATCCACTCGGAAAACAAAAACCAATTGTATGTAAATGCCCATCTTTTAAAATAGCAACGTCTTCTTCTAACCCAACACAAATTTCTGGTAGTGTGGTATTTGCATCAAAGCCACAAAAGGCATTGAGGAGATGTAGATAATCATTACCTGTACTTCCGCAAATATGACTTCCATGCAATTCAAGCTCTTTCTTTTTTTCTAATAGATATGCAGGATCCGGATAAATATTAAAAGCAGCTCCTTCATATTTTACAATATCTGGCCCAACCGTGTATGGAACTTTTACTGGAAATATCATTTGAAAATTAAAATATCTTTTACAATAGCAGCGCCTTGCTTTTCTTTTTTGATAAAGCCCCTATACATACCCTCTGTACAAAACGGAAGTGAAATATTTCCATTTTTATCAACAGCTATAAGTCCGCCATCGCCACCAAGTGCTGGAAGTTCTTTCATTACTAGTGTTTCAGAAGCGAGTGCTAAACTTTGACCACCAAACTCCATCCGATCACTAATACTTTTTGCCATCACAAGTCTTAAAAAATATTCACCCCATCCGGTGCAACTAATGGCAACCGTTTTATTATTGGCGTAAGTGCCACTCCCAATAATCGGTGCATCGCCAATTCTACCCCATTTTTTATTGGTCATACCACCAGTGCTTGTAGCAGCAGCTAAATTACCATAGGTATCTAGTGCTACAGCACCAACAGTTCCATATTTATCTTTACTGCGCTGTTCCTCAATGGCAATATTATACGCGGTTTGACTTACTTTTTTTAATTGATCTATCGAGTCGCGCTCTTTTGCGCGCTGCAAACCCTTCCATCTTTCTGGTGTATAAAAATAAGAAGGGTCAACAATTTCAATTCCTTGAGATTCAGCAAATGCTTCGGCACCTCTTCCGCTTAATAAAACGTGTTCCGATTTTTCCATTACAGCCCTTGCTGCAGTAATTGGATTTTTGATGGTTCGTACACCCGCAATAGAACCTGCTGCTAAGGTTTTTCCATCCATAATTGCTGCATCGAGTTCATTAACGCCTTCACTTGTAAATACAGCACCTTTACCGGCATTAAAAAGCGGATTATTTTCTAGTACTTTAACAGTAGCTTCAACGGCGTCTAATGCTGTTCCACCTTTTTCTAAAATGGCATTGCCCACTAAAAGTGCACTATCTAGTCCACTTTTATACTTAGCCTCAAGTGCCGGTGTAAACTGGCTTTTATTGAGTGTGCCAGCGCCGCCATGGATGACCAAAACATATTTTCCGGTGCTCGTTTTATTTGAAACCGTTGTTTGTTGCGCAAATAATGAGCTCGAGCAAACTGTAAGTAGTATATAAATAAGTATCCGCATAACTGGTATTTGAAGCAATTTAATATAATCTATGGATTTTATTACCTTTAAATCAATGAAGAAGCCAGCTTCTATATTTTATTATTGGGTATGCTTGTGCTGGCTCATGTTTAATAGTTGCGCCAAAGACCTCTCCTACGAAGATGGCAGCACCATAAAAACCGCCCCTGTTGCAGATGCAGGAAAAGATCAATCCATTGTTTTACCCAAAGACTCCGCTTTTGTTGATGGAGGTAAATCATACGATAACAATGGAAACATTGCAAATTACAAATGGACAAAATTAAGTGGTCCAGTAAATAATAATATAATAGCCGCTTCATCTAAAACAACATGGATCAAAAAACTAACAGAAGGCACATATGTTTTTGAATTAACGGTTACCAATAATTTTAAACTAACCGCAACAGATACCCTTACCATTTATGTAGATAAAACAAAAATTGCTAGGCCACCTATTGCGGAAGCAGGATCTGATCAAACCATTCAACTCCCTAATAACTCAGTTACACTTGATGGAAGTGCTTCTACAGATCCTGACAACGACATTAGTGATTATTTATGGACAAGAATTAAAGGCACAGGCAACCCAACATATACTTCTCCAGCAAACGCTATATCAGATGTCACTAAGTTAAATGCGGGGAGTCATGTTTTTGAACTTAGGGTTACAGATGCTACCGGTCTTATTGACAGAGACACTGTTTTGGTTCAGGTAAATGAAGCGCCTGGCGTTCCGCCCATAGCTAATGCAGGCAGCAATCAAAACATACCTTACGATTTAACAAAATGCAGTACCAGCCCGGAAATTATTACGCTAAATGGATCCGAATCTCATGATCCGGATGGCACCCTAACAAAATACAATTGGCAAACTATTTTTCCAATTAATGCTGGTATTGCAATCACTAATCCAAACAAAGCACAAGCATCCGTTACTGGACTTTTAGCAGGGAAATATATTTTCGAACTGAGTGTAACAGACAATGATGGGAATGTAAAAAAAGACACAACACAATTAAATATTATTGCAACTAATAGGCAACTCATACAAGCAAGGCTAACCCCTGTTGGATCACTTTCTGAAAAAAGAAAAGTATCTGGCGTTGCTTTTTTAGGCAATAAAATATTTTTAGCTGGAGGAAGATATCCACCTGCTGGACCTGGACCCAACTTTACGTCGAGAGTAGATATTTACGATATTGCAACAAAAGATTGGTCTACTTCAGAACTTAGTCAAAAAAAATGGGGTATTGCAGCAGCAGTTGCTGGTAACAAAGTATTTTTTGGAGGAGGTACAGCGCTGCAGGGCAATGCATCTGCAACTACAAGGGTAGATATATATGATATAGTAGATCAAAAATGGTCAACTACAGAGCTACCTAAAGCTGGACAATACACAGCCATTGCCCAGGGTAATAAAGTTTTATTTGCTGGAGGAACTGCGGTGTACATGTATGATTATTTGTCTGAAAAATGGAGCAGTAAAACGCTCAGCCAACCTAGGGTAAGTATTGCTGCAACGAGTGTTGGGGGCATTGTCTATTTTTCTGGAGGTGCTACAAGTAATGTGGGTGGATCACCATTTAACAATATCGATATGTACGAACCAAAAACAAATAGTTGGAGTGTATCGAATATGAGTAAAGCAAAATATGCACTCGCCTCTATTGGATTAAGGGGTAAAGCGCTTTGGGCAGGAGGAATGACAGACAGAGGCCTCAGCAATGAGGTAGAAATGCTAGATTTACTCGGTGGAAAAGGAATTACTTTTCATTGCTTGTTTCAGCCCGGATCTTTTAGTACCAACAGCATGGGAAAACTTGGCAACTATATTGTTTTCTTACCGGACAGCGGCGATGATAAAACCAGATTTGACATTTACGATTCGCTCAACGACAAATGGTATATTGGCGTTTTAGATAAAAAAATTGGCCCTGCCATTTTAATAACAGCAGGGTCCGAATTATATGTTGTAGGTTCTTCTACCCCAGGTATCGACTACTACGATCAGCTCTGGAAATTAGATTTTTAAAATTCAATAATGAGGCCAATACTAGGTAATATGGTTGATTGAGAGTTTTTTAAATATACCGGTACTGCGTTGCTGCCGTCTGGCATTAAAGGTTTTCCATCAGAAGTAACAAACGCTGTATTTGCCTCGTTTCTTTTGAAGGTATACAAATCTGCTTCCTTGGCTTCTGAACCGTAAAAGTTAGTGATATCGATGTAAAAATCTAATGTAGTTTTTTTGAAATTCCATTTTTTATCGATTCTTATATCTGCTGCATTAAATGCAGAAAGTCGCATAGAGTTGATTCTAAAATAATCAAAAATACCAGAACCAATGGCTAAATAATTAGCTCTACTTAATGATTCGTTATAAGGCGTAAATGGAGCAGCCCCTTGGTATCTGAATTTCAAACCAATTTCCCAGTTTTTTGGAAGCTTATATCCAGCTGTCATACTAATAAGCTGACGATTGTCCCAACTTGCCGAAACAAATTTATTGTCAAGCCCTGTAAATTCACTTCTGTAAAAAGTGTAGCTGAAAACACCAAAAAAGTTTTTGGTTAATTTTTGTTGTGCAAAAAATTCAAAGCCATAAGCCCTACCTTTTCCAAATTGCGCTATAGGCTCATTACCAATCGCACCAAACTCTAACCCTTTGTTTGCAATACTTATACCATCATTAATACTAACTGGATAATTATTGTATGCTTTATAGAAACCCTCAACTGTAATTCTTGTTGTATTTTTTGGCAAATATTCCAATCCTGCCACATAATGCGTAGCCTTAATATAATGACCCGGATTGGTTTTTTCACCCGTACTACTATTGCTAAAATTTAATTGCGTATAAGTAGGCAAGCGGTAGTAAATACCATAGCTCGCATTAAATCGAAGCACATCTGAAATAGCCAAACTAGCACTGAGTCTTGGACTTAATTGTTGTAATGGATTGGATTCACTATTGCTTAAATTATTAGCATCCATACGGAGTCCACCACTGAGCGATAATTTATCATTTAGTACACGTGTACCAATTTGAGCAAATCCGCCGTAACGGAAAAAATTTGTATTGGTTTTACTTTCAATAACCAATGAAGGATAAATAAGTGGGTTAGTAGACTTATTTAAAACCTGGAAAAAATCATTATCGAATCTTACCAATTGTCCTGTTAATCCATAGCTTAATGTAATATTGTCGTAGTTTTTTGTAACATCCCATCTAATTTTATTTTCCGCTTCAATACTTTTTATTTTTAGTATGCGCTGCTGCTCGTTAGGATTTTTATTGTCTTCAAATTTATTAGCCTGATTGTCTAAAAAATTTCTGCTAACACTCAAATTCCAATAACCATTTGGTATAATTTTTTTCAGGGTAGCACCAACCGTGTAACTATTTTGATCAATGGTGGGGCTATTACCTAATATGTACTGATTTTCGGCAGTTAAACTATCGGGTGTGATAAATTTAAACCTGTCAACAGCTGCCACACCAAGGAATGTTAAGGTTGTTTTATCGTTAATACGCGTGGTGGTTTTAAACTGAAAATCGGAATAGTTAGGTAAAAAAGACCAATTGAGCAACCCGGCAAGTATACCTAAACTACTCTTACGAGCAGACGCAATAAAAGTTGTCTTTTTTGAAAGCGGCCCATCAAATGTTAAGGCGCTTTCTGTAAGACTCAAACGCACATTACCCTGAAATTTATTTGGGTTACCATTTTTTTGCTTGAATTGAAATACACTACTAAGTGCATTATCGTATCTCGCATCAAATGCAGAAGTACTGAGCTTTACATCCTCAATCAAGAGTACATTTAAAATTCCGGCAGGGCCACCGCCACTTCCTTGTGTACCAAAGTGATTTATAATTGGAATTTCTATTCCGTCTAAGTAAAATACATTTTCACTCGGGGCTCCTCCTCTAATAATAATATCATTTCTAAATGTTCCTCCTGCAGCACCGCCACCAACACCTGGAAGTGATTGTATCACCTTGCTGATATCAAAAAAACCACCAGGGTTGTTTTTAATATCTTCGGTAGTTAAGCGCTGAATACTTAACGGACTTTCCAGTGTTGCCGCTTTAGCAGAACTTCTTCGACTAGTTACGGTCACATTTGATAATTGATTAACAAGTTCCTCAATTTCTATTTGAATGTTATTTTCATTACCAGTTGTAACGGGTATATTGTTAAGTTGTTTTGTTTTAAAACCAACCCCCGATATTTCCAGAGTGTAAGGTCCAGGCTTTAGTTGAGTGAACCTGAAATTGCCAAGGCTATCAGAAACTGTTTTGGTATTTCCGGGAATTACCTGAACCGTTAAACCAAGCACTCTTTGCTGTGTTTTTTTATTGTATATAGTACCACTCAATTTTCCAGTAGTCTGCCCCAAAACAAAAAGTGGACCTAAAAGGAAGACAAAAAAGGCTGATTTTTGTGCAATTTTCATAAAACGTTGGTTTATAGAAACTAAACAAACTGCCTCGTCAAATGTTTGCAAAATTGGCAGTTTTTGTAACTTTTTGGTTGATTTGACTTAACACATGCAATATTTACCTAATTCATACGGCAAATACGAGCTTTTTCTAGGGTATTTATACTTAAATTAGAGTAAAATCTGTTATTTTTAATGGCAGGAAATTGAACTGCTGGCTATCTATTCCCTCCAGCCGCTCTAGTTTCAATTATTTGTTTGGGCCATGTCTGTGGATGGACAACCCAAAACAAAAAAAGTAAGTATGAATAAACGTATCAAGCTCCCCCACTTGAAGCAATATTGCTTTGTGTTTTTTTTATTGAATTTCAAGTTGGCTAGTGCGCAAATGATTCCGTTTACACAGAATTATTCTGCACCATTAATGGTCAATCCAGCAACCAATGGTTTGTTTAATGGTCGCGCAAGTATTCAATCAAATTTTAAAAGTCAGTGGGGCAATGTTGCCTATCCATACGTGACCGGTGTATTTAATGGAGAGACTCGAATTTTAGACAATTTTATTGGCGCAAATGATATTGCCGCAGTTGGACTTTTGGCGGTTTATGACAAATCCAACGATGGCGGATTTAAGCAAACACAAATTGGTGGAAACTTTGCTTTTCATAAAGCCATTGATCAATCAGGAAGTTTACGACTTGGGTTTGGCGCACAAATGAGCTACCGATCCTATTTACTTGACTATACCAAACTAACATTTCAATCTCAATTCGCCCCATACATTGGATATAATAGTAGCATACCAAGTGGCGAAGGTTTTGGATTTTCGTCAAATATATTTGACTATAGCGCTGGCTTATTGCTCTCCTATTTAGAACAAGACTTTAGCTACTATATTGGCATTGCGGGTTCCCATTTAAATAGACCTACTAGCAAAAACAATAATTTATCATTTAGCATACCTCCAGGTCTTACTGCACACGGGGGCATCTCTTTGAGCGATAAAAATGAAAACCGCTTGTATGGTTCATTTGCGCACACAAGATCAGAAGCGAGCAATTTTACAACACTTGGTATCGTATATGGCAGAAACATTAATGGATATATCGATGAAGATGGAGATGAATTTCAAATTGGCGCTTTCATGCGTTTCAAAGATTCTTTTGCGCCTTACGTTGGATACAAAAAAGGAAATTTATCGGTGGGTTTAAACTATGACATTACCACCTCCGAATTAAGACTTGCTAGAGCAGGTGCAGGCTCGTTAGAACTAAATTTAAAAATGATGTTGTTTGACGATCCAAACAATGATCAATTGAGAAAGCTAAAGTGCCGATTTATTTTGTGGTAAAATACACCATCCAAAAATTATTATTTAAGAAATTTAATATAGTGCTGAATGAAAAAGACATTACAAAAGTCTAGTTTATTTTTTATTGGAATGCTGATTTCATTGTTTGCTTTTGCGCAAACCCGTTCAATAACTTTTCAAACAATTCCAACAGGCGCATATGGACAAAGCTCATCCATTGCAGCTCTCTTTACGCCAGCTGGAGTATTTCCAGTTAATAATACAAGATTCAACCTATACTTATCTGATCCTGACGGGAACTTTAACTCAACAGCATCTAATACAGCAATTGGATCCGCACAAACACACTATATAACTTTCATAAATGGACAAATCCCAGCCAACGCAACCGCAGCAAATACATACAAATTAAAAATCACAGCATTTGATGGTTCTGGAGGTATTTTAGCAACGGCAACAAGCTCCTTTTCAATTAATATTCAAAATACTACGGGAACAAACGGAAACGCCACAAGCCAAACATTCACGTCTCCTGCAGATGCAAGTCCATTCATAAGTTACAGTATGAATAGTAGTATTGGATTATTTGGAAGGTGTGTTGCTTCATCAGATGATGTATATGTTCAAAATAATACGAGCACTTCGGTTTCACTTTCTGTTAAAAATGAATTTGATGGCACAACAATTCCTGCCTATAATAATGACGCGTTTGTTTCACAAAATCAAAATGTAACTGTAACAGCAAATCAAAAATTAAAATTAACTGGTAGCCCTCAAAAAGTGCATTATCGCTTTTTTCAAACAATTACAGATGCAGCTCAATCAAATACCATTTCTACGAAGGCTTATTTTTTCATGAACAATGATTTATCTGCGCCATTTTCGGCCTTGTTAAATGTTGTATGTTATGACCTAGGCTCACCAGGTATTTTTACTTTTAAAACCGATGTAGACCCAACAAGGGTCGGAAGTGCTTATTTTAACTACCCTGGAAATATATACACCGCAAAATGGGATGATAATACAGCAAACTATGTGACGTCAATTCAAGATATCATTGACAAATCTGGGCTACTGACACATCCTTACTCAGAAAGTTCATGCGGGAAAAACGTAGTTGCTTCCGGCCAAACTATTTATAATTCCTTTGGTCCATCGATGACTGTTGCTGAGCCATCAAATTGTACTCAAACCCAAGAAGCACTCACCCCTATACAAATATTTCCAAAACCTAAAATTAGTTACACAGGACCTACAAAAGGTTGTGTTGGAACTGCATTAACATTTACCAATACCTCAATTATTAGTCCACAAGGATCGAAAACAGTTGCAGGCTGTAGTACTCCAAACGTTTTATATTATTGGTTTGTTGATGGCGTTCAGGAATCAATTTCAACTAACTTTACCACAAGCTCTTTATCACTAGGGAATCATACAATTCAACTCGCTCCTTTTACTGGCGGGACAACATATAGTTGCACTCCAGCTCCATACGAAACAGTTGTATGTATCGAAGCTGCTCCTCCAGCAGACGCAGCAAGATTTGCATTAATTGATACTGATAATATCAGAAATACAGATACCACAATTTGCCCTGCAAATACTCCGTTCTTAGTAGTTAATAAATCTTCGACACTAACCTCTGGTTCATATTGTAGCACTTTAAACTATAATTGGAAGCTAACTGGACCTCTGGGTTTTACAGAAATCAATTCTACAGTTAGCGCAAGTTCTCCAAACTTTACTGTTCCATCTTTATCATTAAAAGGTGATTATACATTAACATTAACTGTCTCTAATCCTTGTGGAACTTCTACTGCATTTACAAGGAAAATTACTGTTCTTGAGCGACCAGAAATAACAGTGGATCCCACCAACAAAATTGTTTGTGATGGGCTAAATACTACATTTACTGCGACAGCAGTTGGTTCCAACTTGGCATATAGGTGGCAGGTACTAACAACAGCTAATGGCGCAACTTTTACAGATGTAACCAATACAGGTGTATACTCAGGAGCAACAACCGCATCGCTAGGTATCACTGGAGTTACTTTAAGCATGCATGGATACAAATACAAGCTTATTGTAAGTGGAAGTTGTTCTCCAAATGATGAATCACCCGAAGTAACACTAACCGTCAATCCAAGACCCACAAGTGTAATTAGCGGATCTACTACAGTCTGCGCAAATACGGCAGCCACTATTTCAATTGCACTAACCGGAACAGCTCCTTGGAGCATTACTTATTCAGATGGCACAACTTCTACATCAGTCACAACAAGTTCTTCTACCTATACATTTTCTGTTTCTTTAGCGACAACCAAAACATATACAGTTACTTCGTTATCAGATGCAAATTGTACAGCTGCCAGTGGAGATAGAACAGGTTCTGCAGTAATTACAATCAATCCGCTTCCTACAATCACAGGCACATTAAGTGCTTGCGTTAGTAGCACAACACAATTAACGGGTTCAGCAACTGCAGATGCAACAACACCATGGTCATCTGCATCAACAGGCGTTGCAACAATTAGTAATACTGGACTTGTTACAGGGATTAGCGCAGGAACATCTGTTATTTCATATAAAAATACGAATGGTTGTATTAAAACTGAAACAGTTACTATACACGCATTACCAACAGTAAGTATTCCAAACACAAACCAATCATTGTGTAAAAGCACTGGAAGTCCAAGCGGTACAGTACTAACACCAACCACAACAACAACAATTAGCACCTATCAGTGGTATAGTAATACATCAGCATCAACTAGCGGTGGAACAGCAGTGTCAACATCAAGCACATTTACACCAACTAATACAAATGCCGGTGAACTATATTATTACTTAACCGTTACAAACAATAACGGTTGCGTTGCAACAAGTAATGTTTCTGGAAGTATCAAAGTATTTGGCAAACCTACAATAACTGCATTACCAACTACAACAAGCTATTGTATAAACGCACCAGCTGCATCATTAACACCTACTATAACAAATGGTGGTTATGGTTCGCTAAACTATCAGTGGTATAGCAACACAACGGCATCTACTTCAGGAGCAACACTTATAACTAACGAAACCAATGCAACTTTTACACCGCCAACAACAGCAGCTGGAGTTAAATACTATTATGTAGCTGTAACCAATGGCGGACCAACATCTTCCTCTAATTGCAACACAGAAACTTCAAGTATAACAGAAATAAAAGTGTATGCAACACCTACAATAACAACAGATCCTGTGTCTGCAACTTATTGTGCTGGAGCAACACCTGTAGCGCTATCTATACCTGGCGCAACAGCTGGCGGTTATGGAACTGCAACCTACCAGTGGTATTCAAATACAACCGCATCAACAACAGGCGGAACACTTGTTGCATCAACAGCTACTTATACTCCAAATATTAGTAGCGCGGGAACCACCTATTATTTTGCCAATGTAAGTAACGGAGCAACAGGTGGAGCATCCGGATGTAATAATTTAAATTCTGCCATCGTAACCATTACGGTACATCCTTTACCAGTTATTACTTCAAGCACTTTTGCAACTGAAAGTTTATGTATTAGTAGTACTGCAACAAGTATGACTGCTTCTGCAACCACAACAACTGGAACTATATCAGGCTATCAATGGTATAGCAATACTTCTTCTTCTAATGCAAGTGGTACGCTAATAAATGGTGCAACAAATGCAACTTTCACCCCACCAACTTCAACAACAGGAACCACTTATTATTTCTGTGAAATCACAAATAGTTGGGGCTGTAAAACAAAAACTCTTGTTTCGGGCGCTATCAATGTGTATGCTGCTCCAGTTATTAATTCACAACCAACAGGCGCTACGTATTGTCAAAATACAACTGCAACAGCATTGAGCGTAACAGCAACAGCTGGTGGACTAGGTACGCCAACCTATCAGTGGTATAGTAATACAACCAATACCAATGCTGGGGGTACCCCAATAACAGGTGCTACAAGTACCACTTATACACCTTCTACTTCAACGGTTGGAACTACGTATTATTATGTAAACATTAATAATGGCGGTGGCGCTTCAGGCTGTAGTATACTAGCATCCAATGCAGTAGCGATTTTAGTAAATGATTCACCGGTAATCAATGCTTTTTCATTAGTTACGCAATCAATTTGTTTAAATGCTACACCTGCTAATTTAAGTGTAACAGCTTCAACTGCAGCTGGCACTATATCAGCTACTGGTTACCAGTGGTTCAGCAACAACACATCAAGTACATCCGGTGCCATTTCATTGTCTGGTGAAAATGCAAATACTTACACACCGCCAACAAACGTAGCAGGTACTAAATACTATTTTGCATTAATTACGAATTCCTTTAATTGTACTACTACTACAATTGTATCTGGTTCAATAAACGTTAATCCATTACCTACAATTTCAAGTCAGCCATCACAAAACATACAAACAAAATGCTTAAACGAAACATTTACTGCATTATATGTAACTGCAACAGCAGGAAGTGGATCTATTTCAAAATATGAATGGTATAGCAACACAACTAATAGCACAACAGGTGGTACACTTGTTGCAAACAACGCATCAAGTGCTCTAACAAATAGTTACACCCCTTTAGCTACTAGCGGTGGGCTTTTATATTATTATGTGATTGTTTACAACACCAATGGATGTCAAATTACTAGTGCTATTTCTGCACCATTTACAGTAAATGATTTACCAAGTATTAGCGTACAACCTTCAAGCAGTAATCAAACAGCTTGTTTAAATACTGCAACTACAAACTTAACAGTGAGCGCAAGCCCAGGTAGTGGCAATATTAATACCTATACCTGGTATAAAACAACGAGTCTCACGCCAGTTTCATGGACAGTTGTAGCTGCCAATACAACGTCTTCAACTACAAACACCTACACACCTGCATCTAACACTGTAGGTTCACTTTATTATTATGTAATAGTTACAAATTCAAACGGATGTATAAAAGCAAGTGATGCATCAGGCTCTGTTACAATTAATCCTGTAGCAATAATAAATAACCAATCAAATGCATATTGTAGTGGTACTCCATTTACAAGAACACTCACAACAGGAGGCGGCATTACTGTTCCAGCAAATACAACATTTAGCTGGAATTCACCAAACATAACAGGCGGATTAACGGGTGGTGCACCTGGAACAGCACAAACTACGCTTAATGGAACCCTTGTAAATCCATCCAATACCCCACAAACAGCCACCTACACGGTTATACCAAGAACAGGTAGTTGTGATGGCGCAGCATTTACTTATACCGTTACAGTTAACCCTAAGGCAAGTATTACGGTTGCTGATTTAAACATTTGTAGTGTTACTCCCTTTACATTTACACCAACCGATGGCACCAACGGAAATATTATTCCTGCAAATACTACTTATGCATGGTCTATTCCAGTAAGTAACCCAGCTGGTGCAGTTACAGGTGGTGCAGCATCTTCGAGTCAAACAAACTTTAGTGGCAATTTAGCCAATACAACAAATACACAAAAAACAGCAACCTATACCGTAACACCTACTTCACCAGTAGGTCCTTGCGATGGAAATAATTTTACAATTGTTGTTAACGTAAACGCAAGACCAGTAATTGCAAATAAAACACAAACAATTTGTAGTGGAACTGCATTTAGTATAACACCCGCTAATGCAGGATCAGAAATTGTTCCTGCCAATACAACCTATAGTTGGACTGTTCAAGACAACGCAAGTATTACTGGCGAATCAAATGGTAACACTACGGGAAATACAATTGGTCAAACACTTACCAATAATAGTAACTCGGTTCAAACAGTAGTATATACTGTTACACCAGTATCAGGTGATGTTGGCAATTGTACAGGGCCAACATTTACAATTACTGTTACTGTGAATCCTAAACCATTAATCAGTGCAAAAACAGTACTCGCTTGTAGCAATGAGTTATTTACGACCACAATAACAAATGGAAGTAATGGTGATATCGTACCAAATGGTATTACCTACACTTGGTCTGCGCCAATTGTAACAGGAAACATGACAGGCGGAGCTGCAGGTAATACTGCACTAAGCGTATCTGGTAACTTAACCAACCCAACTAGTGTAGAACAAACAGCTACTTACACCATAAGTCCATCTGTACCAGGTAGTACTACTTGCACCGGGCAAGGCTTTACTGTTGTTGCAACTATTAAACCAAAAGCAATTATTGCAACTAAAATAACTGCTGCTTGTAGTAATGATCCATTTACCTTTACACTTACAGATGGTGTAGGTACAGATGTGATCCCAACAGGTACAACCTACACTTGGTCATCATTACCTACTGTAACCGGTGGTTTAACGGGTGGTACCACAGGATCTGCTCAAAATACTGTTGGAGGCACATTAACAAACCCATCAAATACATCTCAAACTGCAACATACAATGTAATTGCAAATTCAAATGGATGCTCTAGTACGCAATTTTCTGCAACAGCAACTATTTATGCTAGACCGCTTATAACAACACAAAATGTTTCGAGTTGTAGTGGCTCTGCATTTTCAGTTCCATTATCTAATGGTGGCGGAAACATTTTACCAAGCAGTACTACCTACACTTGGTTTGTAAGTACAAACAACAATAACATTACGGGACAATCAGATGTAACTATTGGTCAATCATCAATTGGTCAAACGCTTACTAATAATACCAACGTTGCCCAACAAATTACCTATACCGTTACGCCAAAATCTGGTGCTACAGGCCAGTGTATTGGTGCAACATTCTTGGTAACCGTAACTGTTAATCCAAAACCTGTTATTACAACACAAACGCAAACGATTTGTAGCAATACAACATTTATGATTACCCCTGTAAATGGCGGTAATTTGATTGTGCCAGCAAGTACAACCTACACTTGGAATACTGCTCCAACAAGCAATCCATTAGGTGCGATTTCTGGAGGTGCTGCACAATTAAGTTCGGTTTCAAATATTTCACAACTACTCACCAACAATAGTAATTCACAAGGGCTATTAACATATGTTGTAACACCAACTTCTGGCACAGCAGGTAGTTGTGTTGGTGCTCCATTTAATGTAGAAATTACGGTGAGTCCTAAGCCAATTTTAACTTCTACACTAACGCCACCTGCTATTTGTAACGCAACCAATTTTAGCTACAACCCAATTAGCCCAACAGATGGTGTTAGTTGGATTTGGACAAGAAATACGATTGTCGGTATTAGCAATACAGCAGGTACTGGAACAGGTGTGATAAATGAAACACTCATTAACACAACGCCTAACCGAATTACAGTTCCATATTCCTTTGCACTAACAACGTATGGTTGTCCTAACACACAGACAGTAAATGTAATTGTGAATCCAACACCACAATTAACAAGTTTACTAACCCTTCCTGCTCAATGTAGTGGAACACCATTCTATTATAACCCAACCAGTGCAACAGTTGGAACAACCTATACTTGGACAAGAGCAAACATTGGAGGGATCTCTAACCCAGCAGCAAATGGCAGTGGTGCAATTAGTGAAACACTTATAAATACCTCACCAAATCCAATTGTTGTAAATTATGTGTTTACACTGACCGCAAATGGTTGTACAAATCAACAAAGTATTTCAGTTACGATTGACCCCCTACCAATTGCTAGCTTTAATATTGGTGGCGTAAGAGCAGACTGTGGTCCAATAACAAGAACATTTATTAATAATTCTTCTGTAAATAGCAGCCCACTAACTAATGGAACATTTACTTGGGGAATTGATATTTTAAGAAATGGAGGCTCAGTCCCTGTATATAGTTTAATTAACACAAACTATACAACACAGGTAAATTATACATTTACAAACACGGGTATCAGAGATAGCTTATACCCTATTTTCCTAACTGCAAAATCGCCAAATGGCTGCTTAAACACGTATAGAGATACCATTACTGTTCATCCAGATGCACGTATTGATTTAACAATTGGGACAATAGCTGCTTGTGCACCATTTGACGCGATCAACTCCTTAAATGTTGTAAATAAAACAGACCCTTCACCAGATCCAACCATCAATTTATTCTCATCGTATAAATGGACTATTAGAGACAAGCGTGGAAATATTTTATCCAACACGGTAAGTCCAACTCCACCAAATTATACGATAACAAATGCAGATGACACCTTACACATTGCACTAAAAGTAAATAGCCTATATGGTTGTAGACCTGACTCTGTAAACAGAATTGTTTACACCTATCAAAACCCAATTGTAAACTTTACGGTGGCACCACAAAACAGTTGTACCATGTTAAGTACGCAAGCTGTAAATACCAGCTACATTGGGCCTAACAGATCAACTAGCACACTTAGATATGCATGGTATGCAAACGGTTCTTTATTAAGCAATGCGGGCGTTCCAGGAACTTTTAATTTAATCAATAATAGCAACACCCGAGATACTATTTACACCATTAAATTAGTGGTATCTGAAACAATTAATAACTGTAAAGACAGTAGTAGTGTTGGTAATCTAGTCGTGTATCCAAAACCTAAAGCAATATTTACGATTGATAAAGCAGATGAAGTTTGTACCACAATCAGCGGGGTGAATTCTAGTATCAATAATAGCTCCTTGTTTAAAAATGGAACAGTACCTCAATACAAATGGTCTGTTACGTACAACAATCTATATGATACGGCAAAAGCGATAATTATCGATTCTACGACTGCGCCATTTATTGCAGCTAAACCTAACTTTAAGTTTAAAGACGCAAAAGGTACGGTAGACACTAGCTACAATATCAACATGATGATTTACACTGTAAACGGATGTATCGATACACTTACAAAATCAATCAAAATTCGAAGAAGACCTAATGTAAACTTTACGATACCAGTAGAAGGTTGTGGAATATATATTGTAAATCCAACAGACAATACCATCAACTTCCCTAACGATTCGCTAAATAGACAGTGGACTGTTTTACCTACAGGAGGGTTATCATTATTTAGCGCAAATTCTAATATCCCTAATATTATATTCCCAATAAACAATACAGCAAATTCAATTGCATACAAGGTTAAGCAATCTGTTACAGTGAAAGGGTTCGATGATTGTATCGACTCCTTATATAGATTTATTACCATTCATCCCAAACCAACAGCTTCATTTACGGTTGGGAAAATTGATAGTTGTGGACCTTGGACCAAAACATTTAGAAATACATCTGACCCTAAAAATGGATTGGGTATAAACGCGATTACATCTAGATGGGAAGTTAGGAAAGATAATATTGTCAAATTAAATACCAGCGCACAAAATTTAACATATACGTTTACAAATACGGGTGTGGTTGATAGCGTGTACACGGTTAGATTATTTGTAAGTAATCCGCAGGGATGTTTAGATACAACTGCGCTTCAACAAATAACAGTGCATCCAAATGCTCGTGCCTTCTTTAACACAGATACTTTAGGCTGTGCTCCATTTAAAATTAGAGATCATATTAAAGTACAAGACTTCCCGGGGGCGAATGATATTTGGAGATATGAGTGGCGTATTTATGACAGGTTTGGATTTTTACAAGGTAATTACGATAGCTCAGTGCTTGCGCCAGACTATATCATACAAAATGAAAGTGATACGGTAACACTTCAACTCATTGCTTATAGCAAATGGGGCTGTACGCAAGATATTTTCTCAAGACAAGTAATAACTAGGCCAAATAGTGTAAAAGCAAATGTTACTGCCGATTCTACTATTTGCGCAAACCTACCACTTGCATTTACAAATACAAGTTATTACGGCAATAACAATCAAACGGCAGGCTTAATTTATGATTGGTATGTAAATGACAGCAAAGTCACGAGTCTAAATAGTCCTACGTTTACATTTAGAAATAATTCAAATATCTTGGATTCCATCTTGTACGTCAAACTAGTTACAACCTATACGGGTACTGGCTGTAACGATAGTGTCACAAAAAAGATAACGATCTATCCGGCTCCTGCTCCAAACTTTACAGTTACAACTAAAGAAATTTGCGGAAATCCGGTTGGATTCAAAAACTTTGTAACCGAGAGTATCATTGCAAAAAATAATATTTACAATGCAACATGGGCGCTTACAAATGTAACCCTCAATAAACCATCTGGAATACAAGTATTGCCAACAAGTATCAACAAACGTTTCCAACTCCAATTTGGGGATAATCCTGGCAATATAGATACGGTTTATGCTATAAAATTAACGGCAACTTCAATCAATGGATGTAAAGCTGATACAACAACCAACATTTCATTGTATAGAAGACCAAATGTTAAATTTACAATTAGTAATGCACTTGTTTGTGGTGAAAATACTTTGCAGTTAACGGATCAAACAAGTAATGTTCCAACTTCCAAAGTTTGGTCATACATATCGCCTACCGGAAACCCGCTTTTATTTTTCCCATCTGCAACAGCAATAAGCCCTAAAGTACTAGTGCCACCAAATATTACCGGAAATTTAGTGAGCTATTATATTAAACAAGTAGCAACAACCGTTAACGGTTGCGTAGACTCAGCTATTGTTCAATTAGACGCCAAAGCACTTCCTACCGCCGTGTTTAGTATGAGCGATACAACTACATGTATCGACTCTATTACGATCAAATTTAAAGATGAATCGATTCCTAGAACACCTGAAACAATCATACGTTGGTTATGGGATTTTGGTGATGGCACTACTTCTAGTAGTCAAAATCCGTCGCATTTTTATAGCAAACCAGGTACTTATACAATATCATTGGTGATTACCAACAACGAAGGTTGCTCATCATTACCAACTAGAAAAAAATTGACTGTATTTGGTCCACCAAAAGCAGCATTTGTTATGCCTAAACAAATTTGTTTAACAGACTCCATACCGTTTGTAAACACCTCTTCGCTTGGATATGGCAGCACACGATTCATATCCTACACTTGGGATTTTGGTGATGGAATTCCGCTCAATTACACAGCTAACCCTACACACCGATTTAAATTTGCTGGAACGTTTAAGGTTCGCTTAACTGTTAGAGCAGATAGTTCATGTCTGACTTCTACTTTTGTAGATTCGGTCATTGTTATCGGCTATCCAAAAGCTAAATTTGGCATCGTAAACTATTGTGTCGAATCCCCGATTTTCTTTAAGGATTCTAGTATAGCTGGCTATGCAGACAAAGTTGGATCATGGAAATGGAATTTTGGAGACAACTCTTTTAATAGTGTTGCTAGTCCCGTTCATATTTATAAGAATATTGGCACTTTCCCTGTTCAATTAATTGTGGGTGGAAATCTTTGTCCATCGATGCAAGATTCAATTACAGTGCCATTGAAAATTATTGATAGAAGAAGAGATTCTGTGTATGCTATCAAATACTTACAGTACAATGTATCACAAAGTTTATGTGCAGTCCCTGGTGGCGATAAATATACATGGTCTCCAAGCACCGATATCAATCCAATTGATAGCAGATGTGTTAACATTAACGTGCAACATCCAAAAACAACCTACAAAATTACGATCATCGATTCGGCAGGTTGTACCATAACAGATAGACAAGAAATATGGGGATTCCCAGGAACAGACATATTCTTACCAAGGGCATTTATACCTTCAAGTAATAATAGAGACAATGCCATATTTAAACCAATTTATGTGGGAGTTACCGCTATTAAATACTTTAAAATTTATGACAGGTTTGGTCACGAAGTATTTACTACTTCAGATATGAGTAAATACTGGGATGGCACAAGTAATGGCGTAAATCAACCCATGGAAACATACACTTGGATCATACAAGGATTTGACTACAACAATAAACCTGTTATAAGACAAGGCAACGTAACCCTAATTAGATATCAATAAGATGATCATGCAACTTACATCCACTTTACGCAAAGCCTTTTATGTATTAAGTATATTAATTGCATTATTTGTTGTTATGCCTGAAAGTATTGCACAATCAAAAAAAGGCAGCAAAAGTAAAACAACAAAGAAAAAAAATACCCCTAAAAAAAAGAAAGCGACAAAAAGCGGTAAGAAAAAAAGCAGATTTAAGTCAAGTAAAACCTATAGATATCCTGTAGTAATTAATAGAAGTAAAAAAACATGGATCACTGAACCGGGCTTAGACGAAGATAGTGCACAACAGTTAGCAGAACATCTACTTTCTAATGACTCTATATTTATCAGAGATTGGTCTAACTCTAGTTTGTTTACACAAAAAACTATATCTGATACGACAGATGAAATTTTATTCAACTTAATTAAAGATGACGAAAAGTTCACACTAACATGGTATGGTAGAATGAATTCGGTATTCGGAAATAGATGGGGGAAACAACATCAGGGCCTCGACTTAAGCTTAAATTTTGGAGACTCTGTTGTATCTGCATTTGATGGTGTGGTGCGCTTTGCCAAACCAAACACCGGAGGGTATGGTAATTGTATTGTTATAAGACATAAAAATGGATTAGAAACATTGTATGGGCATTTAAACAACATCAATGTAGTAGAAAACCAATACGTAAAAAGTGGACAATTTATTGGCTTAGGTGGTTCAACAGGACACTCCACAGGACCACACCTTCATTTTGAAACAAGATATAATGGTATACCAATAGACCCACAACTGTTAATTGATATAACAACCCAGCAACTTAAATCAGAGATGGTCATTTTTGATAAAGCTGATATAATTCATAACAGAAATCCAACTACAAATAACAATATCAATACAGGAAAAAGGCCAACGAGCATATCTAAAAAGTCTAAAAAAGGCGTAAAATCAAGTAGTAAAAAGAAAAAGTCCATTAAAAAAGCGCCTGCTAAGAAAAAGGCTACTACTGGAAAGAAACCTATATCAAAGAAAGCCCCGCCTAAAAAGGCACCTACTAAAAAAGCGCCTGTTAAGAAAAAGAAGTAAAATATCCACATAAGATGCCCCTAGATAGTTAAAGGATCCCGTTTGCCTACCTTTACGCCAAATAAATACATACATGCTTAAAGTAGGGATTTTTGGCGTTGGACACCTCGGCAAGTTTCATATAACAAATTGGAAAGAAATTGAAGGCGTAAAAATTATTGGATTTTTTGATCCAAATAATGACAACGCCAATGAAGTCATTAATACATATGGCCTCAAAAGATTTTCTGATGAAGAAAAATTAATTGAAGCCTGTGATGTTATCGATGTTATCACGCCCACCGATTTGCATTACGAAGTTTGTATGATGGCCATCCGAAAAGGTAAACATGTATTTGTTGAAAAACCTTTAGCCCACACCCTACAAGAAGGTAAAGATCTAGTGAACATGGTGAGAGAAGCTGGCGTGAAAATGCAAGTGGGTCATGTAGAAAGATTTAATCCTGCCTATTTAGCTTTAAAAGAAATGAACCTCAACCCTATGTTTATTGAAGTGCATAGGCTAGCACAATTTAATCCAAGAGGCACAGAGGTTAGTGTGATTTTAGATTTAATGATTCATGACATTGATATTATTTTAAGCCTCGTAAAATCTGATGTTAAATCAATTTCAGCAAGTGGCGTAGCCGTTATGACCGACACGCCTGATATTGCCAATGTAAGAATTGAATTTAACAATGGATGTGTAGCCAACTTAACAAGTAGTCGCATTTCAATGAAAAAAATGCGCAAAGTAAGGCTGTTCCAAAAAGACGCCTACATTGGTATTGATTTGTTAGAAAAGAAAACTGAAATCATTAAGTTAAAACAACCTGAAGATGTTGATGCATTTTCTTTTGATATTGATACGCCTAATGGCAAAAAAACAATTGCTATTGCAAATCCAAGCATCGAACCACTAAATGCCATTAAACTAGAACTTACTTCTTTTGTAGATGCAATTGTAAACAATAAGCCTACTGTGGTAAGTGAAATTGATGGCTATTTAGCGATGGAAGTGGCGCATAAAATTTTAGACAAAATCAACAATACTTCTATCCTACAATAATTCTGGGTTTTACAAAACCCCTTTTGTAGTGGGTAAGTGATTGGAAAAAGCATCGCGCTTAACCGCCATTTTAATCGCTTTTGCAAATGCTTTAAAGATGGCTTCTATTTTATGATGCTCATTATCGCCAACACAACTAATGTTTAAATTACACTTTGCTGCGTCCGAAAAGGATTTAAAGAAATGGAAAAACATTTCGGTAGGCATCTCTCCTATTTTTTCTCTTTTAAAACTTGCATCCCATACCAACCAATTTCGACCACCAAAATCAATGAGTACTTTTGCTTCTGCTTCATCCATTGGAAGCGCAAAGCCATAACGCTCCATCCCGCGCTTGTCGGCCAGCGCCAAAGCAAACGCTTCGCCAAGCGCTAGTCCAGTATCCTCAATCGTGTGGTGCTCATCAATGTGTAAATCACCACTCGTAGTGATGGCTAGATCTATATTTCCATGACGCGCAATTTGATCGAGCATATGGTCAAAAAATCCAAGCCCAGTATGTATGTTGGCAATACCAGATCCTGTCAAGTTAATGTCTACTTGTATTTTTGTTTCGTTGGTGTTTCGCGCATGGCTCACTTTTCGAATGCCTAGTTTTAAAAAACTATACACTTCCTGCCAGCTACTTGTTTCAAGCGCGATGGTACCGCGTAAGTCTTGATCCTGCTCGGGAGTAAGCGGGTGCAAATCACTTTTAAAATAAATAGCTTTACACCCTAAATTTTTAGCTAGTTGTATATCGGTGTAGCGGTCGCCTATAACATATGAGTTGGTCAAATCGTAAGCCGGATTATTCATCAGATGCGTAAGTAAGCCCGTGCCCGGCTTACGCGTAGGCGCATCTTCGTGTGCAAATGTTTTGTCAATCATCACCTCATCAAACGTGAACCCTTCGCCTTCAAGTGTACGAAGCATTAAATTTTGGTAGGGATAAAAAGTATCTGCTGGATAGGATGTCGTACCAAGTCCATCTTGGTTGGTGACCATTACTTTATAATAATCGAGTGATGCGGCAATATTTGAGAGTCCAACAATAGCGCCCGGTACAAAGCTTGTTTTATCTGTGCTATCTACTTGAAAATCTTGTGGCGGCTCTTGTAAAATCACACCGTCTCTATCTATAAATAAAATTCGCTTCATGCCAGATTATTATACGCTATTTTAATTTGCTTCTTGTTTGTTTTACTTGCAACGTTGATACAGGACCTGCTTTATTGGACCAATTACTTCTTATAAAAGTGAGTACGTCTGCAATTTGTTGATCCGTTAAATCTGCGGCTGCAGGCATGGCATTGGAATAGAGTTCTCCATCAATTTCAACACGGTCTGCAAAACCTTTTACAATATACTTTATCAGTTTAGATACGTCAGATCCATTAACGGCGGTAGATGCATCTAATGGTGCGTTGAGTTTTGGAACACCACCTCCATCTGCTTGATGGCATACCATACAACGCTGTAGGTAAACTGTTTTCCCGCGCGCAATACTTGCTGCCACCAGTTTATTATTGGTTTGTGCAGATGCCCCTGCAATAAATAGAAATAGAACAACAAACGTTAAATAAATACGCTGCATGTTTTTTTATTTTTGATACATAATTCTATAAATCGTTCCTTTCACATCATCAGAGATGTACAAAGAGCCATCAGGGCCTTCTGCTAAACCGCAAGGACGGTGCTGTGCATCACGTGGATTTTTCACCACTGATTTTCCAGAAAATCCGTTTGCAAATACTTCCCACTTACCTGTTGGCTTACCGTTTTCGTAAGGTACAAACACAACATAATAGCCTTCTTGCGGAAGCGGTGATCTATTCCATGAGCCATGAAACGCAATAAACGCACCATTTTTATAACGAGCAGGGAATTGATTACCGGTGTAAAATAAAAGACCGTTAGGTGCCATGTGCGCAGGAAACGCCATCGCTGGATTGATGTATTTATCATCCACTGTTTTAACCCCATCACCACCATATTCTGGTGCCATCATTTTTTTTCCTTTTACATGATCATAGTAAATAAAAGGCCAGCCTGCATTGTCGCCTTTTTTTATAGCGTACATGGTTTCTGAAGGAAGCTCGGCACTAATTGTAGTATCGTATAAATCAGGAAATAAATTATTAAGCATATCTCTACCATGCTGTGTCACAAACAACTGATTAAGTTGATTATTCCAATCAAGTCCTACCACATTTCTAAGTCCAGTTGCATAGCGCACACCTGAAGCGTAGCTCTGGTTTAACTGATCTACTTTAAACTGCCAAATACCACCTGCCGAATCTAGTATTGGACAAGGCATCATACCCATCGAACCTTTGGTGCGGTCTTTTTCTTGGCATGAATTTGACGGTGCACCAACGTTTACATAAATATTACCTGCATTATCTAGTGTAATAGATTTTGAGTTGTGTTGTCCTTTATCAACGAGCCCAGTAACAATAGTAGCTGCTGCATTTTCATCAACAATGTCACCATTATCATTTAACGCATACTTAAATACTTCTTTGTTAGAAGCAGCATATAAATAATTGCCTTTGATAGCAATACCTGTACCAGTATAATTTCCAAATGATGTTTTAGTTTCTGCTCTTCCATCACCATCGGTATCTTTTAAAACTAAAACGCCTTTGCCATTATCAAGTCTTTCAAGTTTAGCATAAATAGCACCTTGTTTATTTACTACAATATGTCTTGTACGACCTAAATTATCTGCCACTTTCAATGCAGCAAATCCTTTTGGTAATGTTAAGCCTGCATTATCTTCATCGGGCTTAATATTTTGTGCAGATACGCTAACATGCGCAAGCAACATCGAAATAAACAAGCTTGAGAAAACTAAAAATTGAGTAACTTTTTTCATGGTATAAAAATTGGTGTATAAATAGAACCCTAATATAATTATTATTTAAACGTGATGGTCATTTTGTTTACCTGTTGAACCAGGCCTGCATGGCATCTACAAGCAACGTGTTTTCTTTTTCCGTGCCAATGGTAATTCGGAGGCAGTTTTCACAAAGTTCCACGCTACTCCGGTCTCTAACCACTATTTGCTGTGTTAACAAAAAGTCATATACCGCCCTGGCATCTACTATTTTAACGAGTAAAAAGTTAGCATCGGAAGGGTACACTTTTTCTACGGTAGGCATTTTTCTAAACACATTCGCTAGCGCCTCACGCATATGTACAATAATTTTAATCATACCATTTACCTGCCCCACTTCTTCTAACGCTTTAAGCACTAGCTCTTGGGTTGCGGTATTGATATTATACGGAGGCTTTACTTTGTCTAAAATGCCTATGATAGCTTCAGAAGCAAAAGCCATACCAAGTCTTAATCCAGCAAGTCCCCAAGCTTTACTTAATGTTTGCAACACCACTAAATTGGGATAGTCTTGCAACTCCTGAATAAAAGATTTTTGTTTTGAAAAATTGATATACGCTTCATCAATAACGACTAGGCCATTAAAATTATTAAGCACCATTTCTATTGAGGAACGTTCCATAGAATTTCCTGTGGGATTGTTAGGCGAACAAATCCATATTATTTTAGTGTTGGCGTCAATTAAATTTTCTAAATGAATCAGGTCTAATTGAAAATCAGGAAGCAGTGGCGCTTTTTTAATTTGAATATCATTGATATTCGCACTCACTTCATACATGCCATAAGTTGGGGGACAAATAATAACATTATCCTTGCCTGGCGCACAAAAACTTCTAAACAATAAATCAATGCACTCATCACTTCCGTTGCCAATAAATACTTGTTCCGCCGGAACCGATTTTATCACAGATAATGCAGCCTTAATAGCCACTTGATGCGGGTCTGGATAGCGGTTGTACCACTTGGTTAGTGGTGAACCAAAACTATTTTCATTGGCGTCTAAAAAAACTTTAGCCATACCACTAAATTCATCTCTCGCCGATGAATACGGTGCCAGGTTTTTAATATTTTCTCTCACTAATTTTTGAACATCAAACATGCTACTGTATTTATACTTTCAAGAATTTATAATGTTTGCAAACGAATGGTGATTGCATTTTTATGTGCGTCTAATCCTTCTGCTGCTGCCATGGTTTCTACTGCTGCTCCAATGGCTTGTAGGCCAGCAGGCGTTAATTTTTGATAGGTTATTTTTTTAACAAAACTATCTACACTCACGCCACTATAGGCCCTTGCATAACCACTTGTAGGTAATGTATGGTTAGTGCCGCTCGCATAATCGCCCACCGATTCTGGACTGTAATTTCCTAAAAAAACAGAACCTCCATTGGTTATTTGTTCGCCAATTACTTCATCATTTTTGCAAGCAATAATAAGGTGCTCTGCAGCGTAACTATTTACAATAAAAATAGCCCGCTCCATGGAGTCAACTACAATGGCAGTGCTGTTTTCAAGTGCCTGTTGCGCAATATTTTTTCGTGGGAGTACCGCTAATTGCGACGCTAAGGCGTCGTTTATTTGATCTACGACTATGCTACTCGTACTTACTAGTAGCACCTGACTATCCGGCCCATGTTCTGCCTGCGATAATAAATCAGAAGCTACAAAAGCCGGATTACAAGTTTCGTCGGCTAATACACACACTTCGCTAGGCCCTGCAGGCATATCAATAGCCACACCTGATTGTTGTACCAGTTGTTTTGCCGCAGTAACATACTGGTTGCCCGGACCAAAAATTTTATACACCTGCGGCACCGTTTCGGTGCCGTATGCCATAGCCGCAATGGCCTGCACACCACCTATTTTATAGATACTAGTAACACCTACCACCGATGCTGCATATAAAATAGCTGGGTGTACTAATCCGTCTTTTGATGGAGGCGTACATAAAATAATTTCTTTACAACCTGCTATCACTGCAGGAATACCCAGCATCAAAACTGTACTAAATAATGGTGCTGATCCACCCGGTATATAAAGCCCCACTTTATCAATTCCCACAGTTTTACGCCAGCAACGCACACCTGGCATCGTTTCTATTGATACTGGACCATTTACCTGCGCTTCATGAAAACAACGAATATTTTTTGCAGCAAGCAGTATGGCTTCTTTTAATGCAGGTGCAAGTGATAGCGTAGCTTCATTTATTTCTGAAGTAGAAACTTGCAGATTATCAATGTCAACACCATCAAATTGTTTTGTGTAGGAAGCTACCGCTTTGTCACCTCCTGTGCGTACCGCATCTAAAACAGCCTGCACTACAGTTTGCAGTGCAGCATGATCCATTACTGGTCTTTGCAGTAATTCCGGAAGTGACTCTACTAAAGGGTTTACAATTATTTTCATACAATATTTTTATATCACCATTTTTTCTATGGGTACTACTAAAATTCCTTGCGCACCAGCTGCTTTTAACTGCTCAATAATTTCCCAAAAATCATTTTCATTGAGTACGCTATGCACGCTACTCCAACCTGGTTCTGCTAAAGGTAAAACTGTAGGGCTTTTCATGCCAGGTAATAATGCAATGATATCCGATAGTTTCTCATTGGGTGCATTTAATAAAATGTATTTGGTGTTGCGCGCCTTTTTTACAGCCTCCATTCTAAATAATAAACGGTCAATGATAGCCTGCTTTTCGGCACTAATTAAGTTGGTTGCTACCAGCACAGCTTCCGAAACCAAAATGGTTTCCACTTCTTTTAATCCATTCGAAAATAAAGTAGATCCACTACTTACCAAATCACAAATAGCATCAGCAAGACCTATACTAGGCGCAATTTCTACGCTTCCGCTAATTTCATGCACCTCAGCAGCTACACCCTTGTCTTTTAAATATTTTGATAAAATAACTGGATAGCTAGTAGCCACTTTTTTACCTTCTAAAAATGATAAGCCTGTATAATTTTCAGATTTACGCACAGCAATACTAAGCCTACATTTACCAAAGCCCAATTTGTTGAGTACTGTTAGTGGCTTGTTTTTTTCATACACTACATTTTCTCCTACAATACCAATATCTGCAACACCATCTTCAACGTATTGAGGAATATCATCATCACGCAAAAAATAAACTTCGATGGGGAAATTAGAAGCTTCTGCCTTTAACTTGTTTAGGCCATTACTAATATCAATCCCACACTCTTTTAAAAGTTTAATAGAATCGTCGTGCAATCGCCCACTTTTTTGAATCGCTAACCTTAATTTCATATACTTAGTTTAAAATAAAAGAGGCCTACCAAATGGTAAGCCTCTTCAATGTTTTATTATGACACAAACACCTACAGCCTACCCGTTTGGTAAGAAATGATGATGGTGGTTATGTGTAAATTGCTTCATTAGAGTACAAAAATAGCGCCTTGGTGGGCATTGAGCAAATAAAATTGAAATTTAGCCGTCAAATAACCTAAAACCCTCCACAAAACTAGCTTTTGGCAGGCGCTGCTTTAACTACCTCAATCTCAAATACCAACACACTATTGGGCGGTATGGCTTTACTTCTTGTGCGCATACCATAAGCGATACCCGCTGGAATAATAATTTTTATGGTGCCACCTACCCTACATTTAGGCACTCCTATTTGCCAACCTTTAATTAATCGTTGCAAAGGAAAACGTGCAGGCTTATCTTTTGTTTGATCAAAAATAGAGCCGTCTTTTAAAAGTGTTCCTTTATAAAAAACAGTGACTGTATCGGTTACATTTACATATTCACCACTGCCTTCTTTTACAATCTGATAATAAACGCCACCAACACTTCCTGTAGTATCTATAATACCTGCTGCAACAGCTGCTTTAATTTGCGCAATATCTTTTTGTGCCAAACTCAAAGAGTCGGCATCTTTTGTAAAATCAATAACTGGTTTATTTAAAAGTGCTGGCCTCGTAAAGGATTGGCCATAATTTGCTGTGGCATTTTTAAACCCGCCATGCCAAAGTTCAAATGCACCATTTGCAGTAACGCCCGCACCATAATCGATTCGGTCTCCCATTTTACCAGTCACATCATAAGAAAAACGCGCTTCTGTTAACTCACTCCACTGCCCATTGGCACCGTTTTGAATCCACTGATTTCCAAACAAAGCTTTTCTTTCTAGTTGACCATTAATACCTACAAAGTTTTCACTAAATGAATATAAGCCTCGTAAAGGCTTCCCATCTTTTGATGCCGAAAAACTCGCTATTAATTTCCATCTTTGTTTTTCTGGTAAATAAAAATAACCCGAGTAAATAGTTGTTTGAGAAGCAGAATCGGTTAATGCAGTTACTAAAAATTTATACGTGGTTTGGGTTTTCCATGGGTACACCAAATGGCTATGCCCTCCTGTACCTTCGTTACCAAAATCATTGGTAATTACACTGTCCCCTTTTGCAAGTAGCACAACCCTGTTATCAGTTTCTACTTTATTACGATCTACAGCTTCGTTACCCGCATCCCACACCGAAAATATAACGCGTCTTTCCTTTTCACTATTTACCTGAATACCAAAATAACCACGTGCAAAACCACAGGCCATATAATAGGTATGAATTGGATCAAAGCCAGCAGGGACGGTTATTTCATTATAAAATGAAACTGTTTTAATGCTATCTGAAACCGGGTATTTTAAATGCACCGATGCCGCATTGCGCCTAGGTTTGTGGTTGTAATGCATTTGTTCCACCGCTGTGCCGCCCAGCAAAATTCCCGCAATAGACGCCTGCATACGCGCCGTATTTTGAGGCACTGATAAAGTGATTTGAACAAAGCCTGTGTCGGTTATTGAAACCTTACCCAGTTTAAGGGTTGTAAATTTACTCGTTGCAGGAAGCGTCACTTTAAGTACAGTAGCACCCACACTTACTTGAATAGGCTGGGCCCATTTATTTTTGAACTGCAACTGAACGCGCAACTCCCCGGCCTTTCTGATTTTTACAAAAAAATGAATTTGCTTACTAGCTTGTTTCCAGTTGTAATACGTAGGAGCTCCTTGTACAAATTGATCTTCCTCTTCTTCATCTTGCAATTGAATCTCTGTGTTAAGCGGGGTTATGTAAGCAGTCGTAACAGATAGCGCACTATCACTTTGCGCAAATAAACTTCCACTCAACATTAATAATAAAACAACACTAAACATATTTTTTTTCATAGTTATATATTTATGTAGCCTCAAACCAAATGGGTTTTGTGTTATCAGGCTCTGCATTATAATTAATAAATAATTCGTCACCAGCAGCAACTGGCTTTACGGTTGTAATAGAAATAGTGGCGTTATCAAAATCCATTTCATATACGCAGTTGGCTGCATAAGAATGATTGTAAATAGAAAGATAACCAAGCGCTACACAGGCCGACAATAAATCGTCACCCCATTCAAAAATATAATCATACAAGACTGTCTTTTCAAGTTCAGCCCTTTCTGTGGGACTCACCACCAACACCGGCGAAATTTCTATCGTAGTGCCCACCTCAATACTTTCGGTGGCAAACACACCCCTTCCGCGCTGATCAGATGGGGCAATGGTTAAAATGGGTAATATCATATAAATCAATGTCGGATATGAAGATACAGCCTCTTTTCATATCAATTAATATGGACGAATCATAAATGATGACTAAATTGCGCCCATGTCTTTGGAGCTAGACCAATTAAATATCAATGAACAGTTTGAACTACTCATCGCTAAGGAAGATAAGCTGGAAATTAAAGAGTTTCTAGATGATCAAAATATTAGCGATGTGGCGGAGCTTATCAATGAATATCCTGAGTACGAAGCCCAAATTATTGCAAACATGGCCATTCATAGGGCGGCTAGTGTATTCAAAATTTTAGACATTGCCCAGCAAAAAGACATTGTAAAAGAACTGCCTTCTTCAAAAACTGCCGAGTTACTAAATGAGCTCCCCGCCGATGACCGTACCGACTTTTTGGAGGAACTTCCTAAAGCGGCCATTCGTGATTTAATTAAATTACTCGACCCCGAAGAAAGAAAAATTACCCTCGCCATGCTTGGGTACCCCGAGGATAGTGTGGGCCGTTTAATGACCCCCGACTATGTTTATGTATTCGCTTACAATACCGTTACTGAAGTTTTTGATACCATCCGAAAGTTTGGAAAAAATTCTGAAACCATCGATGTTATTTATATCATTGATCAAAATGGCGAACTGGTGGATGACATCAGAATTAGAGACGTTATTTTAGCGGCACCCAATAAAAGAATGGATGAAATTATTGATGGTCGTATTGTTTCCTTAAATGTACATGACGACCAGGAACACGCCAACCAAGTGTTTAAAATGAACAACCGCGTGGCACTTCCGGTGGTGGATGATAATAATATTTTACTAGGTATTGTAACCATCGATGATATGCTTTGGGTTGCCAACGAAGAGTTCAGCGAAGACATGCAAAAAATGGGTGGTACCGAAGCCTTAAATGAACCTTATTTAGATATCCCTTTACTAAAACTCTTCAAAAAAAGAGTGGGCTGGTTGGTGGTATTATTTATTGGTGAAATGCTCACAGCTACTGCCATGGGTTATTTCCAAGATGAAATTGCAAAAGCCATTGTGCTTGCATTATTTGTACCACTTATTATTTCTAGTGGTGGCAATAGTGGATCACAAGCTTCTACCCTTATTATTCAGGCTATGGCCGTTGGTGAAATTACCATTACCGATTGGTGGCGCGTGCTACGCCGAGAAATTACCAGCGGCATGTTACTGGGCACTGTACTTGGTATCATTGGTTTTATACGCGTAGGTGTATGGCATTCTATCTTCCCCAATATTTATGGTGAACACTGGATGATGATTGGATTTACCGTTGGATTTTCATTAATCGGCGTTGTGTTATGGGGTACCTTATCAGGCTCTATGCTACCCATCTTTTTAAAGCGTTTAGGATTTGACCCAGCCGTTTCTTCGGCACCATTTGTTGCTACACTTGTAGATGTAACTGGGCTCATTATCTATTTTAGCTTTGCCTATTTATTCCTCCAAGGACTACTTTTATAACGACTTAGAATTTAAGTCCAATACCAAGTTGCAACGAAGCCGTTTTCCATGTTTCCATGTCATCAATAGCATTAATATTTTGCAAGCCCGCTACGTATCTTCCATAGATTCTGAAAGAACTCAAATTTAATTGCGCACCCACTACTGCAGATATATCGCCTGACTTAAACGCATTTTGCGCGTTGTTTAAAACATTTTTATCTTGACCAATAAGTATGCCATATTGAGGGCCTGCATTAAATGTAATAAGCTTACCTAAATTAAGGCGGAGTAAAATAGGGATACTTAAATAGTTGAGTCTTGTATAGGCGTTGTCAATTAAAAAAGATTGGCTAAATCTAGTATTATATAATGTAGAAAAACTAGAACGTTTAGTCATGGTTTGACTGTACAATAGCTCTGGTTGAATACCAATAAATTTATTGATGTCAATTTCTGCAAAAGCGCCAGCCATATAGCCCATATCAAAAACATCATTAAAAGATTGGCCATTCACTTTGTTTAAATTTAAACCACCTTTTACACCAAGTCTAAATCCACCTTGAGCAACTGCTTGCATTGATAAAAAAACAACAAGTCCAAATAAAATAAACGTCTTTTTCATAATCTAAAGTTTTATTACAGTAAGTTCTTGTATTTAAAACGAAAAAAATATCAACCTATTGTTAAATGGCTGAACTATAACATATCTAAACGAATTCTATAACCGTGATTTCTGGAAGTATACCTACCCTACCTGGATAACCAATAAATCCATACCCTCTATTCACGTAAAGTTTTTGTGCCCCTTGCTCATACAAACCCGCCCACTGTTTATACATCCACTGCACAGGACTCCATTTAAAATAAGGATTTTCGAGACCAAACTGCATACCATGGGTATGGCCAGAAAGCATCAAATCAATACTGCTATATTCAGGTAACACTTGTGCATCCCAGTGGCTAGGGTCGTGACTTAATAAAATTTTAAACTTAATATCCTCGGTACCTACATGCGCAAGATCCATTTTCCCATACTTCGGAAACCTTGCTTTCGAACCCCAATTTTCGATGCCTAATAAAGCAATTTTTTCATCCCCTTTTTCTAACACCACGTGCTCGTTCATTAATAATCGCCAACCCATATTAGCATGCACTTTTTTAAGCGCTTCTAAATTATCTATTTTTTCCTGTGGAGTTGGCCACTGCACGTAATCACCATAATCGTGATTACCCAGTGTAGAATATACGCCTAATGGTGCGGTTATCCGGCCAAATGAATTTTGATAAGGTTCCATTTCTGTTGCCCTATCGTTTACTAAATCACCAGTAAATACAATGAGATCGGCCTTTTGTTTTAATATTAAATCGATACCCTTATTAACTGCCTTGATGTCCTGAAAACTTCCACTATGAATATCACTTATGTGTACCATGCGCATCCCTCTAAACGCCTCTGGTAAATTTTTAAACTGAAGTTTAATATTTTTAACTTGATACTTGTATTTATTACTAAACCCAAATAGTAAAGTTCCAAATAAAGTACCACCAAGTCCAAGTCCTAACCAACTTAAAAAAGTAGATCTTGGAATGCCCTGCCCCTCTGGACCCATATATTGTGCGCCTGATAATGGAAAAATTTTATTCATGAGCACAAGTGCGCCCCGCCTAATATCATCTGCTACAAAAAATAGAGAGCCAATTAATTTTGCTAAAAAAAGTCCTATCAAAATGGCAAAAACATAATTTCGAAAAATTTTAGAGGTTTGCAAAAATTGGAGGTAAGGAAAAGATAGCATGGTAACAATGGTAAAAAAAGAAACCACCCAATAGGTAATAAAAATGGCCTGACGCCCCCTTTCGGACCCCTGCTGGCTTACTGTTTTTAAGGCCTGAAAAACGTATAAATCCAGTAAAAAAATGACAAGAGCGATGATCCACCAGCTTGTTGCACTGCGCATAGGTTTGGGTTTTTTGAGTGATTTTATGCCAAAATCAATTGGAAAAAGGCAAAATTACCCCTTTTTTAGCCGTTTTTAGGGAAATTTGACAAGGGGTTAATGCTTCAACAAAGTATGGATAAGATTGTTTCAAAAGATGTAGCTGAAAGCTTATTTTTGGCAACTTACAAGCATTAAATATTATGGCGAGAATTATAGGCGTAGCCAATCAAAAAGGAGGCGTGGGCAAAACAACGACTGCAATCAATGTAGCGGCAAGTTTGGCTGTTTTAGAGTTTAAAACACTACTTGTAGATGCCGACCCGCAGGCAAATAGCACCACGGGTGTTGGATTTGATTTGCACAACATTACAAACAGTTTGTATGATTGCATGGTGAACAATGCAACGGCAAATGATGTGATTCTAAAAACCGAAGTTCCCAACCTAGATTTAATCCCTTCACATATAGATTTAGTGGGTGCCGAAATTGAAATGATCAATTATCCGAACAGAGAAAATGTGATGAAAGGCATTTTAGATGCCGTTCGTGATAAGTATGATTTTATTATTATCGACTGTTCGCCTTCACTCGGATTAATCACTGTTAATTCATTAGTTGCCGCTGATAGCGTTATCGTTCCTGTACAGTGCGAATTTTTTGCATTAGAAGGTTTAGGTAAATTATTAAATACCATCAAAATTGTACAAAGCAGGTTAAATCCAGCACTTCAAATAGAAGGCATTTTAATGACCATGTATGATGGCCGTTTACGCTTAAGCAATCAAGTGGTAAGCGAAGTGAGAAGACATTTTGATGAAATGGTTTTTGATACCATTATTCACCGCAATACCAGATTGAGTGAATCCCCAAGTGTAGGAAAGCCGGTTATTTTGTATGATGCCGATAGTAAGGGTACCATTAATTATTTAAACCTTGCTAAAGAAATTTTACAAAACAATGGCATGACAAAAATTTCTAATGAAGAAAGAATTATTGAATAACATGAGCAGCGCAAAAAATAACAAAGAAATGATTGGCAAAGGACTTAGGTCCTTGCTTTCAAATATAGACGCAGAATACAAAACCCCAAAGGGACAGGTAGAGCCTGCACTTGCGCAACAAGCCGTTGCCACTAGCAAAATTGCACTCGCAGATATTCAAACCAATCCCAAGCAACCACGCCGCGATTTTGACGAGCAAGCATTACATGAACTTGCTGAGTCTATTAAAATTCATGATGTTATTCAACCATTAACGGTTTCTAAATTAGCATCTGGTAAATACCAACTAATTGCAGGTGAGCGCAGGTTTAGAGCCTCTAAAATGGCAGGTCTTAAAGAAGTGCCGGTATATGTAAGACAAGCCAACGACCAGCAATTACTAGAGTGGGCTTTACTTGAAAATTTACAAAGAGAAAATTTAAATGCCATCGAAATTGGCATCAGCTATAAGCGCATGATGGACGAGCTTTCATACACCCAAGAGCAGTTAGCAGAGCGCATGGGTAAAGAAAGAAGTACGGTTTCAAATTACATTCGTCTTTTAAAATTACCGCCCGATTTGCAACTTGCTATTAGAAGTGGCAAAATATCAATGGGTCATGCAAGAGCGCTAGTAAATATTGATACCATTGACAGACAACTTTTTGTTTTCAAAGAAATTATTCAAAAAAGTTTAAGCGTTAGACAAACCGAAGAACTGGTACGCAAAATGTACCTCGCACAAAAACCTGCAGGTGCGAAAGACAATAAATCTAGCCTTCCAACAGCCTATAAAAAAATTGAAGATAATTTATCTTCACATTTTTCTACAAAAGTTAAAATGACCCATTCTAAAAAAGGAACGGGTAGCATTACCATCGAGTATTTTTCATTGGACGAACTCAATAAGATACTAGATGCCATGAACGTAACGGTAAATTAAAATGATAGGTGCAAAAAAGTTGACCTTTTTATTTATTGGCTGCATCCTTTTTTGCAGCACGGAGTTGAGTGCTCAAAAAAAAGATACTAGTACACGAAAAAATAGCATCGTTATGAAAAAAGACAGCGCACTTATAAAAAGTGATACTGTTGTCAAATTAAATTTTCGTCCGCAAGTAGCTACCCGTAGATCCGCCATTTTACCAGGCTGGGGTCAAGCAACCAATAAAGAATATTGGAAAATCCCCATTGTATATGGCGTTTTAGCAATACCAGGTGCTTTGTATTTTTACAATGACAGCTGGTACAACAAAACAAAATACGCCTACGAGGCAAAATTTAAAGCACAAGCACCTACCCTAGATAGTTCGGGACTTGCAGGCATTGATCCACAATTAAAAAATTTAGGAGTTGCCTCCTTACAATCTTACCGAAACACATTTAGAAGAGATAGAGACTATTCCATTTTATATTTTATATTGGCTTGGGGTCTTCAAGTAGCTGATGCTACTGTTTTTGCGCACCTCAAACAATTTGATGTTTCTGATGATTTATCTTTACAATTAAAACCACAGTTCAATCCAAATACCAGAACACCAGGCCTTGGACTCGTTTTTAATTTTAAAGAACCGTCAAAAAAAATATTTACGACAAAATAAAGTAAGCATGAATATTGCACTCGTTGGATACGGAAAAATGGGTAAAGCCATAGAAGAAATTGCAGTAGCAAATGGTCATACCATTGGATTAAAAATAGACCTTGATAATGCCGCAGATTTATGCGCAGATAAAGTAGCAGGCATCGATGTTGCCATTGAATTTACAGGACCACATAGTGCATTTGACAATGTCATGAAATGTTTATCATTAGGTGTTCCGGTAATTTGCGGATCTACTGGTTGGCTAGAAAAATACGAGGAAGCAAAAACATTTTGCGAGGCGCAAAACGGCACCCTTATTTATGCAAGTAATTTTAGTATTGGTGTAAACTTATTTTTTGAAGTCAACAAAACACTGGCTGCGCTCATGGCAAAGCATACGAATTATGAGGTGAGCTTACATGAAATCCACCACACACAAAAAAAAGATGCTCCTAGCGGAACAGCTATAACACTTGCAGAGCAAGTGCTTGACGCTATCCCGCATAAAACTAAATGGGTGAATGAAGCGTCTGGTGTAGCGTCAGATTTATTAATCAGTTCGGAGCGCATAGATCCAGCACCTGGCACGCACACCACTACGTATGCGTCAGCTATTGACACCATAGAAATTACACATACCGCGCACAACCGTAAAGGATTTGCAGGAGGCGCCGTATTAGCTGCCGAATTTGCTGCTACACACAAAGGAATTTTTTCAATGAAAGAAGTTTTAGGACTATAAATAAATAAACATGAATCAGCCCTTCTTAACAGAATTATTTAAAAATCAATCATACAATAAAAATCAGTTTTTTTTAATTGCCGGACCATGCGTGGTAGAAAGTGAAGAACTGGTGATGGAAATTGCGGATAAAGTAAGTGGTATTTGTAAAAACCTTGGTATTGCCTATGTGTTTAAAGCTAGTTACCGCAAAGCCAACCGCACAAGCGCCAATTCATTTACCGGCATTGGTGACGACAATGGGCTTGAACTCATAAAAAAAGTAGGCGCTACGTATAACTTACCTACTACTTCAGATATTCACGCACACGACGAAGCTGCTATTGCTGCTCAGTACATCGACATTTTACAAATTCCTGCATTCCTTTGCCGCCAAACAGATTTGTTGGTTGCTGCTGCCGAAACAGGTAAAATTGTAAACGTAAAAAAAGGACAATTTTTAAGTGGTGCTTCTATGAAATTTGCAGTTGATAAAATTAAATTAGCGGGCAACAACAATATTATGTTAACTGAACGTGGTAATACTTTTGGCTATCAAGACTTGGTGGTGGATTATAGAAACATTCCTGCCATGAAAGAAAACAATGTGCCAGTTATTATGGATTGCACTCACTCACTTCAACAACCCAATCAAACAAGTGGCGTAACAGGTGGCAACCCGCATTTAATTGAAACGATTGCAAAAGCGGCTATCGCAACTGGTGCCGACGGGTTATTTATTGAAACACACCCGAATCCTGCTGTTGCAAAAAGCGATGGTGCCAACATGCTACCACTTCATTTACTGGAACCGTTACTAGAAAAGTTAGTGAGATTAAGAGAGGCCGTTATTTAACACTAAATAAAAACGTCTACCAATTTTTTAATGGGTTTCTTTTGCCTGCTAAAATGTACCGCTTGATGTTCATCCAAAAAGCGAGCACCATATAAATAATAACCGGTGACCCAAGGGTTAAAAAGCTGATATAAATAAACCACATTCTAATACGGGAAGTGGCAATACCTAGCCTTTCCCCTATTGCATTACAAACGCCAAAAGCCCTTAATTCTACAAATTCCCTTACTTTTTGAATCATAACGGTACTTTTTTAAGAAGTATAGGGCAATTTAGGGGATTTCTCTTAAAGAAACTCTTTTGAGCACCCCTCTTTTTTTCGTAATTTTGCAGCAGATTTTTAACAACCAATTCAACCACTTTAAATACCTAATGTTATGGCTTTTGACATTGAAATGATCAAAAAAGTGTACGCAGAAATGCCTGCAAAAATTAATGCAGCAAGAGAAGCACTTGGCAGACCCTTAACCCTATCAGAAAAGATTCTTTTTTCACATTTACATGGTGATCAATCTCCAAGTAATTTTGAAAGAGGTGGTTCTTATGTAGACTTTGCACCAGACCGCGTTGCGATGCAAGATGCAACAGCACAAATGGCATTGTTACAATTTATGCAAGCCGGTCGTCCAAAAGTTGCCGTACCTAGTACCGTGCATTGCGATCACTTAATTTCTGCAAAAGTAGAAGCCAAACAAGATTTACAAGTAGCAACAACAGAGAGTAAAGAAGTGTATGATTTTTTAGCTTCTGTTTCTAATAAATATGGCATTGGTTTTTGGAAACCAGGTGCAGGTATTATTCACCAAGTAGTTTTAGAAAATTATGCATTTCCTGGTGGTATGATGATTGGTACCGATTCACACACCGTTAACGCGGGTGGTTTAGGTATGCTAGCGATTGGTGTTGGTGGTGCAGATGCATGTGATGTGATGGCAGGACTTGCTTGGGAATTAAAATGGCCTAAATTGATTGGTATTAAATTAACCGGAAAGTTAAACGGCTGGACAGCGCCTAAAGATGTGATTTTAAAAGTGGCTGGTATTTTAACTGTAAAAGGTGGTACTGGTGCGATTGTAGAATATTTTGGTGCAGGTGCAACAAGCATGAGCTGTACAGGTAAAGGAACCATTTGTAATATGGGTGCCGAAATTGGTGCTACCACTTCTACATTTGGTTACGATGCAAGCATGAGCCGTTACCTAAGTTCCACTGGACGTGCCGACGTTGCTGCATTAGCTGATACCGTTGCAGAACATTTAACTGCAGACGCAGAAGTGTATGCAAATCCAGAAAAATATTTTGATCAAGTCATTGAAATCGATTTAAATACATTAGAACCACACTTAAACGGACCATTTACACCAGATTTAGCGACACCAATTTCTAAAATGAAAGAAGTGGCTGCTGCAAACGGATGGCCTACAACTGTAGAAGTTGGTTTAATTGGTAGCTGTACCAACTCTTCTTACGAAGACATCAGCCGTGCAGTTAGCCTTGCTAAACAAGTAGCACAAAAAGGACTTACGACAAAGGCCGAATACATGATTACACCAGGTTCTGAACAGGTTAGATACACAATCGAAAGAGATGGTTTCTTAGACGTGTTTAGTCAAATTGGTGCGAAAGTATTTGCAAATGCTTGTGGACCATGTATTGGTATGTGGGAGCGCGTAGGTGCAGAGAAAAAAGAAAAAAATACCATCGTACATTCTTTCAATAGAAACTTTGCAAAGCGTGCCGATGGTAACCCTAATACATTTGCATTTGTAGCGAGTCCGGAAATTGTTACAGCACTTGCGATTGCGGGTGACTTAACTTTTAATCCATTAACAGATACCTTAACCAACGATAAAGGCGAACAAGTAATGTTAGACGCCCCTACTGGTGACGAATTACCAATAAAAGGTTTTGCCGTAGAAGATGCAGGCTACCAAGCTCCTGCTGCAGATGGTTCGGGCGTTGTTGTTGCAGTGGATCCTGCCTCTAAACGTTTACAACTATTAGATCCTTTTGCTGCATGGGAAGGCACCGATTTAAAATCATTAAAACTTTTAATCAAAGCAAAAGGCAAGTGTACCACAGATCATATTTCTATGGCAGGTCCTTGGTTAAAATTCCGTGGTCACCTAGATAATATTTCTAACAACATGCTCATTGGTGCGGTTAACTTTTTCAATGAAAAAACAGATAGCGTAAAAAATCAATTAACTGGATCTTTTGATACCGTCCCTAATACCCAAAGAGCTTATAAAGCTGCAGGTGTTGGTACCATTGTAGTGGGTGACGAAAACTATGGAGAAGGTAGTTCTCGTGAGCATGCTGCCATGGAGCCACGTCATTTGGGTGTGCGTGTGGTATTAACAAAATCATTTGCACGTATCCACGAAACAAACCTTAAAAAACAAGGTATGTTGGCCTTAACTTTTGTAGACAAAGCAGACTACGATAAAATTCAGGAAGATGATAGTATCGATGTTGTGGGCTTAACAAGCTTTGCACCAGGTACGCCGTTAACTTTAGTGGTAACACACAAAGACGGATCAACTGACGCTATTCAAGCAAACCACACCTATAACCAACAACAAATTGAGTGGTTTAAAGCGGGTGGTGCGTTAAATATTATTAGAAAGCAAGTTGCTGGATAAATAGCTGCTATGATAAAAACAGCCCTAGTTTCGTTTGGTATGAGTGGGCGCGTGTTCCACGCGCCATTTATAAACTTGAATCCAAATTTTGTGCTAGCAGGTGCGTGGGAACGCTCTTCTAAAAACATACAAGCCGTTTACCCAGGTGTTACATCCTATGCATCTTACGATGAAATACTTTCCGACCCTAGTATTGATTTAATAATTGTTAATAGCCCCAACGACACGCACTTTACATATACCAAACAAGCTTTACTTGCCGGTAAACATGTAGTGGTAGAAAAAGCATTTACCGTTACTGTAGAAGAAGCGGAAGAACTCGCTGCACTTGCGGTGCAGCAGCAAAAAGTATTAACGGTATATCAAAACAGACGTTATGATGCTGATTTTTTAACGATACAAAAACTGATCGCTCAAAATAAAATTGGACAATTATTAGACGTTCAAATTTCTTACGAACGTTACCGAACCACCTTAAGTCCTAAAGTACACAAAGAGCAACCAACACCGGGTGCTGGGGTATTACTAGATTTAGGACCACACTTAGTAGATCAGGCCATTCAACTTTCGGGTATGCCTACTGCTGTGTTTGCAGACCTTCGCATGACAAGATCGGTGTCGTTAGTGGATGATTATTTCACACTCCTATTATACTACCCTACCCACCGCATATTACTTACTAGTGGTATGGTGTTTATGCAAGTAGGGCCTGGTTATAAAATATATGGTACCAAGGGTTGCTTTATAAAAAATAGATCCGATGTGCAAGAAGATTTATTATTAGCAGGACACAAACCAGGAGGTGACAACTGGGGTAAAGAAGATCCAAAAAATTATGGAACGCTAAGCACCGCTACAGATGGCGTCATTACGATTACTACCATTGAAAGTGAGCGTGGTGATTATGGAAAATACTATGAGGCAGTAGCAGCAGCTATTCTAGAAAATAAGCCAGTACCTGTTACACCACAAGAAGGCATTAACATTATGAAAGTGCTAGTGGCTGCTAAACAAAGCCACGAAACAAAACAAGTGGTTCACTTATAAATTCGTTTATCTAAGCGCGAAGCCCTCAAACATCAATAACCATGGAAGCTACCACCCACAATACCAGATTTCAAAAGGCAAGAAACTATAAAAGAAAATGGGTAACCATTAAGGCAGAAATAAAGAGCAGCCTGTATATTATGCTGGGCATTATTGCTGCGGGCTTTGGCCTCAATGGTTTTTTACTGCCTAATAAGTTTATTGATGGTGGCGTTACTGGTGTATCCCTTTTACTCACTGAGCTTACACAGCTTCCCTTATCTATATTAATCATACTCATTAATATTCCCTTTATATTTTTAAGTTATTTTACTTTAGGCAAATCATTTGCTATCAAAACATTACTAGCTATTATTGGGTTAGCTATTTGTGTTGCATTTATTCATTTTCCTATTATCACCAACGATAAATTATTGGTTTCTATTTTTGGTGGCATTTTTTTAGGAGCGGGGATTGGCCTAACCATCAGAGGTGGCGGTGTTATTGATGGCACAGAAGTACTCGCCATTTATGTGAGCAAGAAAATGGGTCTTACCATTGGTGACATCATTATCATCATCAATATTGTCATTTTTGGATCTGCTGCTTTTTTATTGTCTATCGAAACAGCACTTTACTCTATGATCACCTACTTTGCAGCTTCGAAAACACTCGATTTTATTATTGAAGGTATCGACGAATACATAGGTGTAACAATCGTTTCATCGCACTGCAAAGAAATTAAAGACATGATTGTTCATACCATGGGCAGAGGCGTTACCGTATACAAGGGCGCCAATGGAACTGGTAAAAGAGGTGAGCGCGATGATATTGATATTATATACACGGTTATCACTAGACTAGAAATCAATAAATTAAATACAGAGATCGAAAAAATAAGCCCGACTGCATTTGTGGTGATGACTTCTGTGAAAGATACCAAGGGCGGCATGATCAAGAAAAAAGTGCACAAGCACTAAATACAAATGGCCGCACTTGTGCGGCCATTTGGCGGGTCTAAAAATTTTTGTCCACTACATTTTTTTAGCGTCTTCAATAAATTTAGCAAGTCCAATATCTGTTAATGGATGTTTTAATAATCCTAAAATAGAATCAAGCGGACAGGTACAAACGTCGGCACCTGCTTCTGCAGCTTTAACAATATGAAGCGCATTTCTAATAGACGCTGCTAATATTTCTGTTTTAAAACCTTGGATATCATAAATGTGTCTGATTTGTCCAATCAGTTCCATACCATCCCAAGAGCTATCGTCAATTCTTCCAATAAATGGAGACACATAAGTAGCACCTGCTTTAGCCGCTAAAATAGCTTGACCTGCACTAAACACAAGTGTACAATTGGTTCTAATTCCATTATCAGTAAACCACTTGATTGCTTTAATACCATCTTTAATAAGTGGTACTTTAACCACAATATTTGGGTGGATCGCAGCTAGCTTTTTACCTTCTTCTACCATGGTAGCAAAATCGGTAGAAAGAACTTCAGCACTAACATCACCATCTGCCATTTCGCAAATTGTTTTGTAGTGGTTGGCAATGGCTGCTTCGCCTTTAACACCTTCTTTAGCCATTAACGTAGGGTTGGTCGTTACACCATCCAAAATGCCTAAATCGTAGGCTTCTTTAATTTGAGCGAGGTTGCCCGTGTCAATAAAAAACTTCATGGTTTTTCTGTTAAAAGTAAATTCCCCGAAATAGACGGGGAATAAAAAAAATGGCAGGCTACTCACATCGCACCGCTCAACCGCTTATCCTTGCTGTATTCCTACCCTGGGGAGGTTCTGCAGGAGCTGGTCGTGTAAGACCTGCCGGTGCAAAAGTAAGGTTTGCCCTCAATTCTCCCTAATTTTTACGCCATTAAATACACCAAATTATCTGGTTCGGAGCTGATTACGCGAATTCACCTTGGCAAAGCCTATTAACTCGTCATGACGGCCACCAAGTGTCCTATAATAGTAGAAAATGGTATAATCGTTTTCGGTTTCCCAAAAATTGCCGTCTGTTAGGGCAAAAGAAGAAGTGGATAAAGGAGCCCCTTTATCTTTAGTAAGGTACGTATAATTGTAGAAGCCCTGTTTTAAGAGCAGCGTTTTGGTGTAGACGCCTACTAGAGCGTCAAATTCCATTTTTGACGTATCCCCTATCCTATTTCCGGTAAGCGCCCCTACCATATAGAGTTCTTTATTGAGAAGCGGTTTTAACCCGGGAGGTATATACGTGAAATTTACGTTTGCATAATCGCCTTGCCACCAAGGATTAATAAGTTCGGTCGAAGCAGTTGTTGACCAGCCATTGGCATCCATGTAAAAAATATTGCGCTGATCATTTCTTGTGAAATCTGGTTTCACAACAATGGTTAATGGCGTTGTTGATTTATCGGTTCTAACAACCCTGTCCGACTCAAATCTAAAACTTCGAATATCCACCCAGCGGTATTCTTTTCCGGCTTCAAATACTTGTTGCACATCTTCTGTAGAATATTCAAAATTCTTTCCTCTAATAAATGTAGGCTGTGTTATAAAACCAGCCCCCGTGTATTTATTATTTTGTACAATAAGTAGTTTTGTTTGCTGTCCTGGGCTTAAAATATTTAAATCTTTGGTCCCCACATTGACTTGAATTTTTTGGTGCGTGCGCATAATATCAGAACCGTAAGGTTGTGTGATACCAGCACCTACCGTTACTTTTTCATCCAGCACATACAACCTTTTTGTAAACGCAAGTTTAGAAGTATCGTTATCTAAAAAAACTTTTAAAATATAATTACCACTTTTTGTAGGTATACAATTTTTTTCTGGTAAGAGCACTTGATAATGTACATAACGCGTTAATGCAACACTTGATACACGGTACATGCTAATTCTATTTTGAGGAAAGCCACTTATATAATCAAATGGGTTTAACATGGCGGGTGTCCAATCTGCGTTACAAAGTTGAAAGCTGTAAAAATAATTTTTAGGTACACCAGACAAATCATCAAAATGCAGTTCTAATGCATCAGATGATTGAAGCCTAATAATAGGTATTGAAAATTGATCGTTTTGCTGAAAAAGAACGGGGGTTTTAATATTTGACATATAAATTTGGTCCGGAGCACGCTGCGCCATAGGGGCAGTTGTACAAACAAAGAGTAGTAGCAGCCAGACGGACCAATATTTATGGGATAGATTCATGCTTACAAAAATACTATTCGTAATTTTACCAAAACAACCTTTTTGGGCCTATCCTACCATATTGCCAAACGCATCGCCTTCAATAAGCAGCAAAGCTTTTCCCGGTTTATCATCCGGCTTTCTGTGGTGGCTACTGCCGTAAGCATTACAGCCATGATTATTACGCTGGCCTTTGTGAATGGTTTTCAAGAAAAAGTAGCCGATAAAATTTTTGGCTTTTGGGGGCATATTAGGGTACAAAAATATGAGGCGGGCAAGTCGTTGGTATCTGAAGAGCTTCCACTTATCAGAAATAAAGAAGTCGAAAAAAATATATCAACCACACCCAGTATAATTTCTTACAACAGTTTTGCCACAAAATCTGCGGTATTAGAATCGCAAACGGGTATTGAAGGCGTGCTTATTAAAGGCATCGAAAAAAACGAAAACCATACCGCACTCAAGCAGTTTTTAGTAGCTGGGAGGTGGATACAATATACCGATAGTTTGTACAGTAAAGAAACCCTTATTTCGGACGCTGTTGCAAAGGGACTGCAAATAAAAATTAATGATACGATAAAAGTGCATTTCGTTTCTACAAATGCAGATGCACAAAAAACCTACCGCAAATTAGTGGTGGTAGGATTGTATCATACCGGCATTGATGAGTATGATAAACTTTTTATGATAGCAGATATCAACCTCATCAGGCGCATTAATAATTGGGAACCCCATCAAATTGGGGGTTACGAAGTTTTTATTGATCAATATCAAAAAATTGATGCAGTAAGCAGTAATTTATCCAATGCCTTACCTTCAGAATGGATGAGCAAAAGCATCAAAGAAGTGTACCCTAATATTTTTGATTGGCTAGACATTCAAGACGTAAACCGTAATGTTGTATTTATTGTAATGGGCATTGTAGCACTCATTAATTTAATTACTTGCCTACTCATTTTAATGCTAGAACGCACCAATATGATTGGCCTGTTAAAATCGATGGGGGCCACTAATTGGACCATTCAAAAAATATTTATTGTATACGCTTCCTTTATAACCCTTGCTGGCGTTGGCTTTGGCCTTATAACTGGGCTTGGCATTTGTCTCTTACAACAAGCTACCGGATTTATCACACTCGATGAAGCGTCTTATTATATTTCAGTGGCACCCGTAAAAATTATTGGCTGGCAGGTAGCTGCCGTTTGTATTGGTACCAGTTTGGTATGTTTTATCTCCCTGTTTTTACCAACGCTATTGATTCCAAAAATAAGTCCGGTTAAAGCCATTGAATTTAAATAAGCCCCACAACATTTAATAAAATTTAGCGCGTTAACTGCGCGATAATAATACCTGCAGCGACACCCGCATTTAAAGACTCTGCACCGCCAATTTTAGGAATGGTAACCGGATGGGTAATCTGGTCTAAAATATTTTCACGAATACCTTTTCCTTCACTACCAATAACAAGCAACCCCCCATTAGGTGCTTTGGTTGTAAATATATTTTCACCTGCTAATAAAGCACCATACACTGGTAATTTTACAGTAGGCATCCAGTCTGCTAAATGTTTATAGGTTACTGATACGCGCATAAAACTACCCATGGTTGCACCAATTACTTTTGGATTGTACACATCGGCAGTGTCTTCACTAGCAACAATTTGCCTTATTCCAAACCAATCAGCAGTTCTAATAATGGTGCCCATATTCCCAGGGTCCTGAATGCCATCCAAAACAAGTGTTAATTGACCCGTCAAATCCAGTGCCTTTATTTGTTGGGGCATCATGGCAACAGCCAATACTTGATTAGGTGTTTGAAGCATACTCATTTTTTCAAGTTCAAATGCTTCAATGCGTGTTACTTCAATAGAAGTATCTGGCGATTCCCAACTATCAAGTGCATACACGGCTTTTAAAGGATAGCCTGCAGCAATCATTTCACCTACTAGCTTTACGCCTTCGGCAATAAAACATCCGGTTTCAAGTCTAACTTTTTTGTCGGACAAAGATTGAATATATTTGAGCTCAGACTTCGTTACCATCGTTATGCGTTTAGTAAGCAATTTTAATCAATTAGCCAGTACACTTGCCACTTTTGTAGTGATTTGTGTGTTATCTGCCTGTTCCGAACAACGCCGAACAACGGTTGTCAACTACCCTATTAACAAGGCTTTTGTCTACAACAATAAAATTGAAATTGCCGGTACAGGGTCCAAAGATGAGAAAAAACAATTAACTACCGAACTAGATAATTATTGGGACGATAGTATTCGGATCAGAAGCATTCAAAAATTTGGCTTTTTCTATAAAATAAAGCAGCCAGCCGTTTTTGAACCTAATAATTTGCAGCGTTCAATTAGCTTCATGAACGCTTATTTACAAACGAGGGGTTTTTATAGAGCATCTTTTACAGATTCAATTAGAGTAGACACTATTGGCGATCAATTACAAACACATATTGTACTTCGTATTACGCCAGGCAGTAAAACACTTGTTAACAAAGTGGGTTACGCCATCGAGGATAGCAGTTTACAAGCGCTTACCAACCAACACAACAAAGAAAGTCGCCTAGTAAAAGGCAGCGTTTATACCAAAGAATCTATCAGTCAAGACTTGGACCGTTTAACGGGCTTATATCGTAACAATGGTTACTATGGTTTTAACAAAGAAAATTTAGTAGCAGAGGTTGATACCGTAGATACCAAATTATTAGAAATTGTTACCAATCCTTTTTTACAAATCAGCAGGATTGACAGCATCCAGGCCAAACAACAATCAAATATTAATTGGAATATTCTCATAAAAAATAAAAAAGCCTTAGACACTTTTCAAACAACACCATTTACCATTAGAGCCGTTCACTTTTATCCAGAAGTAAGTATTTACGAATCGCCTGATACTTTAATTGACAATCAGTTTTTAACCAACACGTATAGTAAGCAAATTCTTTTTCACAATAAAACTGGAAAGTTTAGTAGTAAACCGCTTTTACAACATAACTATTTATATCCTGGAACCCTTTACAACGAAGGGTTTTACTATAAAACACTCAATACCGTTGGGCAAATAGGTGCTTGGCAACAGGTAGATGCCAGAATTTTAAAAACAGCAAAAGACAGCTTGGACATTCATTTGTTTTTAGTACCTGCTTCTAAACAAAGTGCCTCCATAGATTTAGAAGGTAGCCGAAACTCTGCAGATATTGTTACCGGTAACACACTTGGTATTTCTACCAATTTGAACTATACCAACCGCAACGTTTGGAAACAGGCTATACAATCTGTTACAAGTTTTAGAACAGGGGTAGAATTAAATTTAATTGGTGCAACAGACAACAATATTGTACAAACTTTTTTAATCAATGCTGGACATACCTATGCCATTCCGCATATCATGCAGCCATTTAAAAATTGGAAAAAAATAAAAGCGTTGGACAACGGGCGTACGCTAATTTCTATCAATGGCTCTTATGTGGATAGAAGAGATTATTACCAAATAAAATCACTGGTAACAAGTATTGGTTACGAGTGGCATCAACAAAAAAAGAACGGCGATAATATATGGTTGTACAAACCCCTCAATCTTGAACTCTATAGTATTTCTAGACTTGCAGGACTTGATAGCCTTATTAAAAACAATCCGTTTTTACAAGCATCGTTTAATGAGGGCAATATTTTTAGCCAAAGCTTTTCATTTATTAGAACGGTGAATAGTGTCAAGCACAAAAATAGAAGTCACTACCTCCGAATCAGCGCCGAAGAAGCGGGTGCCATTTTTGAAATTTTCCCAAGTATTAAAAACAATGTATACCGGTATATCAAAACAGAAACCGAATACCGTCAATTAAATAGGTATCCAAAATCTGAACTAGCGTACCGTGCTTTTGCTGGCTTTGGGTACAACTATGGTTCCGATCCCGTTATTGGAAAAAGCTTACCCTTTTTCAAACAATTTATTGCAGGGGGGCCTTATAGCATGCGTGCTTGGGGACTCAGACAGTTAGGACTTGGAAGTTCTGTATTTAGCGATACAGTTAACTCAAGTTATAGAGACCGTTTTGGCGACATGCAACTCGAAACAAATATTGAATACCGTTTTACAATTGCCGATTTTTCATCTGTAAAAATTGGTGGCGCTGTATTTGCAGATATTGGAAATATTTGGAACGTTAAAAAAAATGCCACCGAACCAGATGCACATTTTACATTTAAAAATTTTGGAAGAGACCTAGCTGTTGGTTTAGGTACTGGACTTAGGTTTGACTTCTCCTATTTTTTATTACGTTTTGATCTAGCCTACCGCGTTAAAGACCCTGCACGTCAACAAAACAATGGATGGATGAGTTTTAATAATTTTGCGATCACAGAAACGCGTGCCTCCGGTTTAAAAGTAAACAACCTGGCTTTACAGTTTGGAATTGGTCTCCCCTTTTAATGCTACAATATGCTGTTCAAATGCAGTTATTTGCATAGCATCTTCTACTAAAAATGATCCGATTTTTGTACGCCTTAGGCTACTTAAATAGCCGCCAACACCAAGTGCTGCACCAAAATCGTTGGCCAAGCTTCTAATATAAGTTCCTGTAGAACAGACAACCCTAAAATGTACTATGGGCAATTCAATATTTGTGATTTCAAATGCGTAAATCGTAACAGGTCTTGGATCTATTTCTACTTCTTCTCCATTACGCGCTGCTAAATATAAGCGCTGTCCATCTTTTTTAATAGCTGAGTGCATGGGTGGCATTTGCATAATTGCTCCGGTAAACTGAGCCGTTGCATCCAACACTTTTTGCGGCGTAATATTTTCTAAAGAAGTAATATTCGTAGGTTCACTTTCCAAGTCAAAAGTGGGCGTTTTGGCACCGAGTGTAATGGTACCGGTATACTCTTTTTCCATGCCCATATAATCATTGATTTGCTTGGTAAATTTTCCCGTGCAAACAATAAGAAGCCCTGTAGCCAGTGGGTCTAGGGTTCCGGCATGACCCACTTTTGCAATGCGTGTTTGGTAACGTACTTTTTTAATGATATCAAATGAAGTCCATTTGAGTGGCTTATCAATTAATATCACCTGCCCATCAAGGTAGGGCTGCATAGATGGATGGTACTCTTTTTGCTTCTTCATAGATTAATAAGCCCTCGCAAATAAAACGCGCTGTGTAGAAGGGTTACCCGATAAAATACAAGTGCCCGCTTCCTGCTTATTATCTAAAGGAATACATCTAATGGTAGCCTTGGTTTGTTCTTTAATTTTTTCTTCCGTTTCAGGTGAGCCGTCCCAATGTGCCGATATAAATCCGGTTTTGTTATCTAGTAACTGAACAAACTCGTCCCAAGTATTAGCCTCTGTAATATGATCATCTCTGAAGGCCTTGGCTCTATTAAATATATTTGCCTGAATTTCGTCTAGTAAATTTTTTACGTGAAGTCCAATACCATCAATCGAAGCATTTGCTTTTTCATTGGTATCACGTCTCGCAACTTCTACAATATTTTGTTCCAAATCTCTTGCACCAATTGCAATTCTTACAGGCACCCCTTTCATTTCATATTCTGCAAATTTCCATCCTGGTCTTGCATTATCACTATCATCATATTTTACAGAAACGCCCAGTGCTTTTAATTCGGCCATCATCACAGTTACTTTTGCATCGATCGCCGCTTTTTGTTCGTCTCCTTTAAAAATAGGAACAATCACAACTTGTAGTGGTGCAATTTTTGGTGGTAACACCAGACCTTGATCATCACTATGCGCCATTACAAGTGCACCAATTAAACGTGTACTCACACCCCAACTAGTAGCCCACACATATTCTAGGTTGTTGTTTTTATCAGAGAATTTAACATCAAAAGCTTTCGCAAAATTTTGGCCTAAAAAGTGTGAGGTACCTGCCTGTAACGCTTTACCATCCTGCATCATAGCTTCTATACAATAGGTATCTTCGGCACCCGCAAAACGTTCATTAGCCGTTTTTACCCCTTTGATTACTGGAAGTGCCATCCAATTTTCTACAAAATCGGCATACACATCTAGCATTTTAGTAGTTTCTTCTATAGCCTCTGTTTTAGTAGCATGCGCCGTATGTCCTTCCTGCCATAAAAACTCGGCAGTGCGTAAAAAAAGTCGCGTTCTCATTTCCCAGCGCACCACATTGGCCCACTGGTTTACGAGTATCGGTAAATCGCGATACGATTGAATCCATCCTTTGTAGGTATTCCAAATAATTGCTTCCGATGTAGGACGCACCACTAGTTCTTCCTCTAGTTTTGCTTCTGGATCTACAATTAATTTTCCTTTATTATTAGGATCTGATTTTAAACGGTAATGCGTAACAATAGCGCACTCTTTTGCAAAACCCTCTGCATTTTTTTCTTCGGCCTCAAATAAACTTTTAGGAATAAAAAGCGGGAAGTATGCATTTTGGTGACCCGTGTCTTTAAACATTTTGTCTAATACATCACGCATATTTTCCCATAGTGCAAAACCATAGGGTTTAATCACCATACAGCCTCTAACCGCACTATGGTCTGCGAGGCTTCCTTTAATCACTAAATCGTTGTACCACTGCGAATAATCTTGCGCTCTTGGGGTTATTTCCTTGCTCATAATTGAATTACAATATTCTTAACAAAATAATAGGCTTACAATTGTTAGTTTAGATATCAGATACCGACCCTGTAATTGTAGTTGCCTGCACCGCAAATGTATGTAACTTCGCATAATAGTATACCTAAATACCCATGTGCCATGAAAACTAACCTCCTATCAGTAGCAGTTTTACTCGTTTTTGCAACAAGTTGCGGCACCGTTTACGAAGCCGGGCAAACCCCAGACGACGTTTACTATTCCCCGGCTAATGGCGTCAATAAAAAAGAATTAGAACGTGAAGAAGAAGCCAAGGATCAGTATGAGCGTTATACTGAGCTGCAAGAAGACCGTTTTTTACGTCTTAAACTAAGCAACCGCTACCGCTTTAACTGCATCGATGATTACAGTTATTGGTACGATAGCCGTTTTGATTTTATGGGCAATAGGTTCAATAACAATTTCAACAACTTCAGATACAATTATAATTGTGGATGTAATAATGGGTTTATGCCTGGTTTTGGATTTAATCCTGGCCTCGGTTTTGGTTCTAATTTAGGACTTGGCTACGGCTGGGGTAATGGTTTTAGAAACCCTATTAGTAGTGTCATTGCTTTTAAAAATCCAAGGGTAAATATTGGCGGAGGTGCAGGGTCTAATGTTACTGCATTTAAAAATAAAACATACGGCAACGTTAATTTAGGCTACCGCAATCCAAAAACGGGTGCGTATGAAACAGGAACCAACAACAATAGTTTTGGGAACCTTGTCAAAAGAGTATTCTCTACCGCAACAACTGTTGCAGGCGCTGTAAACAACAATAGCTGGGACAGAGCTTCCAGAAGTTTTTCGAATTCTAGCAGTGGTGCAGCACCAATGCCATCAAGTAATGCAGGTGGCAATAGCGGCGGTGTAAAAAGCACTGGCACTAGCACATCCACTGGCAGAGGCGGAAGAGATAACTAGTTCTAAGGATTCAATCTAATATTTATGAAACTAACAATACTTGCTGTTGCAACATTATTTGTTACAACCCTATTTGCACAACAACCAGACGATGCACTTCGTACAGCTTGGTTTACACAAAATGGTTCTGCTAGAAATATAGCAACCGGTGGTGTGATGGGTTCACTAGGTGGTGAAATTACGGCCAACCACATAAACCCTGCCGGGCTTGGATTATTTAAAACATCTGAGTTTGTAATGTCGCCTGGTATGAACTTCAACAATAATAAATTTAATTATAGAGGTTCCGATAGTAGTAGCTCAAAAAACAATATGCTCTACGGAACAAGTGGATTTATTTTTGGATTTAGCAACAATAAAAAAAGCAAGTGGACCAGTAATGCTATTGCGGTTTCTATCAATCAAGTAGCCAATTACAACAATAGGGTAACGTTTAAGGGCTTTAATAATATGAGTTCTTTTTCGGAGCAATACCTCGAAGAATTAACCCGTGATATAGCAGATACCAATGCAGCACTGAGCAATTATATTTTTGGATCCTCATTAGCTTTCAGAACTTTTTTAGTTGACACGTCTAATAATGCACAAGGTAGGTTTGATGGTTACCAGAGCATGGTGCCTATATCTACAGGTGTAAACCAAAGTTATGACGCCAACACAAATGGCGGTTACCACGAATTGGCCCTTGGTCTTGCAGGCAATATGGAAGACAAAATGTATGTAGGGGGAAGTATAACCATTCCAATCATCAATTACAATCGTGAACTTACCTACACCGAAAAAGACGCTACTACTAACCCCAATAACCAATTTGAGAGTTTCACTTTTCAAGAAAGTTTTAGTTCAAGAGGTATTGGTATGGGTTTAAAACTAGGCACCATTTATAAACCCACCGAATTTTGGCGTGTTGGCTTTGCGGTGCACACACCACAGGTTATTGGATTTAAAGATGAAGTGAGGGCTTCCTTAATTGCCAACACCGAATCGTATGCACGCACCAGATCTGCAAATAGCGATGCACTCAATAGTGGCAAAGCAGGTGAAAGTAATTATACGTTAGTCACGCCTTGGAGAGCAACTGCTAGTGCGAGTTATGTATTTAGAGAAGTGAAAGACACCCGCAAACAACGTGCTTTTTTAAGTGCCGATATTGAGTATGTAAATTACAAAGGCTCAAGATTTTCTGCAGCTGACCCTACCGATATGGGTTTAAAAAATTATTACACACAAGTAAACGAGGCCATTAAAGAAAACTACAAAGGCAACTTTAATCTAAAGCTAGGTGGTGAAATAAAATTCCATACCGTTATGTTTAGATTGGGTGGTGCTTATTATGGTAGCCCATACGCCGACGATGCATTAGATGCGAGCAGAATGCTTGCTACAGGCGGCATTGGCTACAGGGACCATGGAATATTTATTGACTTAAGTTATGCGCACATCATGAACAGAGACGTTCAATTTGCATACCGCTTAAATGATAAACCAAATACGTTTGCTTCACAAGCAGGATCGAGAGGAACAGTGATGTTAACTTTTGGATTCAAGTTCTAACCAGTTTACCGAAGCATCTTTTGTAAACCAAGTCATTTGACGTTTGGCATACTGTCTGGTATGTTGCTTGATCCCCGTTACAGCATCTTGTAAAGAAATTTCTCCGCGGAGGTGTGCAAATATTTCTTGATACCCTACTGTTTGTAATGCATTTAAATGTGCCATGGGTAAAAGCCCTTGTACTTCTTCGAGTAACCCTTCTTGTATCATCGCATCTACCCTATCACCTATGCGGTTATTGAGTATTTCACGGGGCATCGATAAACCAATTTTTAAAATATTAAAAGGCCTGGCAATTTTTTGTGCTGATTGAAAACTAGTAATAGACTTTCCGGTTGCAAGTACTATTTCAAGCGCGCGCATGAGGCGCTGGGGATTGTTTTTTTCGTGTGTGCTTTCCCAATAAATTGGATCTTTAGCAGCTACTTCTTGTTGCAACCATTCGAGTCCATTTATTGCATAGTCTGTAATCAATCTATTTCTAATAGCTGCATCAATTGCGGGCATAAGGTCTATACCTGCACAAAAAGATTTGATGTAAAGGCCAGTGCCGCCAACCATCACTGCAGTTGCATTGGTTTTAAAAATTTGAGCAGCAGCGTCTAGTGCATATTTTTCAAAAACACCTGCATTAACTTCTTGATTTATTGAATGCGACGAGATAAAATGATGCTTTACTGCTGCAAGTTCTGCGGCGGTTGGCTTTGCTACACCAATATTTAGTTCGTTGTAACACTGCCTAGAATCGGCAGAAATAATTTGGGTATTTAAATGATGTGCAAGCGCTATTGCAAAAGCTGTTTTACCTACGGCCGTAGGACCAACTACAACAATAACCGTGGGTGTCTTTAATTCAAAATCACTTGCAGCAAGAAGCGCTACAACCTTATTAATATTCTTCTTGTCCATCCTCATCTTGCGTGTCTACAATGTCGTCATCTGCCTCTGCCTCTGCATCATCACTAACGCCGTCTTCTTCCTCTCCTTCTTCACCAAAACCATCTGCAGCTTCTGATAAATCATACTTTTCTTCGATGTCGGCAAATTTATTGCCCAGTAAACTTTTGGTTCCGTATTGTTGTGGACCGATGCCTTCGGCACGAGTAACGAGCGGATAGGTAAGTGTTGCATCTGTTTCTTTGCTTACATGGATCAGCTCAATTAAAAACAACCAAACCTTTGCAAAGTCGTATTCGTACACAAATTTTTGATTGGTATTTATAATTTCTGTTCCAATAGCTGTTTCTGCCATGAGAAGTGGTGGTGCCTGATAATTTTTATCGTACACTTCAAAACTTAATTCGCGGCCTTGTAACCACTTATCATTACTTCGATAAAAAGTAGCTTGATGTTTGGTATCAAATTCATACGCTTTTAAAATAGCGTAATGTAGTTCCGCAAAAGTTTGTGTATGCTTAATGCATATATCTCGGTACACCGCGTCATCTTCTTCTAAATACACCCTAAATTTTAAAACAGCCATGCTCTTTTGTTTATTTTGCTAAAATACAATTATTTATACGGGACGCAGCCCTAAAGTAGCTGCTTTTTCAAGCATAAATTTAGTAGCTGCCTCCTGTTCGTTGGGAATAATGCCATCCAAAATAGCTTCTCTAATCGCATCCTTAAGAAGTCCCACTTCTTTGGAAGGTCCAAGCCCAAAGGTTTCCATGATCATTTCGCCGGTTACAGGCGGCTGCCAATTACGGAGTCTATCCCCATCCTCTACCTCCTGAATTCTAAGGCGAACCATTTCAAAATTTTGCAAATAGCGCTTTACTTTTTGCTTGTTTTTACTGGTGATATCGGCATTACACAAAAGCATTAAACTTTCAATGTCTTCGCCAGCGTCAAATATTAAACGCCTAATAGCACTATCCGTAATATTTTCTTTGGTTAAACTTATGGGCCTTAAATGTAACAACACTAATTTTTGAACGAGTTTCATTTTCTCGTTTAAAGGAAGTTTTAGTTTGGTAAATATTTTAGGCACCATGCGCGCACCCACAACTTCGTGACCATGAAACGTAAATCCAAAACCTTCTTCAAATTTTTTAGTAGCGGGTTTTGCAATATCATGTAATAATGCTGCCCAGCGAAGCCACAAGTCTGGCGTGCTATCCGCGATATTATCAAGTACTTGAAGTGTGTGGTAAAAATTATCTTTATGGCCCATACCATCAATATTTTCGGCGCCGTATAAATCTACGAGCTGCGGAAATATTTTATGTAGTAGGCCTACTTTAAAAAGTAAATCAAACCCTACCGATGGTTTATCGCAAAGCATGATTTTATTAAGCTCTTCGGTGATACGCTCCTGCGAAATAATACTGATGCGGTGTGCACTATCTGCAATAGCATCTAGGGTTTCAGGCACAATGGTGTAGCCTAGTTGACACGCAAAACGAATACCCCTTAACATGCGCAGCGGATCATCACTAAATGTTTGATGCGGCGCCAAAGGCGTTTTTATTATTTTATCCTGAATGGCTTGTAAGCCACCAAATGGATCTACCAGTTGTCCAAAAGCTCCTTCATGCAACCCAATGGCTAGTGCATTGATGGTAAAATCTCTTCTGTTTTGATCATCTTCGATAGTGCCGGGGCTCACACTTGGCTTTCTACTATCTGCTGCATAACTTTCTTTGCGCGCACCAACAAATTCAATAATAAAATCATCAATTTTTATTTGCGCGGTTCCGAATGTTTTAAAAAAGGCAACCGTAGGCTTTGGAGAAAAAAGTGCTGCCACTTCATGCGCTAATGCAATACCATCGCCAATACAAACCACATCCACATCGGTGGTAGGACGTCCAATAATTTTATCACGCACAAATCCACCAATTAAATAAGCAGGCACACCCAGCTTATCTGCTGCAGTACCTACTTTTTTAAAGAGTTGGGTTTCGAGTGGTGAACAATTAATTTCCATGCTTTGCAAATGTAGCGCTTTGCTCATTTATATAAGCGAAAGAGGCGCTAGTAATTGCGCCGTTGTAATGGAGTTGCCGCAATTAAAATGCCCAAGTGGACAAGCCGTTTTTCCATGCAGTCCACAAGGCTTACAGGGCAATGATGCTGTGGATTCGATAACAAACTGCACAGATGATAATGGACCATAACCAAATGCTGGAATGGTAGAACAATAAATAGCTACTACAGGTGCATTAGTTGCAGACGCCAAATGCATGGGCGCCGAATCGTTTACATAATTTAAACTGGCACTTTTAATGAGTGCCGCTGCTTCTAACAGGTTTAGCTCTCCAGCAATATTGATCACCCCCCCTCTCGATGTAGCCGACAATATCTCCGCGCATAATGCTGTTTCATTAGGGGCACCCATTAAATAAATGGTATAATTAGTTGGCACTGCGTTAATGAGATCAATCCAGTTTTTTGCTGGCATTTTTTTGGTCTCCCACACCGACCCTGGCGACATACATATATATGGCGCCGATTGATATTTTTGTACCACTATAAAATGAGCAGCAGATGGATAGAGTGCTGGCTTTGCAACAGGCGCTGTTGTTAATGAAGCAAGCAGTGCATGGTTGCGCGAGGTTTCGTGTATGGATGTTGTGCTTGAATCCTGTTCAGCCGAGCGCCCAACCGCATGCGCGGCTGTCCCAAACGCGTGCTTCACTACTTCCGAAAATAAAAAGCTGAGTGGATTTTTATTAAAGCCAATTGTTTTTTTTGCACCCGACAAAACGGTGATAATGCCAGTAGCCAAATAACGCTGTACATTAATGACAACATCATATTTGATGCGCCTAATGGTTTGTATGATTTGAAAAAGATGCTGGTATTTATTTTTCTTTTTATCCCAAACATGCACCAGATGGATGTAGGGATGATGTATAAAAAGTTCTTGAGCACCGGCTCTCACTAAAATATCAATTGTTGCTCCCGGATAAGCTGCATGCAAATTTTGTAGCAGTGCTGTTGCAAGCACAACGTCTCCTATAAAAGCAGTTTGAATAACAAGTATGCGATGCATAATGCAAAAATAACCAAAAGGAAACAAAAGGAACCAATTACGGCCTCAGAATTGTGAAACGCCCGTCTTTATTGAATTTGACAACAGCAGAAGGCTCTACTCGTGTCATATCATCTTGACGGTATGCTACCACATAATCCACACCCCCCTTTACTGCGATATCAATATCAGTAAATACTTTGGGCGCCGGGAAGCCAGATACATTAGCAGAGGTACTTACAATGGGTTTTCTAAAACGCTTAATCAAATGCTTACAAAATTCATCAGCACAAATACGAATACCCACAGAGCCATCTTCGGCTAGTAAATTACCCGCAAGTCCAATGGCATTTTCATAAATAATAGTGGTGGGTTTAGATACACCCTGGATATAATCAAACACTTCGATGTGCGGACTCGCCACATATTGAAGTAGTGAACGCTCGTCTGCGATGAGCACTATCAGCGCCTTACTATCGGGGCGATTTTTTAACGCAAATATTTTTGCAACAGCGTCTTCATTGGTTGCATCACAGCCAATACCCCATATGGTATCGGTAGGGTACAAAATAAGCCCGCCGCTTTCTAAAACGGTCAAACAAGTTTCAATATCTGCATTAAATAGAGGGGTCACGCAGGCAAATTACAAATTGTTAACGAGAATTTAGCTAGATAATGGTAGTTAAAGATGTGTTTCATATGTTTGCAAAAAAATAAGCATGTCTTTACAAAATTTAATACTTGAAGCCTGGTCAAATAGAGATTTATTAAAAGAAGCAACCTACAGTGATGCCGTAAGAGCCGTGATTGAAGATGTAGACAAAGGTCGTTTGCGTGTAGCATCTCCAGAAGGAGATAAGTGGGTGGTAAACGAGTGGGTTAAGCAGGCTATTTTGATGTATTTTGGTATTCAACAAATGCAAACATGGGAGCTCCCTCCTTTTGAGTTTTACGATAAAATGTTATTGAAAAGTAACTACAAAGAATTAGGCGTTAGAGCCGTTCCTCCAGCTGTGGCGCGTTATGGTGCTTACATTGCTAGCTCTGTGGTGCTTATGCCTAGTTATGTAAACATTGGGGCCTACGTTGATGCGGGTACCATGGTAGATACCTGGGCAACAGTAGGTAGTTGCGCACAAATTGGAAAAGGTGTACACCTGAGTGGTGGCGTGGGTATTGGCGGTGTATTAGAGCCATTACAAGCAAGCCCTGTTATTATCGAAGACGGTTGTTTTTTAGGTAGCAGAAGTATTGTGGTAGAAGGTGTCATTGTAGAAAAAGAAGCGGTATTAGGTGCCAATGTGGTATTAACAAAATCAACAAAAATTATTGACGTGAGTGGATCAACGCCAGTAGAATATACAGGACGTGTACCAGCAAGATCAGTAGTAATTCCGGGTACAACTACTAAAAAGTTTAACGCTGGTGAATACCAAGTAAACTGTGCATTAATTATTGGTCAGCGTAAAGCAAGTACCGATTTAAAAACAAGTTTAAACGATGCACTTCGTGATTTTAATGTAAGTGTGTAAAATAATTATTGCGTGCGCGCAAAAATTTTAGATCACCATCAGGCTGCAACCGCGTAGGGCCGAATGATCCATTCGGCCAAAAACTTCAAAGCTACCATCTTCGTAAACGGCGCCCACATCTTCTGTGGCAATAAACGAACAGCTATGGATATTAGCGAGGTCAATAACTTGCAAAGTGCCTCTCCCAATGGTTTTCACGGTTAGTGGATCTTCTTCTTCGGTTACGAGCACGCGCATCCATGGCGGGCATTTGTACATACCATTTCCGGTGGCGTAGGCTTGCGATAATAATTCGGTCATGCCGTATTCTCCATGAATCGTGGGCACATGAAAAGCGTCCATTAATGTTTCATGCACTTCGGCTCTGGTTAATTCTTTACGTCTACCTTTCATACCACCTGTTTCTAAAATAGTGGTATGCTGTAAAGGCACTGGAAATTGCGCGGCAAAATCTAATAATGCAAACGTCACACCAATCAATAAAGTTTTTTGCCCCGCTGCTTCATTGACATTTAATGTTTGTGATAATGCTTCATGATCGTATAAATAAAATCCACTGTGCGCATGGTTAGATGCTTTCATCAAATGCTCCACCATATATACCAGCGACGAATGCGGCCGCTCTAAATAAGCAGGTAACAGTCCAATAATACACCAGTTTGAAACCGGCCCATACACCTGTTCAAAAGCGGTTATAAAACTGCGCTGATAAACGGCTTCGTCTTTGAGATAATGCTTGCTTTGCTCCGTTCCGGTGGTACCACTACTTTCAAAAAAAAGGGCAGGCTCGTAACTTCCGGTTTGCACCGTTTCGGTTTTAAATAATCCAATGGGCATGGCCGGAATGCCCGTATAATGCTCAATTAAAGGTACTCCTTGTGCATTTCTTGGATGCTGCGCCGGAACAATAAGATCACACCAACGCCTATATACCGCATTCCCAGCATACTGATACGCAAAGAGGTCTAGGGCTGTTTGGTTAAACAAACCAGGATCGCTAGAGAAAATATTGTTAACATCTATGGGCAACACAGCTAATGATTGGTTTGTTTTACTAAATTTGAGCAGAAACCTACACGAATGAAGGCAAAATTATTGATATTAACTGCAATTATTGTAACCATATTTGCTTGCAATAAAGATACCTATACCACAAAACCCCAGCTCACTTTTAAGTCGGTGAATGGAAAGGTTTTTTCGGGCGCCTCCGCCATCATTTTTTCAATGGAGTTTACAGACGCCGAAGGCGATATTTCAGATAGCATTTGGGTGCAAAAAGTAACCAAAACTAAAGGCTGTAATAATTTTAGTGACCGTGTAAAAATTCCCGCATTTACAGCAACACCTAATTTAAGGGGCGTTTTTGAAGTGGGTTATAATACTGGATTTATTCCGGGCAGCATTTATACTGTCATTCCTAAATGCGGCAAAAACGATACTTGTTATTTTAGATTTTGGGCTTCTGATAAAGCAAAAAATAAAAGTGACACCGTAGTATCTTCCGACATCATTATCGTGAATTAAACGTGAACTGGGATACATTTATTCGGTGGCGTATTTTTCTTGAACATCGCTTTACTTCTTTTTTCTTTGGCAATTATTTTTACGCCGTATGCATGGCAGCCCTTTGTATAGCTAGCTTTGCGCAGTTAGGCCACCGTCACATACCTATTTTATTTATAGCAATTGCCGCAGCAGCAACAGTTTATTATTACAATCATTCTTACCTCTTAGAAAGTTATGATAGCACCCCTAACCAAAGAAATAATTGGGTGCGTGAACATGCGGGGCAGATTAAAAAAATACAGTGGTTGCTGCTTACTTTTATAATTGGAGGTGGTAGCTATGAGTTGTATACATTATTTCCGGGTATCCATTTGATGGGGGTCAATGATATTTTATATTGCTGCCTGATTGGCCTTGGAGCCTTTTTATACTATTTTGATACCAAAAAATTTCCTTGGCTCAACCTCCGGTCTTATGGCATTATAAAGCCTTTAGTTATTGGATCTATATGGGTAGGTATTGGTGTGTTTACGCCTTACCTCTTTTTAAAACTAACCAATCAGACCTATCAGGGCATGGCGCATATGCCTATTTTGTTTATCTCCAACGCCCTTTACATCAGCATTATCGCCTTGTTATTTGACATCAAAGACTTTGAATCGGATGCCAATAAACAAATGAAAACCTTGGTGGTACGCATGGGACTTACTAAAACCATCAATTGGATTGTTTTACCCATGAGTGCGTTAATCTTAATAGCAACCCTTCGCTATGGCTATTTGCACGGATTTACTGGATACCAAATTTTATTAAACACAATCCCGCTTATTTTGTTGATAAGTGTAAGCTACCAAATGTACCAACGTAAAAGCATTCTCTATTATCTTGCAATCATTGACGGGCTCATTGTAGTGAAAGCCACCTGCGGCCTCATCGCTACCCTACTATTTTCTATACAATAAAGTGAAATTAAATATTATGGCAACAAAAAAACCAAGCACAAAAACGAAGAAGCAGAAAAAAGATGCAGTCGTTACTGCAGCATCCATGGCGTTTTTAAAAAAATATATCAATACCCCATCTCCGGTTGGTTTTGAAACGGGTGGACAAAAAGTATGGCTCGAGTATATCAAAAAATATACCGACGAAATTTTTACAGATCCATACGGCACTGCAGTAGGTGTTATTAATCCAGGCGCTCCTTTTAAAGTAGTGATTGAAGCACATGCCGATGAAATTAGTTGGTTTGTAAATTATATTAATGACCAGGGGCTTATTTATTTAAAAAGAAATGGTGGCGTAGACCATCAAATTGCACCTGCCAAAAGAGTTTGGATTCATGGAAAAAAAGGCCCCGTTAAAGCGGTATTTGGATGGCCGGCTATTCATACGCGTTTAGGCAATCCTGATACTAAAGAACCACAACCTAAAGTAGACAACCTATGTTTAGATTGCGGCGCTAGAACAAAAAAAGAAGTAGAAGATTTAGGTATTCATATAGGATCTGTAGTTACTTACGAAGAAGGCTTTGATGAACTAGCAAATGGCTATTATATTGGACGCGCTTTTGACAACCGCATTGGTGGATTTATGATTGCAGAAGTAGCGCGTTTATTAAAAGAAAATAAAAAGAAATTACCTTACTCGTTGTATGTCGTAAATGCAGTACAAGAAGAAATTGGACTACGTGGCGCCGAAATGATTGCCCGCCGTATTAAACCAGATATTGCCATCATTACAGATGTTACACACGATACCAGCACCCCAATGATTAGTAAAATTGTGGAAGGTGATATCCAGTGTGGCAAAGGCCCTTCACTAGCTTATGCGCCTGCTATTCACAATAAACTATTAGCGGTGGTAGAAGATGTTGCACAAAAAAATAAAATCCCAGTACAGTTTAGAACCCTGAGCAGAAGTACCGGAACGGATACCGACAGTTTTGCCTATGCCAATGATGGTTGTCCATCGGTACTTATTTCTATGCCACTCAGGTACATGCATACTACCGTAGAAATGATCCACCACGATGATATTGAAGAAACCATCAAACTCATGTACCACACGCTTTTAACGCTTACGCCAAAAACAAACCTGAGCTATTTATAACGCGTAAACAAAAACATGGATCAAAATATTAAGGTTGCGGTACTCGATTTATATGATGGCGATGCCAATGAAGGCATACGTTGTATGCATGAACTTGTGCACGCCTGGGCTGCACAAAAAAATCTAGCGCTCACTTATCAGGTATTTGATGTACGACAGTTATTAGAAACACCAGACACTAGTTTTGATATCTACATTTCAAGTGGAGGACCCGGTTCTCCACTTGATTCCAATGATACCAAATGGGAGACCTCATATTTTGATTGGCTAGAGAGCATGGAAATTTGGAATAGCGACAATGAAAAACCCAAGCATGTATTTTTTATATGCCATAGTTTTCAGCTCGCCTGCAAATATTATCATGTAGGTACGGTTTGTAAAAGAAACTCAACGGCCTTTGGTGTGTTTCCGGTACACCCAACAACAGCGGGCATTTCAGACCCACTGTTTACTGGATTAAACAACCCATTTTATGGCGTTGACAGCAGAGATTTTCAGGTGATCGAACCAAACGATGACGTCATTGAAGCAATGGGCGCTTCTATTTTAGCCATCGAAAAAGACCGTCCGCACGTGCCATACGAACGAGCAATTATGGCCATGCGTTTTAGCCCTTATTTTGTGGGGACACAGTTTCATGCAGAAGTAGACGCAGCAGGTATGCATTTGTATTTACTACAAGCGGATAAAAAAAATATTGTGACTGAGAATCACGGTGCCGAAAAGTGGCAATCCATGGTGGACCAGGTATTAGACCCAGAAAAAATTATGCTTACTTACAATACTGTTTTGCCTAATTTTTTAAACCAGGCGATTCTTGATACGACTGCTCATTAAACTCAAACGCCATGGTGCCTGATCAAAGAAATAGTTTCAATCAAAAATTTTCGGAACAGAAATACGCGCAGTTATTATCCGAATTAAATAAAAATTTTGTAGGTGCCATCGATTTTAGAGTAGCAGAAACACCAGTTTTTATTGACGCACATTGCAATAAGCAAATGCTTGATACTTGTGATTACATCATTGATACCATTACGCATTCAGATTTTCAGGCATTAACGGATGCCTCAATTCCAGCTAACAAAAACGTACCCAACCAAACGGCATATCCTCATTTTTTAGCGTTTGATTTTGGCATTTGCATGAATGAAAAAAATGAAATTGCACCTCAACTTATAGAAATGCAAGGCTTTCCAAGCCTTTATGGGTATCAAGTACTACTAGACGATGCCACTCGCACCGTTTACGAGATCCCAGCACCCTTCTCGGCGTATTATAGTGGCCTCAACAAAACTTCTTACCTACAAAAGTTACAGTCCATTATTGTAGGAAACCACAATCCTAAAAATGTGGTGTTACTTGAAATAAAACCACACACTCAAAAAACGAGAATCGACTTTTACGCAACGGAAGCATTCACCGGCGTAACTATTGTTTGCATCACAGATATTATCAAGGAAGGAGACACATTATTTTATAAAAATAGCGACGGCGAAAAAATAGACATTAAAAGAATTTACAACCGAATCATTTTTGATGAACTAGATCAAATGCCATCAGAGATTAGGGAAGCAGGACGCATTTTGTTTGAGAACCTGAACGTAGAATGGGCCGGACACCCCAATTGGTTTTACCGGATTAGTAAATACACCATGCCTTTACTACAACACCCAAATATTCCTACTAGCTATTATGTAAACGAACTAGTAAGCATTCCAGAAGATCTAGAAAACTATGTACTAAAGCCACTCTTTTCTTTTGCTGGAGCGGGCGTTATCATTGATGTAACTAATAATGATATTGAAAGTCTACCAGATCCAGCAAATTGGATGCTTCAAAAAAAAGTAAACTATGCCCCCATTATTAAAACACCAACTACGCCGGCTAAGGTAGAAATCAGGTTACTTTATTTGTGGGAAGACGGCGCTGCTAGACCTTTTCCGGCCATTAACATCGCAAGGCTTAGTAAAGGAAAAATGATTGGGGTTCGCTACAACCAAAACGAAACATGGGTTGGTGGCAGTATTGCCTATGCGCCTACCACAAGCTACATTACTAACGGTGAGGGCTCTTCAAATACTTCGCATAAATAATCTCACTCATCGTTTTATGTTCAACCTTACTTTCTAACCAAGAAATAACGTCGAGGTAGGCAAATGCACGTGTTTCAAATCTAGACTTCTCGTACTTTTTAACTTTGGCTAAAAACTCTTGCAATGCCTGTGTCACTTTTCTGGAAGGATCTTTAAAAGAACCGCGCAGAAATGTAAACATCTCTTCTTCTATAACAGTTAGGTTTTCCATTTTTGCCATAAATCGATACACCGATTTTATCAATGAACTTTCGATGAGTTCAATATTTCCAAGTTCATAATGCGCCATCATATGCAGTAGGCGCGCATAACATTGCAAGTCACCTCTTAAATCAATATGATCATTAATAATACGCCTTAAATAATCAATAGAAGTGGCATAGTCACCGGCACCAAAATACAGGGTGGCAATTTTATAATTGAACACCAAAATACGGTGCTGGTCTAAATACATTTCAAGTGCCTTCAATTGTTTTGTTAAAGCCGGCACATGCTGTAATCCTTCTTTAAACGTGCCCTGCATCAAATGATTATTAAGCTTGGCACTATTGATATATACAAATGAATTGACCCTAAAAATATCGTGCTTATTGGGGAGTTCCGACAAAGCAAATTTTTCGAAATGCGCTAGTACCTTACCAAACTTGCCAAAATTACGTAGGTCAAAATGTGCATTGAGTAAAATATGCATCGACTTAATATAATGCCCTGTTTCAATCTCAACCATTTCTTTGTTGGTTTCAAAAAGATTAAACCAACGGTGCGCATACTTATAATACATGATAAAGTCTTGCCTAATAAATGCATACCAACAATAACTCTGGTATAAATAAAGCCGCTCATAAAATCCGGTGAGCTTCGCGGCACTAGCAGGCAACGCTTCTTTAAAAAAGGTTTTAATACCTATTTCATCGGCCTCATTACGTGCATGACCATTTTGTACAAACCAACTATACAGTTGTAAAGCCAAATTAGAAAGCTGCGTAATTATTTTTCGTTTTTCATTTACCTGGTTGGCCTCGAGGGTTAACTGACCTGCACGGTCTGTCATACTCCTTGTGATGTGTAAGGTCTCAATCTTTTTTTCCAGTGAAATGATCTGAATTAAAAAACTATCTTGATGGTATTGATGTGCTAATAGTTTTGCCTTGTCTAAAATTTTTAAACTTTGGTGATATAACCCTTTGCTATATAAAATACGCGCATGGTCTAATTGCTCATGCAATTGAAGATCTACACTATCATTGCTTTTTAAAAGGCGCAAACTAGCGAGTACCTGTTTGTACAAATGTGTTTTTAAATTAGCCAATTGGGGCTTTTCAATGGAGCTTAGCTTCTTGAGTAAAATCCGCTCGTCATAATCTGGTAAAGCCGCTATCGCATCAAATAATTGAATGATTTTGAGGTCTTCTTTAGCTGAATTTCGTTTGATATACAACTTAAAATGTCTTTTCTCCGCCTTTTCGAGGGAGTGAATTAACTGAAATAAAGGATCCACTAAACGGTTGGACATCATATCGGGTTTACAAAAAAATCCAGTAATAGCAAGGCTTTGCGGCTACAAAGATACATTTAAGCGTAATATCCTTAACACTAAGTTGTTTTTGAACGGCCTACAAACGCTGTATATTTGTATTAACAAAGCAAGCAAACAAACAGGGTTTCCTGTTAAAAATATAGGTACAAATTATTTATAAGCTGTACCAAAGGTTTTCATATGGCAAGCAATCGTAAAAAAGGTCGTTCCGTTTCCACGGAGGGACCATTTTTTTTCATAGGCATGTCAAATATAATCAATTAAGCGCTTTCGATTCGCTCTTTGGCCCAAGAAAGTGCCAATTCAAGTTGTTCATCTCTTGTTAAACTGCTGTTGTCTAAAACAAGTGCATCATCTGCTTGTTTTAATGGACTAAACTCCCTGGTAGAATCGATATGATCCCGCATTTCTAAATTGGCCTTTATTTCGGCTTTGGTAATAGCCGGGTCTATAGCTACCAGTTCCTGGTAACGGCGTTCTAAGCGTACTTCAGGAGAAGCCGTTACAAATATTTTAAGTTCGGCTTCCGGAAAAACGGCCGTGCCAATATCCCTCCCATCCATTACAATGCCTTTTTGCCCACCCATTAATTGCTGTTGCGCTACACTAAAAATGCGCACTGGCTCGAGTGCTGCCACTTGGCTCACCTGATTGCTTACTTCTAATCCTCTAATTTCTTCCTCCACATTTTCATGGTTCAAATACATATCCGCTCTTCCCGTTTTTTCATTTAACATAAATGCTAAATGAATATGCTTGAGGGCTTCTATTACTGCATCCGAATTTGTTACATCAATACCATGCCTGATAAAATAAAGTGTAATACCACGGTACATCGCACCACTATCAATAAACACATAATTTAAATGCGCTGCCATTTGTTTGGCAAGGGTACTTTTGCCACATGAAGAATATCCGTCTAAAGTAATGATGATTTTTTTCATGCTTACACTTCTGTTTTAATCACTTGCGTTGCAGGTACACCCGCATTTCTGATGGCAATATTTCGTACTGCTTGCGCCGTAATATTTCTAAAAGCTTGCTTGCTAATTTCATCGGTGCCAATCATGGACGGAACGCCTTCATCACCCCCTTCTCTAATAGATTGCACCAGCGGAATTTGTCCCAAAAATGCAAGGTCATATTCTTCGGCTAATTTCTTGCCACCTTCTTTTCCAAACAAATAATACTTATTGTTGGGTAGTTCTTCCGGCGTAAAATAAGCCATGTTTTCGGCGAGTCCAATAATAGGCACATTAATTTGTGCCTGACCAAACATCGCAATACCTTTTTTAGCATCTGCAAGTGCTACAGCCTGGGGTGTTGTAACAATCACCACCCCTGTTACTGGAACGGTTTGCATCAATGTTAAATGAATATCTCCAGTACCCGGCGGCATATCAATAATTAAATAATCGAGTGGCCCCCAATCTACTTCTGTAACAAATTGTTTGATGGCACTACTTGCCATTGGACCACGCCATACCACTGCATTTTTTTCATCAACAAGTAATCCAATACTCATTAATTTGATACCGTATTTTTCGAGGGGCACAATATATCCTTTGCCATCAATATCTTTCATGAGTGGACGTACACCACGCACACCAAACATAATAGGAACACTAGGTCCATAAATATCGGCATCCATAAGTCCTACACTTGCGCCACCTTCTGCAAGGGCAAGTGCAATATTTGCAGAGACGGTACTTTTTCCTACACCCCCTTTACCACTTACTACTGCAATAATATTTTTAACACCACTTAATATTTGTAAATTTTCTTTTCGGGTAGAAGTGGTATTGGCTGTAAAGTTTACTTGCACATTAGCCGCTTTGTTAACAAGCAATTTAACTGCATTTTCACTAGCCGTTCGCATCATGTCTTTCATGGGGCAGGCTGGCGTTGTAAGCACAATGGTAAAACTTACATCGTTGCCATTAATTTTCACGTCTTTCACCATATTTAAGGTGACAAGGTCTTTTCCTAAATCGGGCTCTTGTACATTACTAAGGGCCTGTAATATCGCTTCTTCGGTCATGGTCACGCAAGTTTTTGTTAAAATAAGCTAGAAGTGTGCAAAGTTAATTGCTGTAGCCCTTACTTTGCCATAAACAGACTCATTTATTGCCTTTTTATTGTCAAAACCATTCGTATTTTTGAGCCGATGAATAAAATGCTACGCATCCTTCTTATTGGAATAGCCTTTTGTGGCCTTAACAAGGCCAAGGCACAAAATACATCCTACAGAGACTCGGTTGTGCAACTCTATGGTGTGGTGATGACCGCTGACAGCTTAAGAGCTATCCCTTCTGCAAGTATTATCGTAGAAGGCAAAGGAAGAGGTACCATTACGAGCCCAGATGGCGTATTTTCTATCGCTGTTTTAAAAGGTGACAAAATCACTTTTTCTTGTGTTGGTTTTAAAGACAGACGCATTGAGATTCCTGTCAGCCTCACAGAAACCCAATACAGTGTTATTCAACTCATGGTAAGTGATACCGTTTATTTACCCGCCACTATTTTAAAACCAAGACCTACACGTGAACAGTTTGAAAGAGACTTTGTAAATAACAAAGTAAACGATGACATGTACGAGGTTGCTAGAAAAAATACAGACGAAGCACGCAATAGAATTTTACTCAACTCCTTACCATCGGATGGTAGAGAAGCAGTAAATTATCAATTACGTCAACAAGCCAATAAATATTATTATGCTGGGCAAATTCCGCCCATGAATATTTTAAATCCAGCAGCTTGGGCCGACTTTATTCAGTCGTGGAAACGTGGCGATTATAAGCGAAAAAAATAGTTCTATGTCTACTATAAAAAATGTTACAGTTGTTGGTGCAGGTACCATGGGTAATGGTATTGCACAAGTATTTGCAACCCATGCGTTTAATGTAACGCTATTAGATACTAACAGTGCGCAACTTGAAAAAGCAGTTGCTACCATTCATAAAAATTTAGACCGTTTGGTTACAAAAGAAACGATTACGGCCGCTCAAAAAGAAATAGCACTTGCACACCTAACAACAAGCACAACCCTTGCTACAGCTGTATCTAATGCCGATTTAGTAGTTGAAGCAGCTACCGAAAACAAAGCTATTAAACTTTCCATTTTTGAAGCACTAGACGCTGCCGCACCACCACATGCAGTTCTAGCAAGTAACACTTCTTCGATTTCTATTTCTGAAATTGCAAGCGTTACCAAAAGACCAGCACAAGTTATTGGTATGCATTTTATGAACCCTGTGCCAATCATGAAACTTGTTGAAATCATCAATGGAAAAGAGACCAGCGCAGCTACTTCCGACAACATTGTTGAACTCAGTAAAGTGCTTTTAAAAGTGCCATGTGTAGTCAATGATTTTCCAGGATTTATTGCCAATAGAATTTTAATGCCTATGATCAATGAGGCTATTTATGCATTACATCAAGGCGTTGCCACCAAAGAATCAATAGATACGATTATGAAGCTTGGCATGGCGCATCCGATGGGGCCACTTCAACTTGCCGATTTTATTGGACTCGATGTTTGCCTTAGCATTCTAGAAGTTTTATACGAAGGATTTAAGGAAGAAAAATACGCACCCTGTCCTCTTCTTGTAAGTATGGTAGCAGATAAAAAACTAGGCGTAAAATCAGGCGCAGGGTTTTATACCTACGGTGTGTAAGTCTTTAAATGTATACAACACTTCATTAAGCCTTGCTTTAGGAATACCAATACGTAGGTTACAAAAAAGTTGCATAGACTGTTCCGAAACGGAACATCCATATTGCTTTACAACATTCATCACCTCTCCCATTTGGGTATAGTCAAAAGAAAGTTCGTAATAAGATTCAATTGTTTTTTGTACAAACGGCGTTAACTGTAATGCCATTGAGGCCGCAGATTTATAGGCGTTGATTAACCCAGGCACACCTAGTAAAGTGCCTCCAAAATACCGCACTACAACAATGGCGGTATTGGTAACGCCACTACTATCAATTTGCCCTAGTATAGGCCTACCAGCAGTTCCAGCGGGTTCACCATCATCACTTACCCTAAATAAATCGTTATTCAATCCCAGCCTGTATGCAAAACAGTGATGTACTGCTTTAGCGTGCTCTTTTTTTAAATCTTGCAAATAGTGTTTGAAATTTTCAGCAGAAATAACTGGAAACGCATGCCCTAAAAACTTACTCCCCCTATCCTTAAATTCAGCCATAGATGGCTTTTCGATAGTAAAGTAATGATCTGCGTTTTGCATGGATAAATAAAATTGAAGGACTGGCGCAAAAATAACCTAAATGATACTAACATTGCATCATGACTTTTGAAGCCGCTGAACAATCCCTTACTACTGCACTGAATGGTCTCTATGATGATAGAGAGGCGGCTACTATTGCAGGTATGGTGATGGAATCTATTACGGGGAGGTCAAAAATGGACCGTTGGCTTCAAAAAAACGAACCGCTTTCTATAGAAGATGTGAAGCAGCTGGAACAGTATACCAACGAGCTATTATCGGGCAAGCCCGTACAATACGTTTTAGGGCAAGCATGGTTTGCAGGCATGTGTTTAGCGGTGAACGAACATACCCTTATTCCCAGGCCCGAAACCGAAGAACTCGTAAACCTATGTGCAAGTTGGGCCAAAGCAAATAGGTTCAATGATGCACCATTAAAAATTTTAGAAGTAGGAACAGGTAGTGGATGTATTGCCATTGCACTTCAAAAAAAACTGCCGGGTGCACATATTACAGCAGTAGATATTTCTAATGAAGCCATCAAAGTAGCTTCTGCAAATGCACTAGCAAATAACACAGCTATTTCATGTATTACACTAGATTTTTTAGACGAAACAAACTGGCCGGAGTTTGGTATTTATGATATTGTAATTTCAAACCCACCGTATATAGCGGAGATTGAAAAAGAAAATATGGCAAAATATATACTTGACTTTGAACCGCATACAGCCCTATTTGTTGCGAACAACCATTCACTTATTTTTTATAGCGCCATTGCTAGTTTTGGCAATAAATATTTAAATAAAGGAGGTGCACTTTTTGTAGAAATCAATCAAGCAATGGGACTTCAAACGCAGGACGTTTTTGTACAAAACAACTACAAAACTGTGCTTAAAAAAGACTTGTTTGATAATGACCGAATGATTGTAGCCACTAAAAAATAACTGCTGGCTAATAACTATTGGCTATTGTCTACAGCCATTACAGGCGTTGCGCCTAATTTTTTTATCACCTGCATTACCTTAATAGCTGTTCCTAAATGTGAAGTACTATCGCCATTAATAACCACCGACGGCTTATCCGTTTCTTTCGCTAAAAAAACAGAAAGTTCAGATTCTAATGAGTCAAGTACAATAGGCTTTGATCCAATATAAATTTGCTGGTCTTTGTCTACCGTAACCACCACTGTTTGCTTGGCTTTTGTATCACTTGCTGCCTTTGGATTAGACACTTTAATGACATTTGGATTTGCAAGAGTTGATACAATTAGAAAAAATAATAGTAATATAAATAGAATATCATTTAATGCACCGGTGTGCACTTCTGGATGAGATCTTAAACGCTTTCTGATATTCATTGTAGTTAATTAACGAGTGGGTTCTTGTAAAATATCAATGAACTCTGAACTTGCTACTTCCATTTTATTGGCGGTCTTATCAATTTGGGTACTTAAAAAATTATACCCAACATACGCAATGAGTCCAATAATTAAACCCGTGGCCGATGTAATCATTTTTGTATAAATACCCCCAGCAATTGTGTTAAGTGTATACTCGCCAGTAGATGCAATGCCATAAAACAATTGCACCATTCCAATAATAGTTCCTAAAAATCCAAACATAGGTGCAATGCCAGAAATGAGTGATAAAATAGAAAGGTTTTTTTCCATATTGTACATTTCTAGGCGACCCACATTTTCCATACTTTTTTCGATGGCATCAAGTGGCTTTCCAATGCGTTGAATACCCTTATCAATCATACGTGCCACAGGACTATTGGTGTTTTTAGCCAAGTTGCGTGCTGCTTGCACATTACCCGTTACAATATTATCTCTAATAATATTCATGAAATTAGGTTCTATTCTAGAGGCTTTGTTAATTGCCAACAAACGCTCTATAAAAACATAAATGGCCGCAACAAGCAAGAAGTATAAAGGATACATTATCCAACCACCCTTTTCTAATAAGCTCAGCATAGAAATTTTTTCTGGCGTACTTGCAGTAACTGTACTGAGTGTTTTTTGAATGGTGTCTGTTTGTAATAAATAAAACATACAATGGATTTGATTACCTTAAAATTAGTGAGTTCTACAAAAGAAGCAATGCCCTGTGAATAAAAATGCTAAAGCCACGTTATTTAAGAAAGCTTTTGCACAATTAGGCCGTTAAATAACGGCCCTAGGCCCACAAAACCTTTATTTAAGGGTGATTCGGCTTAACACCGGAAAATGATCCGATGGAAATTTACCATTGTAAGAATCCGTTAATACGCCCCACCTACTAACCGTAAAATGAGAAGAGGTAAAAATATGATCAATGACCTGGTCTGGTATAAATCGTCAGCATAAAGTGGACAAAATATTTATTTAAAATTCGTTTGGATCTAATGACATTAAAAGTGCTACCAGTTCCTCCATATTATTCAAATTATCAATCTTGGTAAATACAGGTGTCTTATATTCTTTATTTTCTACTAAAGGTGCATAAACATTGGTAGCTCTATAATAGTGCTTTTTCGAAAGATCTCTAGATACATTTTTATCCCATATTAATACCTTTTTTAAAAGTATTTGAAAGTTTTCAACTAATTTATTCGCCTCGCAAAAATCTTTTTTATTCTTTAAACTATCTAGGGCTGGGAGATATTGACTTACTAAAATTGCTTTAATTATAGGCTGAACTTGAGGATGTAAGTCTGGATAATTGTCTTCAAAGTTTAATTTAGAAACTTCATTGATTTTTAAAGCTCTATTAGAATCGCAGTATACTGACAATACATTTTCGTTCCACACGGAATCCACTTCAGATTTGGCTTTCTTATATTCTGCATTGTATTCTGACCGTATTTTAAATTGATTATATAGCCCCATTTTTTTCTCAAACTCAATATATATTGGATCTGTTTCATTTGTTAATTTCACTTTTCTTAAAAAAGGAAACTCACTTAATAAGTATTGACGTCTATTTTCTACAGCTACGCTGTCAGTTCTTTTAATTATAATTGATGTGAAATCTTTTTTATATTCTAATACTTTATTATAATCATCATCTGTTAATGATATGGCATATTTTGCAATAAAATTATTAAAGTCTTGATTCAAAGAACTTGTATCGTAAGATTTACTGTAATGATATTTAGTGTATACGTTTTTCATTTCATTAAATTCATTAATTTTCTCCAAATCTAATTGGGGTTTAAATTCTATTGAAATAGCAAGCCCCCCTAAATCGCTGCCTCTTTTTGACAGATACAATTCATCTCCGCCAATACGTTCCCAATTAAAAAATTTACTATAGATTTCTTTTCTAGAATCAAAGCTTATATATTCACTAGCTGATACAGTATCTATTTGTATTCTATATTTCTTTACATCTTCTTTTTTAAGCATTCCAGTCAAAAAAGAATTTATTAAGCTTAATTCTTCTACGCTTCTAGTATAGCTATTTGTAACATCACCGTTTGGCATTGACCTGATTATTTTTTTTATTAGCACTCCATTGGTAAAAATATATTCTTGTTTTTCATCACTTGTATTTAAGATCCATGTGCCATTTATTAGTCCATTAGCATTAAATTGTCCGGTAATCTTGGATTTATTATTTATGTTATTATTTGAATAATTATAAACACCAGCTGGATGGCCATTTGAAAAATTTACACTTAATGTTTCATTTGGTGCAAAGTAGAACTCATATGGAAGCCAAACTCCTCTACCACGCGTTCTATATTTTTGTTTATTTTCATAAAACCACAATCCATTTGGCTTGCCATCTTTATAGCTAAAAGTTAATTGTATTGCACCAGTCCAATTAACATCAAATGCCAAGTCATCTAATCTTGTAATTCTATATTCCCATGCTCCATCTCTTTTCCCATTTTTAAAATTGCCATTAGCATACTCTTTATAATGAGTACCTTGGACTAAATTAAATGTGTATTTTCCATGATTTACATAATTGCCAGTTTTTAGATCTTCATAATAAGTATATTTTAAATCACCTGGATCATCATTCCAATTATATAATAAACTATTATTTGATTTAACAACTTGCGCATAGGCACTAAATGTATTGGATAGAATAAAAATTAAAATAAATATCTTATTATTTTTCATTTGAAAGGATTTATTAAGTGCCTAAAAACATATAATAAATATAATTAATTTTATTAAAATCAGAGTCATATTTATAGTAGATAAAGTATATTAAATAAATTAACAAAGAAGTTCCCATATTCTTAACACAAAGAATATAAAAGCACTTTGTCATGAAAAAAATATACTTAAATCTTTTTACGTTGTTTACAATTCAATTTACTTACACATTAAGATACGTGAAAATCAACTACTTACGTTTATTCGCAGATGGTTATCTATTTTACACATGCCATTAGTTACAACTTTATTGGAAAGGCGACAGAAATAATGTTATAATTTTACAGCGTAACACTCTACTAATTTAGACTATATTTCGTCCACTTTATGCTGACGATTTACATATGTTTAAACCATGTTTAAACCATGTTTAAACCAAATAAAAAAGGATTTCAACAAAATTGCTGAAATCCTTACTATATGTATGTGGAGAATAGCGGGGTCGAACCGCTGACCTCTTGCATGCCATGCAAGCGCTCTACCAACTGAGCTAATTCCCCAAACCCAAATACGTATAAATTACATGTTGGGAAGAATTATTTATTGCAAATTACTTTTTTGCAGACTCGTTGTTTTTATTTGTAATCAACCCCATCAATTGTTTAAGATTCTTATCCATTCCCTCAGGACTACCGTCCAAGAATATAACATTACCCTTTCCGTACTCTGCAAAGTTTTTGATAGCTTCTGTCCACATACTAAATAAAATTACATTGGTATCAAGGTTTGCCTGCTTCATTTCTTCAGCGGCTTCACTCATTCCCTTTGCTACTTCTTGTCTAAACAATGCAACACCTTGACCTCTTAATTGAGCAGCTTCTTTTTCGGCTTGTGCAGATATTTTTATTGCATTACCTTCAGCTTCTGCTGATTTTGTTTTGGTAATTAATAAAGCCTGTCCTTCGTTTTCTGCTGCAGCCTTTAAGTTATTACTTGCTACCACTTTACTCATACTATCCATTACCTGCTGATCAAAAGTGATGTCGTTAATTTGTAAATCCTGTAAATGATACCCCCATTCCTCTAAACTATGATCAATTTGGTCTTTAACATAGTCTACAATATCTTTTCTAGCCGTTAATACTTCGGCTTGTTTTTTGGTGGCTACGAAAGCTCTAATACTTCCTTCTACTGTTCTCACTAAAGCCTGCATTAAATCCTTATTACTTATAAATTTAAATGCTACTTTAATAAGTGTTTCTTCGGCAGAGTTTTGCACAGAGTATAATAACATACTCTTAAAATATACATTGGCTTGGTCAATGGTTACAGCCTGAAATTCTAATTCCAAACTTTGATTTTGAATACTTACGCGCTTATATACACTTTCAACTAATGGGATTTTAAATCTTAATCCTGGAGTAAGTATCCTTCTGTACTTTCCAAACATGGTTATTACCGCTATTGTTCCTTGGCTTACTGTTAATAAACCAGTAAAAACAATAATCAAGAGGGCAATTAATAAGATAGATGATGCTTCCATAATAATGTTTATGATTGGGTAAAAAATATATACTATTTAAATATAGATTAATTTGAATATAAAAACTACAATTACCAATGAAATTAAACGAACATTACCCTTCCCAGATCTCTGCTTTTCCTTCCAACCATTGCTTCACCGAATCTGTGGTTACAGATTTTGGCCTTTCAAGTGGAAAACCTAATGCACGGTCCCAACAAAGGCTAGATAAAACACCAAGTGCTCTACTCACGGCAAATAGCACCGTATAAAACTCATTTTCTACCATGCCGTAATGGACTAGTAAGGCCCCAGAATGTGCATCTACGTTTGGCCAAGGATTTTTTACTTTACCAAGTGATTGTAAAATGGGTGGCACTGTTTCATAAATATTCCAAACCGTGTTTAACAACTTATCATCTGGCATGTGTTTTTTACCAAATTCCATTTGCGCTGTAAAACGTGGATCTGTTTTACGCAGCACGGCATGACCATATCCAGGAACTACTTTACCTGCACTAAGTGTTGCTTGCACATAGTTTGCAATTTGTTCTGAAGTTGGCGCATCGGTACCAAGTGATTCTTGCATTTCAAAAATCCACTTGATTACTTCTTGATTGGCAAGACCATGTAATGGACCAGCAAGGCCGTTCATACCAGCAGCATAACTTAAATAAGGATCGCTTAATGCAGAACCTACTAAATGTGTGGTGTGCGCAGATACGTTACCTCCTTCATGATCGGCATGAATGGTCATGTATAAACGCATGAGTTCTTTAAAGCTTTCATCGTTGTAACCCATCATGTGCGCAAGGTTACCAGCCCAGTCTAATAGGCCGTTTGGATGAATATGTTCGCTGTTTTTATACTTACGGCGATAGATGTATGCAGCAATGCGCGGAAGACGTGCAAGTAAATCCATCGCGTCTTCAAAAACTGGACTCCAATAATCTTTTTTATTGATACCGGTTGCATATGCTTTTGCAAAATTACTTTCGGTTTGAAGTGCCATCACACCCGTAACAAACATGGTCATTGGGTGTGCGTTAATTGGAAGTGCGTCAATGGTTGCAAACACATGATTGGGTACATGACTTCTGCGCTGCCAAATATTAGTGATCATTTCAACGTCTTCTTGATTTGGAAGTTCGCCGAGTAACATTAAATGAAAAAGTCCTTCTGGAAGTGGCTCCCCACCACCTGGTGCTTTTGGTAACCTCGCTTGTAATTCTGGAATAGAATAACCTCTAAACCTGATTCCCTCTTGCGCATCTAGCAGTGAAGTTTCGGTGACGAGTCCGGTAATACCGCGCATACCTTGGTACACTTGTGAAAGTGTTACTTCACCCACTTTTTTTGCCCCGTGGGTTTTAATAATTTCTTTGATTTCAAGTCCAGCAGCTTCTGCTTTTGCCTTAAACTTTTCTTTCAGTAATTCCATGCTACATTATTTAAAAAAAATCTTGCGCAAAGGTAAGTACAACTTGACGTGTATAACAAAAGAATATGAAAGAAGTTTAAATTATTAACAGGGGGTTATTGGAGAAATTATTTAGGGGCTTTCCTGTATAGGTATAGAATCACAAAAAGGAAGATAAAATTGGGTATCCAAGCGGCCATTAAGGGGGGTAAATTGCCTTTTGTGGCAAAAATGGTAGAAAAACGGTCGGTTATAATAAATAATGCGGCAATTATAAAGCCAACAGCCAGGTGCATGCCACTACCTCCGCGCACTTTTCGGCCACCAACAATGGCTCCAATAATAGTAAGTAGTAAAACCGTTACGCAGGTGGCATCGCGCCTATAGCGCTCCACTTTTAAGGCATTAAGCCCTTCGGAACCCCTTAATTTTTCAAGTTCGATAAAGCGGTTGAGCTCGGATGTGGTTAATTTATCCTTGGTGTATTTATCCCTACTTAAATCGAGCGGACCAAAATTAAAAGCCATCAATTGCTGGGTGGTATATGCAACATTTTCTTTGAGCGGCAACACATTTCGATCAATAATAAATTCAAGTTTCCATTTTTTGGAAGCCGTATCCCAAGTGATCTGATCGGCTCTAATATTGCGCACTAGCTTGTTGTTTTTTAACGTGTATGCAAAAAATGGACCCCCTCTTTTTGTAGCTGTATCGTATGCATAGATCCCTGCATACGTAAATGAATCGATGCGCAAATAAATATTGGAGTTGGTGCCTACAAGTGCATTGTAAGAACTGTTTTTATCGATGTAGGTAGCTTCAAAACTTCCCCTAATTTGATTGGCTTTTGGTACCACGTATTGATTGGCAAACCACAACACCATACCAAGCATGACACCACCCACTAAGTATGGACGAAGCCATCTATTATAAGAAGTGCCACTGGCTAAAATAGCAATGATTTCGGAGTTTCCAGCCATTTTTGACGTAAAAAAAATGACCGCTAAAAAAACAAAAAGTGGTAATAGTAGCGCAATAATGTGTGGGATAAATCCAAAATAATAACTCGTAATAATATCTTTTATACCCAAACCAGAACGCACAAAATCATCTGTTTTTTCACTTACATCAATAACAATAGCAATCACTGCAAATAAAAAAATTGCAAAGAAAAAAGTGAACAAGAATTTTTTAAGTATGTACCAGTCAAGTATTTTCATGTACCTACAAAATAATTATAAACGCTGTTTTAAAATGGGCAGCATTTGCGCTTTCCAAGTTGCAAAATTATTGTCTAGAATTTGCTTTCTAGCCTCTCCCACCAACCACAAGTAAAAGGCCAAGTTATGAATACTTGCAATTTGAAGCCCTAATATTTCATCAGCTACAAACAAATGGCGCAAATAGGCTTTAGAATAATAGTTACTAGAATGACATGGAATGCCTGTGTCTATTGGAGAAAAGTCGGATGCCCATTTTTTATTTTTGATATTAATCACGCCTTCTGACGTAAATAACATACCGTTTCGGCCGTTTCGGGTAGGCATGACACAATCAAACATATCAACCCCTCTATCTATACATTCGAGTAGGTTCCAAGGTGTTCCAACGCCCATTAAGTAACGGGGTTTATTGGCAGGTAAATTGTCGGTACAAAGGGATGTATACGCGTACATCATTTCTTCGGGCTCCCCCACACTTAGGCCACCAATAGCATTACCTGCACAGTTAGTAGATGCTATAAATTCCGAAGAGGCAACACGTAAATCTTTAAAGGTGCTGCCCTGTATAATGGGAAATAAATTTTGTGTATACCCGTATTTATCAGGGGTTTCGGCAAGTCTTTTGATACAACGCTCTAACCAGCGGTGCGTGAGTTCCATACTTTTTTTAGCATAAGAATATTCACTAGGGTATGGCGGACATTCGTCAAAAGCCATAATAATATCGGCACCAATACTGCGCTGAATATCCATCACCGACTCTGGTGTAAAAAGATGCCTACTACCATCTATATGCGATTGAAACAACACACCTTCTTCAGTTATTTTACGTTTTGCGGCCAAAGAAAAAACTTGATACCCACCGCTATCTGTTAAGATGGGTTTATGCCATCCATTAAATTTATGGAGGCCTCCTGCCGCCTCTAATACTTCGGTACCCGGACGTAAATACAAATGATAGGTATTCCCTAAAATAATTTGAGCTTGAATTTCTAATGAAAGCTGCTGCTGCGTAACCGCCTTAACCGTCCCAACAGTACCCACTGGCATAAAAATGGGGGTTAGTATTTCACCATGATCGGTTTGCATCACACCCGCTCTTGCGCCTGTGCCAGTAGCGGTATTTTGAAGTTGAAAGGTAAGTGCAGCCATGACTACAAAAGTAGCACAAAACCACTATTTTTGCGCTCATGAACATAGCTCCCATCATTTGGACCCTCATTTTCTATATTTTTTGTTCGGTAGTAGCCATTCAACTCTTTTATTACCTCTACTTTTTTATTCGTTTGGCTTTTTATAAGCAGGTTACACCCACGGAGCAAATGGAACATGCAATATCAGTGGTGATTTGTGCAAGAGACGAAGCGCACAATTTGGTACAAACTTTGCCAGCCGTTTTGGTACAAGATTATAAAAGCACATTCGAAGTAGTACTCGTAAATGACAATTCTACCGACGATACCAAATACTTAATTGATGAATTTAAAAAAGCATTTAAAAACATCAACCATGTTTTATTAACACAGGAAGCAAAAATGATTGCAGGAAAAAAGTTTCCTCTTTCGATGGGTATTAAAAGTGCTAAGTATGAAATTGTTTTACTTACAGATGCAGATTGTATTCCAGCATCGGAACACTGGATTAAAAAAATGCAAGCAGCATACACTGACAATATTGAAATTGTACTAGGCTATGGCGCTTACCGAAAAAAGCCTGGTTTTTTAAATAAACTCATTCGTTTTGAAACTTTTCACACAGCGCTACAATATCTAACCTATGCCCTAAGCGGCAACCCTTATATGGGTGTGGGCAGAAACCTGAGTTATAAAAAACAAGTTTTTTTACGCAACAAAGGATTCTCTTCTATCAATCAGGTGCCTAGCGGTGATGATGATTTATTTATCAATCAGGTAGCCACAGCGCGCAATACCGCTGTTTGTATTGACCCAGAAACGCACACTTTAAGTGAGCCAAAATCTACGTGGAACGAGTGGATGGCGCAAAAGTATAGACACTACACCACCAGCCGTTATTATAAGCCGGGCCACAAATTTTTATTAGGCCTTTATAGCAGTTCACAATTTTTATTATATCCACTACTAATTGTTTCTATTATTTTTTACAGCTGGTGGTTGAGCCTTGCTGTATTTGGTGTTCGTTTTTTAATTCAAGCCTTTGTATTTTATAAAGGGATGAAAAAGTTAAACGAACTAGACCTCTGGCCGCTATTCATTGTGTTTGATATTTTTATGTTTTTTTAT
>CAMDLR010000004.1 GCA_945901845.1 Sediminibacterium ginsengisoli | reverse complement strand
GGCGGAACATAATTGTACAAGGTTTGATTGTTACGTTCGTAGAAATAAACAATCATTGGATACTTTTTAGTTGCATCAAAATTTTCAGGCTTGTATAAAATACCTTCTGTTAATTTACCCGTATATGCTTTCCAAGTAAATAATTCTGCAGTACCCCAATTAAAATCATTTTGCTGTGCATTGGTAGCCGCCAACTTATTTGCCGAACCACCGTTTGTACTAGAAGTAAATAAAGTTGGAGACTGCGCATAGGTTTCTTTGGTATAGAGTAATGCGTCTGCATCTTTTGCTTTTTGCACCTGTGGACTAAGTGCTACTCTTTCTTTGAATAATACGTTTAAAGCATTAGAACCATATACGAGCGTCGCCAAGCCTGCAGTTTTATCTTTTTCATCAAAAATGCGTAACAGTAATTGCTGTCCGGTTTTTATAAATTTTTCGTCACGATCTGTAGCGATAAAACGGTAAGAAATTTTACTAGCGCGGCCAGCAGTTAAGCAAATAGATTTTTGATTGCCTAACGGATCTACCTGCCAAATATCATACCTATCATAGAGTAATACGTACTGTTCATTCTCAGTCCAACGCATAAGCCCATAGGCATTAGGATCATCAGGCACATCGTTTTCTTCGTCATATAATGGTGTGGTAATATCTTTTGCGATTTGATTGGTTACACCCGTTGTATGGTTATACACAAAATATTTTTTAGCAGGCTCATCGTAATAGAGTAATAAATTACCAGATACGCTTGGCTGCACATTTCCAGATTTTAAATTGGCTTTAATGAGTTTTGAAGAACCATCTAATGGGTTAATACTGTACACGTCATTGATGGTATAACCTTGCCACTGCGATGCTATTCTTTTGCCTTCGTCGGTAGCTGCATAAAACACAGAACCGTCGCCATCATTTGTTTGTACCACATTTCTAAATGTAGAAGATCCAAGTGGCACAACACTATTAGAAGTAAAATCATATCTAGCCGTGTAAGCTCTTCTAAGTTCGGTCTCCATAGACCTTAATTGCATCGGCATAATTTGATCATCATTGTAATGCCAAACATCTACACTAACGCGGTCAAAATCTGGCAAACTCGTATCTTTTAATGGCCATAATGGAGCGGTACCAAAAAATAGTTGAGCTCCAGATTTACTAAAACTAATCGCTTGGTTGTCGCTTATGATATGTCCTGATGGAACTCCTTTTGATGTTTGACTCGCAATGGCAACAGCCGAATCTTTTCCATCTTGGTAATAATATAACTGATAAAATTTACGCACCGCTTTTGCAGTACTATCTCTTTCTGCAACAAAGGCTAATTGCTTACCTGTTTCATCTAACCTGAAGAGTTTAGCGTCATTGAACTTTGTTAAAATAGTTGAAGCCTTCATACTGGATAAATCAACCTTAACAATGGTTGCCGCAGAACCAGCCATGCCATTTTTCTTTGTTTTTTTAAGTACCAGTGTCGTCCCTTTTTTATTAAAATAAAAATCACTGACCAAGGGATATTTATTTTCAGCGCCGTTATTAAAATTCATAAGTACAAGCGTTGTTCCTTCTTCAACATTTTCTTCTGCTACTTTAGGTTGCTGTTGAGGTGTTTGCAAAACAGCCATTCCATTTACAGATGCATTTGTTGCTTTTAAACGAATACTATCCGCGGCACGCACCAAACTATCTGCCATCGCAAACATAGCTTTGATTTTAGCCGCAGAGTCAAGTGACGCTTTTGATTTAGGCGCATCTGCAGGTTCTTTATCTAATAAATAGGCGAGCCATCCACTCGCATCATCCGGTAATTTAAAAGATTTTAAACGAGGGGTTTTATTAACTGTTTTGTCCCCTAGTTTTACTACCCCTAAACTATCTTTAGGCATTTCGTCGGGTCGCTTCTTTTTAATTTTTGCATCACGGGTTTGCGCAAAAGTTGGCTTGATGCGAAACACAGCATACTTACTATCTTCCGATAAAACTACGCCCACACCTCTTGGAATAACAAGCTTATAATCGCCTTGCAACGACTGTAATATCAATACTCCATCTCCTTCTTGCGGATTTATAGCATACACTACATACTTGCCGTCATTACTAATGGCACGATCTGCAATAGATTGCCAATTGTCATACACGGTGTGGTCTAAAGGTTTTTTTTGAGCCTTTACAGCAACAGTAACCACGAGTAGCAATAAGATAGAGATGTAACGCATAAAAAAGCATTAATTAATTTCAAATAGTATAGCAATTTAATACGTGAACGGGCACAAATACTGAATTGCCAAAAGCCGTATTCTACATTTTATACCCATAAATGAACAAAAAGAGGGCTAGTCGGTAAATAGGGGTTTCTAGACCCTTAATTTTCTTTAACTTTCTTAAATAAATCTTCCTTATGAAAAAAATAATGACCTCCCTGGCGCTTGTATGTTTCTCTTTGGTTAGCATCAACGCGCAAAAAGCAACCGTTCAAAAATTGTGGGCTACCGACACTATTTTAAAAATTCCAGAATCAGTACTAGTAGATGACAAAGAAAACTGCCTATGGGTTTCAAATATTGATGGCGCTTCTAATGGCAAAGACGGCAAGGGAAGTATTAGTAAATTATCAAAAACAGGTACTCCTATTAATTTGGATTGGGTTACCGGGTTAAATGCACCAAAAGGGATGGCTAAATACAAACAAGAACTCTATGTAGCAGACCTTACGGAGCTTGTGATCATTGATATTAAAAAAGGTATTGTTAAAAATAAAATTAAGGTAGAAGGATCTGTTTTTTTAAACGATGTTACCGTCAATAAAAATGGTGCTGTTTTTGTATCTGATAGTAGAACCGGAAAAGTACACCGCATCGAAAATGGTATTGTAAGTATAGAAGTAGAAAACCTGCAAGGGCCTAATGGACTTTTAAGCATCGAAGACCAATTACTCATTTTAGATAGAGGCTCATTACTATCTGTAACCCCAGGTGGCGCTATTTCAAAAATCATGGATGGCATGGACCCAAGCACCGACGGTATTGAAAGAGTTGCCCCCAACCAGTACATTGTAAGCTGCTGGAATGGCATTGTTTATTTTGTAGCAGCAGGCGCACAAAAAATAACTTTATTTGATACCAGATCCGAAAAAATAAACAGTGCGGATATTGGCTACGACGCAAAAAATAAAATCATTTACGTCCCTACGTTTATGAAAAATTCAGTGGTTGCTTATCAGCTACAATTACAATAAGGATTAAATGATGCGTCGTTATTATTCATATAGTTGGATTATTTGTTTGTTTGCGCTAATTAATATTACATATGCGCAAACAAATAATACCAAGCGCGCCAAAAATATACTCATCATTTACAGTGATGACCAAAGTTTTGCAACCATTCATGCACTTGGCAACAAGCAAATTAAAACACCCAACCTAGACAAACTAGTAGCAAGGGGTCTTACATTTACGCAGGCGCATGTTATGGGCGGACACCAGGGCGCGGTTTGTGTTCCTAGCAGGGTGATGCTGCTAACAGGCAGGTACGTAAATAGACTACCCGGCGATGGTGGCACCATACCGGATAGTTTAACCGGACTCCCAGAAGTACTTCAAACAAAAGGCTACACTACTTTTCATACTGGCAAATGGCATTCAGACAAAGCTTCGCACCACCGTTTTTTTAATGATGGCGGCCATATATTTTTTGGCGGCATGCACTTCGAAAATAAGGGTGGTCAGTTTCATCCAACCGTCAATAATTTTGACTCTACCGGCGAGTATGACCCAAAAAATAGTTGGAAGAGCGATACGTTTAGCACCGAATTGTACGCGGGCACTGCCATCCAATTTTTGAGTAGCAAAAAAGCAAAAAAGCAACCATTTTTTTGTTATGTCGCACTCACCTCACCACACGATCCGCGAACACCACCCACAAAATATGACGCCTGGTACAACCCCGACACCATCAACCTTCCACCAAATTTTTTACCGCAACACCCTTTTGACAATGGCGATTTAGCAGTAAGAGATGAAATGCTACTACCGCATCCAAGAACCCCAGATGCGGTAAAAAAAGAAATTGCACATTACTATGGCATGGTATCTGAATTAGACGCACAGCTAGGGCGCATTCTTGCAGCACTCGACGCTGCTGGACTTGCAAATGAAACACTAGTTGTTTTTGCAGGTGATAATGGACTCGCCGTTGGACAGCACGGTTTATTAGGTAAACAAAATTTATACGAGCATAGTATTCGGGTGCCGCTCATTATGGCAGGACCAGGCATACCGGTCAATAAAAAAAATAATGGATTTATGTATTTAAGTGATATCACCCCTACCATTTATGAATACTTAAATATCGAACGCCCTACTAGCGTAGAAGCCAAAAGCTTAATGCCTAGTATAAAAAATCCGGGGGCGAATATCAGAATTCAAATGTATAATGTATACGGACATTGGAGCAGGAGCATTAAAACCCCAGACGGATTCAAACTCATTGTATACAATGTTAAAGGCGTGCTAACCACACAGTTATTTGATATACATAAAGACCCTTACGAAATAAATAACTTAGCAGCAAAACCAGCCATGCAAGAAAAAATTACAAGCATGCGTGCAGCGTTAAAAAAAGAAATGCTAGAAAAGCATGACAATTTAAATATTGATTTACCAGACTGGGGACGCCTACCCAACCAAAAAAGTTTTGGGAGCTAAAAATATATTCTATGAAAAAACAATTTGCATTTTTATGTACAGTAATACTGGCTTGTAGTAATCTTATACAAGCTCAAAAAAGTAGCAATAAGCCACCCAATATTATTGTTATTTTTTCTGATGACCATACCCAGCAAACCATTAGTGCTTATGGCAAAAGCCTAATGCAAACGCCCAATATAGACCGTATTGCAAAAGAAGGTATGATTGCAAAAAATGCATTTGTAACCAACTCTATTTGCGCACCCAGTAGAGCGGTATTATTAACGGGAAAATACAATCACTTAAACGGTTTAAAAGACAATAGCCCCCGCAGGTTTTTTGACGGTAACCAACAGCAGGTTCAAAAATTACTCAAACAAAAAGACTACCAAACCGCATGGATTGGTAAATGGCATTTACAAACACTTCCATCAGGTTTTGATTTTTTTAGAATACTACCGGACCAAGGCCAGTACTTTCAACCAAACTTCATTAATATCCCGGGCGACACAACAATGTACAAGGGCTATACTACTAATTTAATCACCGAGTTTTCTACAAATTGGTTGGATAAAAGAGATACCAGTAAACCTTTCTTTTTAGTGGTGGGTGAAAAAGCAACGCATCGCAACTGGATGCCTGATGTAGAAGACCTGGGTGCATTTGACCATATCAATTTTCCGTATCCAGCTAACTTTATGGATACGTATAAGGGTCGTGAAGCAGCGCGCCTTCAAGATATGACTGTCGATAAAACCATGGTTTTACAAGACGATTTAAAAATCAATGTCAACTGGGATAAAGTTGGTCCAGGCATGTTTGGGAGACTCGATCCTACACAAAAAGCAGCTTACAAAAAATATTATACGGCGGTATCTGAACAGTATGAAGCTGTTAAAAACGATAGTGTCGCACTACTTAAATTTAAATTTGAAAGATACCTGAAAGATTACCTCGCCACTGCAAAATCGCTGGATAGAGGTATTGGAAATATACTAGACTATCTAGCTGCCAATAAATTAGATCAAAACACAGTTGTTATATACGCCTCCGACCAAGGTTTTTATATGGGTGAGCATGGATGGTTTGACAAGCGTTTTATGTATGAAGAAAGTTTACGAACCCCTTTTGTCATGCGCTATCCAGGACAAATTAAACCAGGTACTCAGTTACAAGAAATGATTGTAAATATTGATTTCGCGCCTACCATTTTAAATATTGCTGGTATTCATACACCTTCCGATATGCAAGGAAAAAGCTTTTTGCCACTTGTTGCAAAATCGACCCCTGCTGCCAAAAAATCTTTTGCTGCCACATGGCGAACATCCATGTACTATCATTATTACGAATATCCGCAGCCGCATCATGTAGCACCGCATTTTGGCGTTCGCACTACATGGTATAAGCTCATCCGTTTTTACGGACCGCATAACAACCTAGAATTATTTGATTTGCAAAAAGACCCGACAGAAATGAATAACCTCATCAGTAATCCTGCTTATGCGACAATCATTACGGAACTTAAAAAAGAATTAAAGGATTTAATGGTGCACTATCAAGACCTAGATGCTCTTACAATCTGGAATACCACAGAAAGTACAATGCAAGATATGCCTAAATAAAAAGGGGTACCCAATTGCTTATTTTCTTGATAGACAACAAATGCCAATAGAATTCCATAAACGGGTTCTAAATTGAGCGTTAAATTTTGCGTAAATGCAGATACTTTTTTTAGTGCTTGTAATATCAAATCCATAGCAAGCACGGTACATAGCCAACTTAAAATTAATAGCCATCCAATATCAGATAAGGTTGGAAATATTTTTATAACATTAAAATAATTCAGGTAGAATGGCATGAGTAAGGTTAACAAAAAAAGTCCGCCTGTTAATTCATACACCATCATCATTTGAGCTGGCTGCTTGTCCACTTCTTTTTTATTGAGCACCGAAAAAATAGAAGCTAATATCGCAGAAACAATACCCAGTCCAATGCCCACCCGGTAACGTGCATCAAATTTAAAAATTAATAAAATACCCAATAAACTTAATAAGCCAAGTGCCACTTCTGTCCATTTGATCTTAGCCTTTAAAAACAAGGGTTCTAATAGTGCTGTAAAAAGTCCAGCACCAGCTACACAAACGAGTCCGATAGATACGTTAGCCATTTTTATGCTTCCATAAAAAAAGACCCAGTGGAGTGCAATGAGCATACCAATACCAAATAGTTTTTTTACTTGTGTAAAAGGCAAATGCTGCCATTTTTTACCAAGCACCAAAAGAGCCAGTAGTGTAACAACTGTAATGGCCATGCGGTACCAAACCAACAAGCCTTCATTTAACTCAATGAGTACGCCGAGTATTCCGGTAAAACCGGCTAAAAAAACAGAAGCATGAAGTTGAAGTAAGGCTTTTCTCACAGTTATTTTTTTCGAAGCCTATCTGCATAATGGTGAAATAAACTCTCCCACTGCATTTTTATAACGCCTAAAATACCTTCTTTGATAATCCCCTTACTCATTTTGCTCTGACCTATTTTACGGTCGACAAAAGTGATAGGTATTTCAATAATTTTGAATCCTAATTTCCAAGCACTAAATTTCATTTCAATTTGAAAGGCGTAACCAACAAAACGTATTTCGTCTAAATTAATCGTCTCTAGTACTTTTCTTTTGTAACAAACGAAACCTGCTGTTGGATCGTTTACGGGTAGCCAAGTAATGAGCTTGGTATAAAACGCACCACCCTTACTATAAATATGACGGTCTAGTGGCCAGTTTTCGGTTCTTCCACCTTTTACATACCTACTACCTACCGCAACATCGGCTCCAATAATATTACAAGCTGCATATAGTCTTTCTAAATCTTGAGGGCTATGTGAAAAATCGGCATCCATTTCAAAAATGTATTGGTACCCTTTTTCGAGCGCCCATTTAAATCCATGGATATAAGCAGTGCCAAGTCCTAATTTACCCGAACGTTTTTCAATAAAAAGTTGGCCTTCATGCGCCTTCATTAAATCTTCTACAATAGCTGCTGTACCATCTGGAGATCCGTCATCAATAATTAATATATGATATCCTGCCTGCAATTCAAACACAGCAGCAATAATAGCCGCAATATTTTCGCGTTCGTTATAGGTTGGTATGATGACTAGTTTTTCCAAAGTCTAGGGGGCATGAATAGGAGCTAAATTACAAATACTAACCGATTTATATAAAAGAAAATCAGAATAGCTATGTAAATCAGTATTAATTCCGGTAAAATGGAGCTTGAATTTGACTAATAGCTTAAAACTAAGCCTTTGTAAGAAGGGTCCTATTAAGAATTTCAGTAAGCTTTTGCTTGGTATTCATAGCAAAATCACCCTTCATCATCCAGTCGTAATATTGAGGTTCTTCTTTTAATACCTGGGTAATGGGCTTGCCTTTGTGTTTTCCAAAATTGAAAATTTCGATACCATTTACTTTTATAAAACGGCGGGCAAAATCTACAATATCTTCTTCGCCGGTAATTTTTACAATGCTTTCTACGGTGTCTCCTAGTTGCGGATATCTTTCAAGTTGCGCTTCTAATACTTCCCATGTTGCGGTAGCATCAGCTTCTGCTCCATGTGCACCTTCTAATACTTTCGAACAATAAAATTTATAGGCAGCACTTAAGGTTCGCTGCTCCATCATGTGAAATACTTTTTGAACATCTACAAGTTTTGTTCCTTCAATAGAAAATTCGATACCCGCTCTTAAAAATTCTTCGATGAGCATGGGAATATCAAACCGGTTGCTATTATAACCACCCAAATCACAGTTTTCTAAAAACTGTTTTACTTCATTGGCAATTTGTGTGAAGGAAGGCGCCTCTTTTACCATCTCATCAGAAATGCCATGCACCGCAGTTGAACCCGCCGGTATAGGCATGAGTGGATTCACTAATTTTCGTTTCACAACTTTAGTACCGTCAGGACTTATTTTTACAATTGCAATTTCTACAATTCGGTCTGTACTAACGGTTACCCCCGTGGTTTCTAAATCAATAAATGCGATAGGTCTTGTTAATTGCAATTTCATAGTTGATATTAAATTAAAGTTGGCGCAAAGGAAGGTAAATCAATTCCATCATAATTACCACTACTCATTAATACTAAATTGCTGTTGGAATAATCTTGTGCACGAAGCCACTGCTCCAACGCATTTTTATCGGTCATTACCAGTAGTCCATTTTTATCAAACCCTTCTAACACATAGCTTTCGGGCAGTTTAGGGAGTCCTTTTATTTGCAGCGCATGTTTCGAATAAAAAACAACAGCGATATCTGTTTTTTCGAGTGCCCCTTTATACTGGTGCATAAATTCTTTATTGAGGCTACTATAGGTATGCAGTTCTAATACGCCAATTAATTTTCTAGCAGGAAACTGTTGCTTCACGGCTTCAATGGTGGCAATTACTTTACTAGGTGCATGCGCAAAATCTCTGTATATATTACATTCACTATTGCTAGCTAATAATTCTAGTCTTTTAGAAGCGCCTGTAAAATTAGCCATGGCCCCCACAAAATCTTTGGCAGAAATGCCAAGTTCGGCACAGGCATAATAAGCCGCTTGCATATTTAATAGATTATGGTCTCCAAAAACGCTAAGTGGTCCTTCTACGCCTTCAAGTGTAATATAGGTTTGACCATTTGTAATTTGATGCGTAGGCACTTTGTATGGAATGTACCTAATATCGTTTCCTTGATTAGCAAGTACTAGCTTATTAAGCACCTCGTCTGTCTCATTGTAAATAAGCACCCCACCCGCTTCAATTTTATGCATGAATAGCACAAACTGTTCTAAATAAAATTCGAAAGTGGGAAACACATTGATATGATCCCAGGCAATGCCAGTAAGTATCGCAACGTGTGGAAATAGAAAATGAAATTTAGGTTGACGCAATAAAGCACTCGCTAAATATTCGTCTCCTTCACAAACAATGGTAGGCGCATTTGTTACTTTTACAGACTGTTCAAAACCTGCAAGTTTTGCGCCAACCAAGTAGTCAAAGTCTTGATGGCAGGTTTTGAGTACATGCATAATCATGCTGGTTGTGGTGGTTTTACCGTGGCTACCTCCTACAACGACCCTCTTTTTTTGCTGGCTTTCGTGGAAAATATACTCAGGAAAAGAATAAATGGATAAGCCCAGCTCCTGCGCTTTTAAAAGTTCTGGGTTGTCGGCCTTGGCGTGCATCCCTAAAATAACAGCGTCCAAATCTGGGGTAATAAGCGCCGGTTGCCAGCCAAAAGCACTGGGTAACAAGCCCTTATCTCTTAAATGGCTAAGGGCAGGCTCAAAAATCTCGTCATCTGTACCGGTAACATGGTAACCTTTACCCTGTAATGCGATAGCCAATTGGTGCATTACACTACCACCAATAGATATAAAATGAACCTTCATACTAAATAATTAAACTTTTCGTTTATAGATTTAACAGATCTATATCTTACAAAAGGCCTCATTTAAATGCAAATAAGTATCTTTGAAGTAATAGAGCACAGAAACAAAACGCTTAACCTATCCTTTTAGTATGAAAAAGACCACCGCACTTCTTTTTTTATTGTTAGCCGGCGCTACATTTATTATTTCTTGCAATGCTTCAAAAAGCAGAGGCTGCCCTACTACCAATCCACGTTATTTTAGACCTTAATGACTTTTTTTTGTCCCTATTATGGATTGGAAAAATCTAACTAGTATCGAACAACTGGATGCGATTGCTTCCGAATCATTTAAATTACCTCAAGTACTTTTCAAACACAGTACTCGTTGTAGCATTAGCTCTATGGCGCTTAATAGACTAGAAGGCAGCACGCCTCCAGCCGGCGTAGATTTTTACTTACTAGACCTCTTACAACACAGAAATATATCTGCAGCTATTGCTGAAAAATTTAAAGTACACCACGAATCACCTCAAGTGCTAGTGATCATTAACGGCGAATGTGCCTACGACGAAAGTCATATGGGCATTTCAATGGATGAAATTATCGAGCAAACAGCCTAACTGATTTCTCATAAGTTTCCTTAACAATTTTCAATTACAACGGCAGATGCGCCGCCTCCACCATTACAAATTCCAGCTGCACCATATTTTCCAGACCTATCTTTTAATGCATGAATAAGTGTAACCACAATTCTTGCGCCACTGCATCCAAGCGGATGTCCTATCGAAACTGCCCCACCCTTAATATTTACTTTGGCAGGATCCAATTGCATGATTTGCGTATTAGCAAGCCCTACCACCGAAAATGCTTCATTGAGTTCTATACAATCCAAATCACTACTGGTAATGCCTGCTTTTTCAAGTGCTTTAGGCACTGCTAATGCAGGAGCAGTTGTAAACCACTCTGGCGCCTGCTCTGCGTCGGCATAACTTTTTAAAATAGCAATGGGCTTTATGCCAAGTGCTTCTGCTTTTTCTTGACTCATTAATACGAGCGCTGCAGCTCCATCATTCATGGTAGATGCGTTAGCTGCCGTAATGGTACCATCTTTTGTGAAGGCTGGTTTTAATCCTGGGATTTTTTCAAACTTTACATTAAATGGTTCTTCATCTTTTGAAAACATAATGGGATCACCATTTCTTTGCGGAATGGGAACGGGTACAATTTCGGCGTCAAATAAATTCGCTTCCCAAGCAGCTCTACTTTTTGTATAACTAGACACAGCAAATGCATCCTGATCTTCTCTTGTAAAATTATATTTGCTAGCACAAAGTTCTGCAGCATTTCCCATTGGGTAATTGTGGTAGACATCTGTGAGGCCGTCTTTAGAAAGCCCATCCGTTAATGTAGTATCACCATATTTATTACCCCAACGCATAGCACTTGCATAAAACGGTACACTACTCATATTTTCCATACCACCTGCGACAACCACCGATGCGTCTCCTAACAAAATCGCTTGAGCACCTTGTGTAATTGCTTTCATACCACTCGCGCAAACCTTATTAATGGTGGTGCAAACTACACTATCAGGAAGGCCTGCAAATTTAGCAGCCTGTCGTGCTGGCGCCTGCCCTAAATTAGCTTGCAGCACACAACCCATTAACACTTCATCCACGTCGGTTCCCTTGATACCTGCACGCTCTATAGCTGCTTGAATAGCAGTAGCGCCAAGGCGCGTAGCAGAAATATCTTTAAGTGATCCGCCAAAACTTCCAATAGGTGTTCTTACGGCGGCAACAATATAAACAACTTGATTTTTCATGTTGAATAATAATTATGACTCTAATAATTTAATGCCTGTTTGTGTAAATTCAATTTTACGTTGTTTGTACAAACTTCCTATTGTCATTTTAAATGACTTTTTGCTCATCCCAAAAAAATTATAAATTTCTTCTGGATCAGATTTGTCGTGATACGGTAGGTATCCATCGTTTTCTTGAAGCAAGCGAAGTATCTTTTCCTGCTCATCTTCTACCCTTCCAAAACCAGGCTTACCAAGCACTACGTCTAATTTATTTTCAGGCTTAATGGTTTTCACAAATCCAGTGAGCTTGTCGCCAATATTTAATTCTTTAAAAATTTCGTTACTGTGTAAAACAGCTGTGTGCTTATTGTTTACAATCATCACATAACCTAGTTCTGATTTACGGTATACCACTAAATCAACAACATCTAATTCTTTAACCGTTAACACTTCGTTGCTTAATAACTGTTCAATTTTTTCTGTGGCAGCTACACGGCCCGTCATTTCGTCGAGGTAGAGCTTAACAAGGTAGGTTCCGCCTTCACGCATACCACCTAATTGTTTAGAAGTAGGCACAAATAAATCCTTCATTAAACCCCAGTCTAAAAAAGCACCTTGGCCGGTAATAGCCACTGCTTTTAAAAGCGCAATTTCACCCACAGATGCATTGGCTACTTGGGTAGTTGCAATAAGTCTATTATCAGAATCGTGGTACACGAAAACCTTAAGGGTATCTCCAATTCTTAAGGTAGAGGGCGCAAAACGTTTAGGCAATAAAATACCATCTTCGCCATTATCTAGGTAAAATCCAAAATCTACCTTACGACTCACCTTCAATTCATTGTAACAACCTACTAATACGGGCTCCATACTTCTACTTTGTGCAAAAGTAAGTTAGTTTAGCCAAACAACTCAGGTTGCGCATTTGGATCGCTAGGGCGCGACTCCCACTGCATTTCAATGGTTTTACTAAAATCTGTGAGTTTAGAGCCAACGGCCTTCCAACCCGTAACATCCACCATTTTTGCAATTTTAAATTTGGCAGCGCGTACCTGTGTACCCCTGCCTGTTTGCACTTGCAAAATGGGTTCTTGTATGGTGGTTACGGCTTCGAGCTTATTTCCTTTACCTTCTTTGATAAATAAAAACTCCGTTTTAAGCGTAGTGGTTTCAATTTTAAAACGCTTCACATTGTACTGCATTTTATCACTGTCTAAATAAACAGCTGTAATGATTTTTTCAGGAACAAACTTTTCAATCAGCATTACTTTTTCTGGATCAAAACGTTGCGCAAGTTCAGTATCTGTTAATTCGTAGGTACCTTCTTTAGTAATTACAACTAGTTTTTCATCTTCAAAACTACCTAAGTATTTCCCTTTTTCTTCGGTGTTTAACCTGCCAAATTTATCGTCGAACCATAATTTACGGCCAGCGAGCGTACTCTTACCTGCTTCTTTAAATTTAACGGTTTTAATAGGATACTTGGTTACCTGATTACCCATACTAGAACGGCCTTTTATTTCTATTTCTTCGAAATAAAAATCTAGTTCTTTAATACGTGCCGTACAATTAGGACTTAAGATCAACTTTAGCGTTTCTGCTTCCCCATTTAAATTCGCCGTAAAATAATGTACCCGCGTTTTATCGGTTCCTTTTGTTAAATCATATTCTTTATCACGCGTTACCCCTGTTACGTTAAAGCGTTTGGCATAGGTAACCCCAGAGGCGCCATCTACATAAATCATATTGTAGGTAGTTCGCTCATCACTTTTTTGGAAGACCGCTGCATATAAAATATCCTTTCCAATAAATATTTTATCGGATACTTTAACCACTTTCATGGTGCCGCCTTTTGTAAACGCAATGATATCATCATAATCAGAACAGTCGCATAAGTGTTCATCTTTTTTAAGACTAATTCCTATAAAACCCTCTGCCCTATTAATGTATAGCTTGGTGTTGGCAATAGCCACTTGTTTAACCTGAATGGTATCAAAAGCTTTAATTTCTGTTTTACGGTCTTTATTTTTACCAAACTTTTTTAAGAGATTTTCAAAATACGCAACCGAATATTCTGTCAGGTGCTCTAAATCAAATTTAACCTGCTTGATTTCTTCTTCAATACCTCTGATTTGTTCAATGAGCTCATTGATATCAAGTCTGTAAATACGTCTAACGGGCTTTTCCGTCAATTTTAAAATATCCTCTCTTTCAATAGCACGTTTTAGTTTTTTCTTAAACGGCGTAAAGGCTTTATCAATCGCTTCAATTACATTTTCCCATGAAGCATGCTTTTGCTCTAGTTCTTTGTATATTTTTTCTTCAAAGAATATTTTTTCAAGTGATGTATAATGCCATTTGTCTTCAAGTTCCGAAAGCCTGATGTCTAATTCTCTGCGGAGTAATTCTTTGGTATTATCGGTGGCATCTTTTAAGAGTTCTTGCACGCCAATAAAGTGTGGCTTGTGGTTGATAACCACACAAGCGTTGGGCGATAGACTTACCTCACAATCTGTAAATGCATAGAGTGCGTCAATGGTAATATCTGGTGAAATACCCGGCGCTAAATCAATATGAATTTCAACTGCTGCTGCTGTTACATCCGTAACTTTTTTAATTTTGATTTTACCCTGATCATTGGCCTTGGTAATACTTTCCATGAGCTGGGTAGTAGTTACACTATACGGCACATCTTTAATAATCAAGGTTTTTTTATCCAGCTCCTCAATGTGCGCACGCACCCTCACTTTACCGCCACGCTTACCCTCATTATAGCCTGATACATCCACCATACCACCCGTTTGAAAATCAGGGAAGAGTTCAAACTTTTTACCTTTTAAATATTTGATTGAAGCGTCTATGAGCTCACAAAAATTATGCGGTAATATTTTAGTAGATAACCCAACCGCAATACCATCTGCTCCTTGTGCCAAGAGTAATGGAAATTTCATGGGAAGTGTTACGGGTTCATTTTTTCTACCATCGTAACTTAATTGCCAAATGGTTGTTTTTGCATTAAAAGCTACTTCCAGTGCAAACTTTGATAAACGCGCCTCAATATAACGAGAAGCCGCTGCCTGATCACCCGTTCGTACATCACCCCAGTTACCCTGCGTGTCAATAAGTAAGTCTTTTTGTCCGAGGTTTACAAGTGCGTCCCCAATACTGGCATCACCGTGCGGGTGGTACTGCATACTTTGTCCAATAATATTGGCCACCTTATTAAAACGACCATCATCCATTTCTTTCATGGAATGCAAAATGCGTCGTTGCACTGGCTTTAAACCATCTTCGATGGCAGGTACCGCTCTCTCTAAAATAACATAAGAAGCATAGTCTAAAAACCAATTTTTATATTGGCCCTGAACGCCTGATACATTATCACCTACAATATATTGATGTTTCTCTTTCGCCATTTTTTTCTAACCAATTTTAATTTGCCAATTTAACACTCCAATCTTTCCAACCTTTTTCGATGTTGCTAATAATTTCAACTTTACCAAGCACAGCAAGCGACTTAAGCCTGTGTACAATAAAAGCATCTCCTGTTTTTACTTTTAACTTGGCTAAAATATTTTGCAACACTTTACTTAATTTTTGTGCGTCACCTGTTACGCCCGCTAAAATTTCTTTATCAAAAAAGTTTTCATCCTTGCCAACTAATTTTTTACCTCCTTCTAAAAAACGGACCATCGACTCTTCATTGCCAATTTTTTTCCACTCATCTGGATCCACTTCAAACTCACTAAGCGTAATTGGACGGGCTAACTTTTTTGCTTTTAAAAATTCTTTGGGTTGAATTTCATGCAGGTATACTGGGTAAAATATTTGGCCCTTTTCATTGATAAAAGGAAGGTTATTTAAATAAAGCACCTGAACACGACCCGCGTATTCTTTTAGCTGGGTCATCAGCCAGTAATAACCACAAACATCATGTGCATTTTGTGCCATCCACAGCCATACTTCTTCTTCGGGGTTTTCATCCAAAGTAGCAAGGAGCTGATGCACCGTTAATATATCATCTACAATAGCAAGCTGATTTTGATATGGCGAATTTTGTAACACCCCTTCCCACCAAAGCTTGCGTGCCTGATACCCTTCTGTTTCATAGATATCATGTATAGGACCCACCATATAGTCGTCCTTTATTTCTATAATGTCACCCGTCAGGGTTTCATCAATTTCTATTGCCCCTTGCAACACCGACACATTTGCATGATCAAAAACAACGTGAATCATAATGTATATCTTCTAAAATGATAAATAATATTATTCGTTAACAAGATCTAACTCCACCTTTAAATTATTGATAATAAACTCTTGGCGTTCCATGGTATTTTTACCCATGTAATATTCTAAGAGGTGTTGGATATGATCGCCCACTTCTAAAATAACCGGCTGCACACGCATATCAAGTCCAATAAAACGGCCAAACTCATCTGGCGATATTTCACCAAGTCCTTTAAACCTTGTGATTTCTGGTTTGTTACCTAACTTTTTTACAGCAGCTTGTTTTTCTGTTTCGTCGTAACAGTAAATAGTTTCCTGTTTATTACGCACCCTAAATAATGGCGTTTCCAAAATATAGACGTGCCCTTTTTTAACGAGGTCTGGAAAAAATTGCAAGAAAAATGTCATGAGTAATAACCTAATGTGCATACCATCCACATCGGCATCCGTTGCAATTACAATGTTGTTGTACCTGAGACCTTCGAGTCCGTCCTCTATATTAAGTGCATGTTGTAAGAGGTTAAACTCTTCGTTTTCATACACCACTTTTTTAGTTAAGCCGTATGCGTTTAGTGGCTTACCGCGCAAACTAAATACGGCCTGGGTATCTACATTTCTAGATTTTGTAATACTTCCACTCGCACTATCTCCTTCGGTAATAAAAATGGTAGAATTGTTTTGAAGTACAATAAAATCTTCCTTGTTTTTAGCAGGTAATTCATCACTTAAATGCACCCTACAATCCCTTAATTTTTTATTGTGCAGGTTTGCTTTTTTAGCACGCTCGTTGGCTAGCTTTTTAATGCCCGCTAATTCTTTACGCTCCCTTTCACTTTGCTCGATACGTTTACGAAGGGCTTCTGCAACCGCTGGGGTACGGTGTAAGAAGTTGTCTAGCTCTTTGGCTAAAAACTCTTCTATAAATTTTTTCATAGAAGGACCACCTTCAAACACATATTGAGAACCTAACTTAGTTTTTGTTTGGCTTTCAAATACGGGCTCTTGCACACGCACAGAAATCGCTGCTACAATACTGGTTCGAATATCAGAAACGTCGTAATCTTTTTTGAAGAAATCACGAATCACTTTAATGTAGCCTTCTCTAAATGCTTGTTGGTGCGTACCCCCTTGTGTAGTATACTGCCCATTTACAAAAGAAAAAATATCTTCTCCGTAATCATTGTTATGCGATACGGCAATTTCAATATCCTCACCCTTTAAATGAATGATCGGGTAACGCAGTTCATCGGGATTGGTTTTACGAAGTAATAAATCTAGTAGTCCATTTTTACTAACATACTTTTTGCCATTGAATTGCATAGTTAAACCAGCATTCAAATAACAGTAGTTCCAGAGCTGCGCATCGATATATTCGTGTATGTAATGAAAATTTCTAAATACGGTTTCATCCGGAATAAATACAACCAAGGTTCCATTGGGTTCTGAGCTTTTGGTTTCTTTCTGATCATCCACTAAAACACCTCTTTCAAAAATGGCTGTTTTTTCTCTACCGTCTCTAAATGCTGTTACTTTAAAATATTGACTTAATGCATTTACGGCTTTGGTACCTACCCCATTTAATCCCACACTTTTTTGGAAGGCTTTACTATCGTATTTGGCACCCGTATTAATTTTACTTACCACGTCTACCACTTTACCAAGTGGAATACCTCTACCATAATCTCTAATGGTTACCGTTTTATCTTCGATGGTAATTTCAACTTGTTTACCATGCCCCATGGTATGTTCATCAATACAGTTATCAACCACTTCTTTAATGAGGACATAAATACCGTCATCGGTGGCAGAACCGTCCCCCAATTTACCAATGTACATACCCGGGCGAAGCCTAATATGTTCACGCCAATCTAATGACCTAATCGACGATTCGTCGTACGCACTATTGTTCACTTTTTCAGCCATTTTATCTTCTACTTTTTCGGGTAAATGAGTTCACACCTTTTCCTCAACCCGCAAATCTAACCACCTCCTAACCAGCCCCAATTTTACTTTTCTACAAATGGCCAGTTTATGTGGATAAATCGGCTTTTTTGGGGTTTTTATTAAAATAAACCCTAGAAATGTACCTTTAGTCCATCAAAGAAACCAACAAATACCTAGAAACCAACCTTAACCGCCTAATGGAGGCCGGTGAAGAAAACCAGTTGGCCAACGATCAATTTGCCCAGTTTTTAATACAAATGGACCCGCAAGAAGTGGACCAAAAAGTACAAGCATTAAATCGTGAAATTGCACCAAAAATTGACTGCACTGCTTGTGGTAATTGTTGTAAAACATTACTCATTAATATCAATGAAAAAGAAGCGGATGCACTGAGTGAGCACCTTGAACAAACCAGGGAAATTTTTGATAAAAATTACCTAGAAAAAGGAATGAATGGCGCACTACTTATTAGCGCCGTTCCCTGTCATTTTTTACAAGAAAATAAGTGTACCGTTTACGAATATAGATTTGAAGGATGCAAAGAATTTCCGGCCATGCACCTGCCACATTTTAATAAAAGACTCTTCACTACTTTTATGCATTACAACCGTTGCCCCATCATTTATAATATTGTGGAGCAGCTAAAAATAGAAACTGAATTTGTGCTGGAAATAAAAAATGAAACACTATGATTTGTTTTGGTATAGATGAACTCATCCATCAAAATCCTACATGGAAAACAAAACGTATAGGGCTTGTTACGAGTAATGCAGCTACTACAAATACGGGGTTACTTTCTCGAACAGCACTAGTTCAAGCCGGGTTTAATATCGTGATTTTATTTTCGCCAGAACATGGCATTACCGCAAGTGCACCAGATGGCGAAGCGCAACAAAATAGTATGGACCCTATTACTGGTATATCGGTAGTGAGTTTATACGGTTCTAAGCGCATGCCTACCCCACAAAATTTAGAAAATATTGACATTGTATTATTTGATATTCCAGATATTGGGGCGCGTTTTTACACTTACCTCTGGACTTTAACTTATGTATTAGAAGCCTGCGCGCTAAACAAAAAAGAGTGCATTGTTTTGGATAGACCCAACCCTGTTTCTGGAAATTTTGATGCGGCAGAAGGCCCGTTTATGGATGATATAACATCATCTTTTATTGGTCGTTGGAACATACCTATTAAACATAGCTCAACGCTTGGCGAGTTGGCGCTTTACTTTAATGGCACAAAAAATATCGGCGCCAACTTAACAGTTGTTCCTGTAAAAAACTGGGACCGAGATTCATTTGTAACAGACTGGGAAACAAATTTTGTACCCACATCACCGGCCATACAAAACTCCAATAGCATGTTAATGTATCCGGGCCTATGTTTACTCGAAGCCACCAATATAAGTGAAGGAAGAGGCAGTGTGTATAGCTTTGAAACCGCTGCTGCACCATGGTTACAAACGAGTGAAATAGTAAGTTTTATCAACCAAAGTTTTGGCGACGAAATAAAGGCAAACACTATCTCATTTACACCAACATCAGGCAAATATGCTAATACACTTTGCAAGGGAATCCATTTTGAAGTGATAGATCCTGCGTATTGTAAACCCATGTTTTTTGGCTTGTTACTATTGTACATTATTCGTGCCAAACACCCGCAGCAATTTATGTGGGAGACCTATAAGACAGCTGTAAATCCAAGTGGCGAAAACCACCTAGACAAATTATTGGGTATCAATAATGCTCAAAAATTATTTGATCTACCGCTACCGCAATTTGTGGCAACTTGTACTAAAATAACCCACACGCCAAACTGGCAAGAACAAATGATCCCCTATTTACTCTATTAATTTTAACCCACCTAGGTCCCTTATAACAACACTTGCTGTGGTACAACCAAAAATAGCAGGCATGTATGAAAGTGTACCTATAATTGATTTTTTAGGAAAGGCTTTTTCGGTTTCAATAATTTTTGACTGGTCTACTATTTCAGGGCTAAACACCACCGTAAGCCCCTTATAAATATCTAGTGCATGTAGTTTTTTACGTACATATTTTGCCAAATTACACTGATAGGTTTTTGAAATATCCGTCACTTTTATTTGCGAAGGATCCATTTTACCACCAGCCCCAAGTGAACTTACAATTGGGATTTTTCTGTCAATACAAGCTTTTATAAAATACACTTTAGGCGATAAAGTGTCAATGCAATCTACGGCGTAATCAAAAGCACCGTTGTCTAGTATTTCTCTGGTGCGTTCTTCTTTGATATATTCTGTTAATACCGTTAAATCTAAATCCGGGTTAATGTCTTTTAAACGCTCAGCCATCACTTCTGCCTTTGGTTTTCCTGCAGTAGAATGAAGTGCCGGAATTTGCCTATTTACATTGCTCAAGTCTACTGTATCGGCATCAACAATGGTCATTTTACCTACACCGGCACGGGCAATCATTTCTGCACAAATACCACCAACGCCTCCTAATCCAACCACGAGAACGTTTTTAGACATAAGGGTTTGTATGGGTTCATCCCCTAACATTAACTGTGTTCTACTCATCCAATACGGTATCATCAATATTATTTTTTTTGGTATAAAACTTGTTCTAGATTTAGCCTAGTTAACCATGCAAAAATGTACATCCTATGCGGTTTATAAAAATATTTTATTGTAGCGCTGTTTTATTGCTCCTTTCAAGCATTGAGGCTGCCTCGCAAAACCAGATTCCACTTTCCATAAAACCCACACCGGATATAAGTATTAGCCTACTTGGTTCAAGTAATAAAGTGAGCATTAGAGGCCTTAGCGTTGTAAATGACAACATTTTTTGGGCTAGCGGATCGGGCGGCATGGTTGCAAAAAGTACAGATGGCGGTATAAATATCGAGTGGATCACCGTTCCTGGTTTTGAAAAAAGAGACTTTAGAGACATAGAAGCTTTTGATCAAAACACAGCTATAATAATGGCAATTGCCAGTCCAGCCATCATTTTAAAAACTATGGATGGCGGTAAAAGCTGGAAAAAGGTTTTTGAAGACACCAGTGCTGCTATGTTTTTAGACGCCATGCATTTTGAAAAAGTGGATGGCAAATTAGTAGGCATGGTTGTGGGCGACCCTATCAACAACAAAATATTTTATGCTAAAACTTTTGATGGCGGCGACAGGTGGATAAACCCTTCTAAAAAAGAATTGAAAAATGTACCCACCGTGCCTGATGGTGAAGCGATGTTTGCATCGAGTGGCACCAATGTAGCCATCACAAATTTTAGTACAGCATCTCCTTGGTTGGTGGTTACAGGCGGAACCAAATCGCGCTTAAAAGATTTTTTAAACCATTCGTTTAATGATTCACTGCCATTATTGCAAGGCTTTAGTTCGGCGGGGGCCAACTCGATCGCATTTAACAATAAAATTCAAAAAGGCGTTATTGTTGGTGGTGATTTTGCACATGACACCATTAGCAGGTTCAATTGTATTTTACTTGCTATGGAAAATGGCAACAGAACCTATACCAATCCGTTGATACCTCCACACGGTTATAGGTCTTGTGTTGTTTACCTAGACAATGAAACCCTTATTAGCTGTGGTACTTCGGGCGTAGACATTAGTACCGATGGTGGCATTCATTGGGATCTCGTATCTAATGAGAGTTTTCATGTGGTCCAAAAGGCAAAAGAAGGACGTGCTATTTACCTTGCCGGCGGTCGTGGCAGAATTGCAAAATTAATTTGGTAAGATTATAACAATTAGGCACGAAAATTGTAGATTAGTAGAGCAGTACAAAAGAACTCGGTATGAAAAAGTTTCAGGCTATTATCAAATTTACCATGGATGACCAGTTTATGACACTGGTTCCACCGCATCGTAGTTATATCAATTTCTTATTTAATAAGAGTATTATTGATAGCTATGCAGTGAGTATGGAGAGCCAAACCTGTTGGATTACACTCAATACCGATTCTAAGGAAGCGGCAGCCAAACACCTCAAAAAATCCCCATTACACAAATATTGGGAATATGAAATAGAGGAGCTTTTTGTGTATGATAGCCAATTATATAGGTTTCCATCGCTTCAATTCAATTAATTCGCTAAAAATAGAAAGTTTTTTTTGGCAGTTTCGCTTCAGACCCTATTTTTGCACTCCATTAAAAAGGGAGCATAGCTCAGTTGGTTTAGAGCATCTCGTTTACACCGAGAGGGTCCGCGGTTCGAACCCGTGTGCTCCCACACAGAAAAGCCTTCGATTGTATCGAGGGCTTTTTTTATACGTCCCTATTAAGCCATTTAAATTAAGTTTGCGTCTATGCAACCCTTTACAACGCCCAATAAAATTGTAATTACCTGCCATAAATGGCTATCCCCTGCCCTTGCTTCAGAAGTAACCGCTTTGGGATTTAGCATTACCCGAAGTTTTCAAACGGGGGTAGAAATTACGGGTACTATTAATGACTGCATAAAACTCAACCTTCAACTTCGAACGGCTAGCCAGGTTTTATATTCCATCAAAACATTTAACTGTAACAACCCCGATGAGCTATATGAAAACCTTTGCAACATTGAATGGGAAAAAATAATTGATCCTGGCGGGTATTTTTCGGTTACGAGCAACGTTTTTCATACCACCATCACCACCAATTTGTTTGCCAATCTTCGGGTTAAAGATGCAGTTGTAGATCACATGCGAAAGGTTGCGAGTAAAAGACCTTCTACGGGATCTGAGCTAACAGGAGCGGTTATTTATTTATATTGGAAATATGATGAGGCCGAAGTATTTATTGACACCACTGGCGATTCACTCGCAAGACATGGTTACCGAAAAATTCCAGGTAAAGCCCCCATGTTAGAAGCACTTGCTGCTGCCACTATTTTATCGGGCAAATGGGATACCACCACCCCATTTATCAATCCAATGTGCGGTTCTGGCACGCTTGCTATAGAAGCGGCGCTTATTGCCAGCAAACGCGTGCCTGGCTTACTACGACACAATTATGCTTTCATGCACGTGTTAGGTTACGACAGCGCAGTATACGAAAAAGAAAGAGCGGTTATTGAACATCAAATTACTGAGCCAACTGGCCTACAAATTATTGCTTCTGATATGAGCAAACAAGCCATCGATATTGCAAAAATAAATGCTGCAGCGGCTGGCGTTGAAGACCTAATTACATTTCAGGTACGTGATTTTGAATCTACCACAATGCCCGATAATATGGAGGGTGCCGTTATTTTATTTAATCCAGAATACGGCGAAAGATTGGGTGAAGAAATTGAACTAGAAGCTACCTATGCAAGAATGGGCGACTTTTTAAAAAATAAATGCAAAGGCGCTACCGGTTATATATTTACGGGCAACCTAGAATTGGCAAAAAAAATAAGGCTCAAACCAAGCAGACGTATCGAATTTTTAAATGCAAAAATCGATTGCCGTTTGTTAGAGTATGAAATGTATGCTGGTACTAGAAGGGTTGAAAAAGAAAGTGCTAATTTATAAAGGCATCCATCGCAACAGTTGGTTTGCCAGTGTCATCAAACGCACCTAGCTTATACCCTTTCCAGCTATTATAACTCTGGGGCTCCCAATAAAATACACCCAAGCCTTTTTTCTGATTCACCGACTTGGTCTTTGCAATTAAATCTTGAATAAATGATTTACATGCAGTAGCTGCCGACGCTTCCATGCCAACTTCACTAATCATAATTTCTTTGTTATACCTAGCCACCATATCATTCATGTTATTCAAGCATTGCATATTTAAACTAGACCAATTTGACACACTCGGGTACAATGACATAGCAATTATATCATAATCTACTTTACTAGCCGTTAACCCATCAAAAATCCATCTAAACAATGCATTATCATATCCATTAGAAATATGAACAATAACTTTTGAACTAGCACTTGTTTCTCTAACTGCCTTTGCACCAGCTGCTACCATGGCTGCAAACTGGCCCATATTTTTAGAAGCCCTGCCTTCCTCCCATAACATGCCATCATTGGTTTCATTACCTATTTGAACCCAGGCAGGAACAACACCAGCCTGTAATAATGCTGTTAATACCGTTTTTGTGTGCGTATACACTGCCTGATTTAATCCAGCAGCATTTAAATTGAGCCAAGCCTTGGGTTTATTTTGCTTACCTGGATCGGCCCAAAAATCACTGTAGTGAAAATCTATCATAACGCGCATACCCGCATTTTTAGCCCGCACGGCCATATTAACCACATCGGCCTGACCACACCAACCATTTTCTGGATCCACCCACACCCTAAACCTTAATGAATTAATTCCTTTGCTTTTTAACACTGAAATACAATCGGACTGAGTTCCATTAGACATATAAAATTTAACGCCAGTCGCTTCCATCTCGGATAGCCATCCAATATCAGCCCCTCTTGCAAAAAAGCTGGTATCAGCAGCAACAGGTGGTTCTACAATTTTTAAAGGCTTTTTGCAAGCAGCTACTTGAACACTAATCATCAAAAATAAAAACGGAACTATTTTTTTCATAACGACCTTTTAACAGAAATAAAATTAAGTGTTTTATAATTGTAAATAACATTCTTTAATTTTACAACATGAGGGACATCTACAACCATACAAAGCCTTGGGAATCTGAAGAAACGGACACACTCACAGCAACCGCTACTCCCTTTCAGCTAGTTGTTTGGAATGACGAAGTCAATACTTTTGAATGGGTGATTGAAACCTTAATGGACATTTGCAAACACTCACAGGAGCAAGCCGAGCAGTCTGCCATGATCATTCACCACAATGGTAAATATGCTGTAAAAAATGGAGATTATGATACCTTAAAACCCATGTGTGACGCCATCACCGAAAGAGGTATTAGTGCCACTATCGAATCCACAAAAAACTAATGTCACTAACAATACTTGATGAAAACATTTGGTTCCCGCCACTCGAGGATGCACTCGAAGACGGGTTACTTGCCATGGGTGGTGATGTAAGCACTAAAAGACTTATTAAAGCATACCAAGAAGGAATTTTTCCATGGTATGAGGGAGAAACACCACTATGGTGGAGCCCCAACCCTAGGTTTGTAATCTACCCTGCCAATTTAAAAGTAAGTGCCACCATGAAGCAGGTGATTAAAAGGCAAGAATTTGTTTTTAAAACCAATACAGCTTTTGATCAGGTTATTGCACATTGTAAAAAAATTAAGCGTGCTGGTCAATACGGTACTTGGATCACGCCTGCCGTTGAAAAGGCCTACAATATTTTGCACCAACTAGGTATTGCCCATAGCGCCGAAGCCTGGAGAGAGGGGACCCTTGTGGGTGGATTGTATGGCATAAAAATGGGTAAACTATTTTTTGGAGAGAGTATGTTTAGCAATGAAAGCAATGCTAGCAAGTTTGCATTTATTAGCTATGTAAAACAATTAGAAGCGGAAGGAATTGTACTCATCGATTGTCAAGTATACACCGAACATCTAGAAAGTTTAGGCGCTGAGATGATAGACAGGGATTTATTTAAACAACTGCTGTACAAATACCGCTAACTCTTATAGCCATACATTTTTTCTACATCCAATACGATTTTTTCCATGTCGGCATCATCTCCTTTTGGATTGTAAGGCTGTTTTAAATTGCTGCCAAAAACAAAAGCGATGGTTTGCCAAAAAGCAGCATTAAAATAACCTTTGTATTCTGAAATGATTTCGTAGCAGTTATTGCCTGTTTGTCTATTAATAAGTTTCATGAGTACCCTCCCCTGATACACCGATAATTTCACAAGCTGATCTGTAAATTCTTTTTTTAGTTCCTTTTCACGTGACTTAATAATGGCTTTTCGCTTTTTCTTATCGGTTACGCCATTCAATTTGACATTTACTTCATTCATGATTCGGCTTGCAGCAATGGCATATGGATAAGTTACATATACTGCGTTTCGGAGCCTAGTCCAATCGGCCCAATAATTTTTCCAAGGTCCTGTAAGTTTAGCATATACTTCTACGGGTGGTAGCACAGACTCTGGAATGGTATCACCTTCTGGTGTGATATATGCATGCACACGCATGGTATCAAGGGGTCCACGCTGTTGTGCAGTAACAAATACAATTGAGGTAAAGAAAAAAAGCACCAAACAAATAATATGTTTTTGTGATAACCGCATGCGATAAATTATGAAACTTTTAGGTTGTTTTTTAAGGCTTTATAGCGCTGAATAATTGACATTACAAATCCTATAACCGTCAATATAACACCTAACCATAATAGATTAATCATAGGAAACTCGTATACTTTTAATGTAATCAAATCGGTAATTGCACCACTTTCTTTAACACCCATTTGCAAAATCCCTTTATCTTGATCCATTACTTTATTAAATTGTAACACTAAAGATTGTGCCACAACGGTATCAGAAATTTGACGAATATTTGAATTATCGATGGCTATACCAGGCATCGCACTATATTTTCTACCATCTCTAGCTGTTACGTCTACGTTTAAAAATAATGCGGTTTCGCCGGGGAGTAATACATCTTTTTTAGAAGCCGGATTTACGGATACACTTTTTAAAACCATGAGTCCATTGCTGTAAAAAATAGTATCCCCTACTTTGATATCCTTGTCAACAAAACGAGTGGTATCTGAAGCGTCATTTTGTTGGAACGAAGTGATGTACACGAAAATATCTTTGTACCAGTAATGTTTGCTAGCCGGATTGGCGGCAAAGCCCTCCATACCCTTGTTATTTTTAATAACATCGGGATATAAATTAAAAGATTCAGATCTGTCTTTTGCTGTAAAGCTTATTTCATAATATTTTTTTCGATCGGCTTCGTTTAAAGTATCACGCTTGTAATTCACCATAAACTTGCCCATATCGGTTTCAACACCTTTAAAGAGCGTTAAGTTTTCGGCAGGATTACCCGCTGGATTTTTTTCACCAGGGGCAGCTTGTGCTAATGGCGTAATGCCAGTTGTATTCCAACTTAATACTGTTTTTTTAGCAGAAGAAATTAAAATGCCTACTAAGATCAAACCAAAACCAACGTGTGCCACAGAAGCGCCTGCTGCTTTTAACTTACCCCTTAATACCAACCAGATATATGATAAGTTGCCTGTAACAGCATATACGGCGGCAAAGATGGCTAGGTGAATGGCAAATAAAAATACCGGTCCTTTTTTAGTGTAATTAACATCACCAAAAAATGCAATAAGTAAACTAATAGCGGCAGCTGCTAACACAGGCCAAACAATATTTTTTACTAGTTTTTTGGTATCGGTGTATTTATATTTAAAAAATTGTGTACCAGCAGTAAGGAAGCCTAATACAATGGCAACAAAAATTTGAATTTGATTGTGCGCAAATTCTGGATCTTCAGGAGGCGCAATATTGGTACCAAACAATTTATTAGCTACCGGCGTAGATGTTTTTGCAATAATAACCATACCTGCTAAAAAGAGTACCAACGATCCAATAAACATCCAAAACTCTCTACTACTTGTTGCTTCTTCTTTAGCAATTGATGGAATAGACTTGTAACGAATAGCGAAAATAGTAAATGCCGGTATCACAAAAATTAAAAGGAAAACAAGTAGCTGGGTATTCATGCCAAGGTCGGTAAATGCATGCACCGAAGTGTCTCCTAAAATGCCGCTTCTTGTTAAGAAAGTAGAATATAAGATCAATAAAAAAGAAACGATATAAAAGAAATAAGTTGGACGCAAAGAATAGCCAGTGCTATTAGCAATCATGTTGGTATGCAGGCCAGCAACAAGTGTTAACCAAGGAACCAAAGAAGCGTTTTCTACAGGATCCCATGCCCAGTAGCCACCAAAAGATAAGCTCTCATAAGCCCAAGCGGCACCCATCATAATTCCCAAACCTAGTATAGCTGCCGAAAAAGAAGCCCAAGGAATCGCAGACTTTAACCAATCATGCGATTTACGCATAAAGCCAGCCATCGCATAACCAAAAGGAATAATGGTACTAGCAAAACCTAAAAACAAGATAGGCGGATGAATCACCATCCAATAATTTTGAAGAAGCGTATTTAAACCCGTACCATCTTTAATAAGTGTTAAATAATCGGGTCTACTTAAAATAGGCCAATCCATTTCATTTCTTAAAAGAGAAAAAGGACTTGACCCAATTTTATGTCCGAATAAATATACACCTAGCACCATCGATGCTAATAGCACTTGTGCAAAAGATATGACTGACATCACACCAGCTTCCCATTTTTTTGCAGTAAACATCACAACAAAGCCCAGGATACAATGCCAAAAACTCCAAAGCATAAAGCTACCTTCTTGACCCTCCCAAAAACAACTCAATAAGTATTCTGGCTGCAATGACTTATCACTATGCATGTATGCATACTTGTACTCAAAATAGTGATTGGATATAATAACGTAGAGTAATGAAAAAGTTGCAAATACACAGATGGCTTCAACAATAAAGAAAATACGCCCAATTTTAATCCAACTTTTTGCATTGGGATCATTTGGGTCTGCTACCCCACCCAAAAAAAAGGCAATCGTTGCAACAACAGCAGCAACAAACGAAACTAAATTAAAAATATGCCCTGCTTGTCCAAGCCACAAATGTTCGCCGATATAATTCATTGAATAAAAATTAATTGATGCAGTTAGTTAGAATAGGTTGTTTGACTTTTATCTATTGAATTGGGATTGTCTTTATATTTTGATGGGCATTTTAATAAAATATCTTTACACTCAAATTGACCATTTTGCACCTTGCCTTTTAACACCAAACGCTCACTTTTTTCCATATCGGTGGGCTTGTTGTTGTGGTAAATTACTTTGATAGAATTACCAAGGGTGTCTACTGCAGTGAATGTCAAATAATTGGGATCTTTTACAGCGTCATAGACAAGGGGCTGCGTTTTGTCAATTTTAGCAATCAAATTCACAAATTTTCCTTCCTTTTCACGCGCAGACGCAATGGTCTCATAGGTAGTCAAATCACCGGTATAGCTAATAAGCACTACAATAGAGGCGGCAATCAAAAGTAGCAGGATAATATGGGTCTTTTTCATAAAAACACTAATTTCTAATACAAAAGTAGCCTAAATTGGATAATCTTTATGGTCTTGTTTAAGCATTGAAGAATCTTTAACGTATTTCGAAAAATAGCTGCTAACTTGCGCCCTGTTTTCAATACAACCCAGCATGAGCCAATTATCCAACTTTGACCCGAATGATGTCGGAAACCCGAATAACAACATTTTTGGCCTCCCTTTTTCCGAGGAGGAATCTAGCCTTATCTTACTACCCGTTCCCTGGGAAGTAACAGTAAGTTATGGAGCCGGCACTTCAAGAGCCGCAGAACATATTTGGAAGGCTAGTATTCAGGTAGATTTACTAGATATCGATGTGCCAGATGGCTGGAAAAAAGGATTCTATTTAAGAGAAACCAATAAAAAAATTCTTTTAAAAAGTGACTACTTACGCAAAGAGGCCGAACTTTTTATTGACTATATTTCTAAAGGTGAAATTGTTGGAAACAACAAGTTCATGTGTAAGAGCCTTAAAGAAATTAATGAAGGTGGTGTGATGCTCAATAATTGGGTGTACGAACAAACCAGTGAACTACTCAAGCAAGGGAAACAAGTGGGTCTTATTGGAGGCGATCATAGCACCCCTTTTGGTTACATAAAAGCACTAGCAGAAAAACATGGCAGTTTTGGGATTATACAAATTGATGCCCATTGTGATTTAAGAAAAAGCTATGAGCATTTTACCTACTCGCATGCATCTGTTATGTATAATGTGCTGAACGAAATAGAAGGTGTTGAAAAACTTGTTCAAGTGGGTATTCGTGATTTTTGTAGTGAAGAGTGGGACTATATCAATAATAGCAATGGAAGAGTTGTTACTTATTTTGACAAAGACATTAAAACCAGACAATACGAGGGTGAAACTTGGAAGCAGATAACAGATGAAATTGTCAATCAACTTCCTCAATTGGTGTATATAAGTTTTGACATTGATGGATTAGATCCAAAACTTTGTCCGAATACGGGAACCCCTGTTCAAGGCGGCTTTGAAAGCGAAGAGATTTTATATTTATTCAAAAAAATAGTAGCCAGCGGTAAACAACTCATTGGATTTGACATTGTAGAAGTGGGTGTAGGCGAAACCGATTGGGACAGCAATGTAGGTGCTCACATGTTGTGGTGTATGTGTAATTTGATAGTTAAAAATACCCCTTCAAATTAATAGCATGGCAGGTAAAGTATACGAATACATTATTGTTCTAAAAAAACGCTCATTTGTATTTATCAATACGGTGAGCATACTAATGATTGCTATTGCAGCCCTCCTACTTTCGCTTCAAGTTATTTTACATGGCTATGAGCGCACAATTATATATATTACCATTATGCTTTCCATGATTGCGTGGACCGCGTTTACGCTATTAAAAGAAAAAAAAGGCAGACCCTCACTGCATAGAATCGCACTCTTATTAGGTGCTTGGGGCATTTTTTTACAACCTTATTTATCATGGCTTGCATTCATATATGTGGCTGCTACAGTCATTGAAAAACAAGTTAAATTTCCGGAAGAAATTGCTTTTGACAACGATGAGGTTGTAATTAATAGTTTTCCAAAAAAGAGATACCCCTGGGACGCTTTTGAAAATGTCGTTTTAAAAGACGGACTACTTACATTAGATTACAAAAAAAACACCTTGTTTCAAAAACAAATAGAATCTGCGGTTGAAAAAGAAGATGAAGCAGCATTTAATGTATTTTGTCAAGAACGCTTAAATAAATAACATGGCCAGTCCAATACAACAGTCACCTTACATATTATATTCAGACGGAGAAGGAAATATATACGAAGACACTAGTTTGTATGTGGTAGGACGTTCTGGTTGGGATGCCATGCCTATTGATCCCGCCGATTGGATAGAACTTCCAGAAGGCGGTAATTTATATGAATTACCAGGCAGACGTGGCATTGGCCTTGATGTTGAAACGGGTGAAATGCGTTTATGCGATAAAGGATGGGCCGTTGCTGCATTTATACCACCTGCACATACGGGTTTATATATTGCCGCATATGAAACAGAAGCGGAAGCACCTACACTACCGTTATTTTGCTATACAGCAGCGGGCTGGTTAGATAATAAAACCTATGTTCCTGCCGTAAGAATTGAACAAGACATTAGACAAGAGTGCGCTGGATATGATGATGAAAAAATTGCTTCTGGTACCGAAAAATTATTGGCCGATTATCCGCACAACAGGCTCGTAAAACATTTGATGGAAAATTGTTGCATGACTTACACATGTCCTGCTGCAAGAAATTTTTCTTTGTCAAGATGGGAATGTCCCGTTCCTACTTCACCCGCTTGTAATGCCAATTGCATTGGATGTATTTCTTTTCAACCTTCCGATGAAACCATCGTTTCTACGCAGGACCGTTTAACCTTTAAACCTACTGCCGAAGAGATTGTAGAATTTACGGTACCGCATTTAAAAAATGCGCCCTTCCCACTCATTAGTTTTGGACAAGGTTGTGAAGGAGAACCATTACTCATGTGGGAAACCATCAGAGCATCCATCATTGAAATTAGAAAACACACGGATAAAGGCAGTATCAATATTAATACCAATGGTTCTAAACCAGATGCCGTAAAAGCCTTATGCGAAGTGGGTTTAAACAGTATTCGGGTGAGTACCAACTCGGCCCGCAAACATATTTACGAACCTTATTACAGACCCAATAATTATCAGTTTGAAGATATCATTGAGAGTTTAAAAGTAATGCGGAGTTATGGCGGATGGACGAGTATTAATTATTTTGTTTTTCCGGGCATGACTGATAGTGTTGAAGAATATGAAGCGCTACGAAAACTAATTATAGACACAGATTTATCTATGATACAATGGCGCAATTTTAATATTGATCCAGACTGGTACATGGGAAAAATTGGCGTCAATGAAACCGGTGAAATGTTAGGTGTTAAGCAACTCATGAGCCTTATTACAGAAGAATTTCCAAAAGTTAAATTTGGTTATTTTAACCCTCCCATCGAGCGTATTAAAGGCAATTACGAAATAGACTTTGCTGGTGGACGCCCGTAACAACAAATACATAGGCATGCTACTTGCAACAGTGGCAGTTACTATTTGGGCGGGTAATTTTGTAATCGCAAGAGGTGTTAATGGGCAAATACCCCCTATCACACTTGCTTTTTGCAGATGGTCGTTGGCTACTGTATTAATGCTTCCGATTGCATTTAATACTTTTAAAAAAGAGTGGTATATTTTAAACAAACACAAAGCCTATCTTTTTTGGGTATCGCTTAGTGGTATTGCGATATTCAATACTTGTTTATATATCTCTGGGCATTATACCACTGCCATTAATATGGCGCTTATTAGCACTACATCCTCTCCTATTTTTGCTACTGTATTTGCCATTGTTTTTATTGGCGAACGCATCAATGCATTTAGGCTAACAGGCATGCTCATTTGTTTATCTGGTGTATTGCTACTAATTTCTAAAGGAAGTTTACAAACCCTTTTGTCATTTACTTTTTCGGTGGGTGACATATGGGCGCTCGCTGGTGCGGTAGCATTTGCGGTATACAATGTACTTGTTAGAAAAAAACCAGCAACCATTTCGGGTACTACTTTTTTACTGGCCATATTTGGATTAGGTACACTATTGATATTACCGGGTTTTTTGATAGAACAAATCGACGCAGCTCCCATTGTTTGGAATAATTCGCTTTTATTATCACTCTTATATTTGGGTGCAGGAACATCGGTGGTTTCTTTTTTATGCTGGAACGCCGCCATTAAAAAAATTGGCGCAGGTACCACTGTTTTGTTTGGCAACCTCATCCCTGTTATTAGCACTATCGAAGCCGTTTTATTTTTGAATGAACCTTTCCTAAAAATACACATGATAAGTGCGGGTATTGTTATACTTGGACTCATTGTAGCCAATACAGGTCAACACAAAAAACAAACGAAGCATGTTTGATCAAATAGATTCCCTCACGTTAATCCTTTTATGCATCGCTGCATTTGGTGCTGGCTTTGTAGACGCGATTGTTGGTGGTGGTGGACTTATTCAAACGCCGATAGCTCTTATTTTAATGCCCAACTTACCCGTAGCTACTGTTATAGGTTCTTTAAAAATCCCAGCATTTAGTGGTACTTTTTTTGCTGCTAAACAATACGTAAAAAAAGTAAAAATTGAGTGGCGCCGAATGGCGCTTATGTGCACCGTTGCATTTTCATTTGCTTTTTTAGGTTCCGAGTTATTAAGTAAAATGGGGAATAGCTACATGAAACCTATTTTGTTTTGCGTTCTTATTGTGGTGGCTCTATACACGTATAGCAAAAAAAGCTTTGGGCAAGCGCAATCAAAAAATCTTTCGCGAAACGCACTGCTTGTTCGTAGTTTAATATTAAGTGCTACTGTTGGATTTTATGATGGCTTTATTGGACCAGGCACTGGAAGCTTTTTAGTGCTGGGCTTTATTGCTTTGCTTGGATATGATTTCTTACAAGCCAGCGCCCACGCTAAAATGGTGAACCTTTCAACTAATTTTGGATCTATTGTTCTGTTTTTTATGAAAGGAACCATTATTTGGGGTATTGCGATTCCGATGGCTATTTGCAACGCAGTTGGGGGGCTATTGGGTGCTAAACTGGCCATCGCCAAGGGTAACCAATTTATTCGTGTATTCTTTTTACTTGTAATTGGTGCCACTATCTTAAGGTTTGGCTACGACGTATTTTTCAAATAAGGCTTCTTAACTTTTTTTTTGGCCATTAAGGTGGATTACTCCCCCCAATAAGCGTTAATTTTCAACATTCAATCTAAATACCTCCTTAACCCGTAGCTTTATAAGTAGTAATATCATATTCATATGACCATTGTATTCGAAAAAGAAAAAAATATAAAAGCAGGACTAATAACAGCCGTTATTTGTTTGTTGCTTTTTTGCATTTTCTTTTTTCTGACTTGGGAACAGCCTCAAATACCAATACCAAATTTTGGTGAAGGCATAGAAGTGAATTTAGGTAATTCAGAAACCGGCTTTGGCACCGAACCACCTCAAGTACCGGGAGAGGCAGCCACCGAAACGGACAATTCCAAAACAACGCCGCCTGCAGAGGTAGAAGCTAGTAAACCCATACAAACCGACGCCAATGAAACAGATGAGGCTGCGGCAGTTGTTACTAAAACAGTAAAAAAAGAAGCAGTAACAAGTCCTCCCATTCCAACATCGCCTAAACCAAAAGCAGTATTTGGTGGAGGATCAAGCACTACTACTAGTGGTAATAATGCCGATAGCTACAATGGAAAAACAGACCAAGGTATTGCCGGCGGAAAGGGTGATCAAGGAAAAACAAATGGTAATCCAAATTCAGATAGCTACACCGGTAATGGTGGGAACGGCACTGGAGGACCAGCAGGCGCTGGCGGAGGTGTAAGCATCAGAAGTGGACTAGATGGGAGACGCATTGCAAAGCTTCCAAGTTTTGAAGATGACTTTAACGAAAATGCAAAAGTTGCTGTAGATATTGTGGTGAATGATAATGGACAAGTTATAAGTGCAACTGTAAACCCCCGAGGTACCACAACTACAAACACTAGTATCCGTAATATTGCCATCAAAAAAGCAAAAACGCTCCGCTTAAATGCAGGCACTGATCCGGAACAAAAAGGAACGATTGTATTTAGTTTTAAGATTCACGAGTAGATGAATTACGCACAAACACTTGAGTATTTATTTACGCAACTTCCTATGTTTAGTCGTGTTGGAGCGGCTGCTTATAAGCCAGATTTAACCAATACCATCAAGCTTTGCGAGGCTTTGGGCAATCCACAACACCAGTTTAAATCTATTCATGTTGCTGGTACCAATGGCAAAGGATCTACCAGTCATATGCTCGCTTCTATTTTACAAACGGCTGGATATAAAACGGGGCTTTATACGTCGCCCCACCTAGTAGATTTTAGAGAAAGAATTAAAATTGATGGGGCTTATTGTACCAAAGAATTTATTGTTGAATTTACAGAACAAATTAAACCACTCATAGTAACCTTGCAGCCTTCTTTTTTTGAAATAACAGTTGCGATGGCATTTAGTTATTTTGCGCAGCAAAAAGTTGATATAGCAGTGATTGAAGTAGGTCTTGGCGGCCGTTTAGATAGCACCAATATTATTACTCCTGAAGTTTCAATCATTACCAATATAGGGCTTGATCATACCCAGTTTTTAGGTGATACCATTCCACAAATTGCAAGCGAAAAAGCAGGCATCATTAAAAAAGAGGTCCCATGTATTATTAGTGAGTACACACAAGAAACAAAACCCGTTTTTGAAGCGGCTGCCAAACATACTACCCTAGCTTACGGCTCCGAATTGTATACTATCCTTGACATACAGTATGCACATGATTATTTAGATGTTGAAGTTTTAAATAAAAAAACAGAAGGCATAGAGACCTATCAACTGGATTTAAACGGAAGCTATCAAGCAAAAAATATAATCGGCGTTTTAGGTGCTATTGGCATACTACAAACAAAGGGTTGGCATATAACCAACCAGCATATTCATGATGGACTCAGCCAAGTCAAAATGAATACTGGCCTTTATGGAAGATGGCAAATGATTGGTACAAGCCCTACTACCGTTGTAGATGTGGCACATAATGTAGCTGGCATCCAAACACTACTCGCACAAATACCCCTTGTTAATCACCAAAAATTGCACTTTGTTTTTGGCATGGTAAAAGACAAAGATATAGATAGTGTACTTGCGTTATTACCAGACCACGCTACCTATTATTTTACAAAGGCTCAAATTGAAAGAGCCATAGATGCTTTTGAGCTGCAACATAAGGCAGATGTGCATGGTTTAAAGGGCAATACCTACCAAACAGTTAATGAAGCGATTGCTGCCGCTAAAAAAGAGGCGCAGGCCACTGATTTAATTGTGGTGTGTGGAAGCATTTTTTTAGTGGGAGAAATTGAAGGAATTATTCCATCAAGTATATTGTAGCCAACCTAATTTAATGAGCGCCTCGTATATGGGCCCCAACTGAACGCCATGTAAAATTTTATTTTGCTGAAGTAATTCTAAAAAATCTTTTTTATTATAGAGCACCACTTCAATGTCTTCGTAAAAATCGGGATTGTTATGCGCCGTTGGTACCGCATTTTCAATTAAATAAAAATAAGCAGTGTTGTCATTAATTGCTGGATTGGGGGCAAGCTTGCAAATGAGTTGAATGCTATCTGAGGTATAACCCGTTTCTTCTTGGGTTTCCCTAAGCGCTGCTACCGCAGGGTCTTCGCCATCATTAATAACACCACCGGGCAGTTCTAGTGTTACCGCATCTACAGGATAACGGTACTGTTTTACCAACACGATTTCGTTACTGGGTGTAACAACCACCGCGTTGGCCCAATTAGGAAGTTCCACCACGTAATATGGGTCAATAATTCTGCCATCAGGAAATTGACAAGCATCTGCCCTAGCTTTAAACCAACGATCTTCAAAAACTTTTTTTGAAGCAATTTTTTTCCAACGCTGTTCTCTCATGAATTACCAATAAATATTACCAGCCTTTATTTTCTTTTAAGGTTTTGATATGTGCTACATGGTGTTTACCATGCCATGCATAAATACCTAGCATTTCCCAAAGTGTTAATTGACCCCTACGCTGTGGATTAAACAATGTTTTTTCAAAATCAGCATCCGACATATTTTGAAGGAGTGTTAACCAGCGTTTATGCAGCGCATAAAGTAGGGTTATTGAAACATTGATGGGTTCTTTTGTTACATCTGCCGTTTCTGACCACGCATTTTCTTCGTAAGGTTTAATGGTTGGGTTGTCTTCTGTTAAAGCAAGTTTACACCTAATAAATGCATGCATATGACTATCCGCCAAATGGTGCACGAGTTGATGAACTGTCCAACCACCGTCTCGATAAGGGGTGTGTAATTGCGCTTCATCTAAATTTTCGATACACTGTTCTAGTTCACTCGGTAAAAACTGAATATCAGCAAGCCATTTTTTCTTTTGTGACTCCGAAAAGGGTTGTGCCTCGTATTTACCTATTGGATATTTTGGATCTTTTTCCATGCTATTTTTTATGCTTCTCTTAAAGCGTGTCCAGTTAAATTAATAAACACGTCTTCCAAATTGGCCTGCTTTACTTCTTTTGGTTTTTCAAAGCCCCCTGCTACTAAATCATCAATCAATTGATCCGGTGTATTGATGGCAATGAGTTTACCGCTATCAACGATGGCAACTCTATCACATAAAATTTCTGCTTCATCCATATAATGTGTAGTGATCACTACGGTGGTACCACTATCTCTGATGGATCTTATGAGGTCCCATAAATTTCGTCGAGCTTGAGGATCTAGTCCAGTTGTTGGTTCGTCTAAAAAAATTAGTGTGGGTTTATTGATTAAAGTAGTGGCAATAGAAAAACGTTGTTTTTGTCCACCGCTCAACTCTTTAAATTTTGCTTTGGCTTTATCTCTAAGGTTAACGCTATCAAGAATCGCCATAGGATCAATTTCCTCATTGTAAAGTCCGGCAAATAAATCAAGCAACTCAATTAAATTAAGACCCGGATAAAAACCTGCTGTTTGAAGTTGAACACCGATTATTTTTTTTATTTCGTCAGCATCTTTTTCGATGTCAAACCCGTTAACCATTACTTTACCGCTGGTTTTTTCGCGCAGGGTTTCAATAATTTCAAGTGTGGTAGATTTTCCGGCGCCATTCGGGCCTAACAAGCCAAATATTTCACCAGGATATACTTCAAAACTTAGCCCTTTAACGGCTTCAAAATCACCATACTTTTTAGTAAGATTTTCAACTTTAATAATAGGGTCCAACATAGCAGCTGCTTTAATCTGATAAAGATAGTGCTTAAGCGCAAGTTATTGTAACTTTGCGCTCCAATTAGCGCATATGCAAGTACACCAGATTTCTGCTCAACAAATTCAGTCTAAAGAAGCATTTTTAAAAATAGCGGCAGCATATATTGCAAGCGGCACATCCGCTGTTTCAAATAGCTCAACATCGCATCATGTTAGCGGAACCTGCTTTTTAGTTGAAACCCCTGCCCTCATTGACGCCTCCCTTTCAGAGGTGTCCAGCGCTTTTTTCGATGGCAACAAAGAAATTGCATTGCAACTTTTTGAGGCCGTTAAAAATAATGTGTTTGCACTCGTTGATGGTATTTTAGTAGATCAAAAAGCGGCTTGCATTTCCCGTTTAGGTGACTTATTTACAGAAATTGAGTGGCTGCTACACGACAAGCCCGTCCGTGCTTTTCCTTATTACAAAGATCAAATCGTATGTACCGGTGCCGTTCTTGGCTCCGCCCTTTTTTACCATTTTTTATTAGAACAAGCTGTTGATGCTGTTTTTGTAGATAGTAGAGATTGTATTGTTACTTCCGATGATTTTGGAAGGGCAAGTATCCATGAACCCATTACGCGCTCAAGAATACAGCAAACTTTTATACCTGGCCGCACGCATGTAACCCAGGCTGGCATTGGGGCTACCGATCAAAACGAAAATGCAAGGTTAACAACGGATGGTTCAAACTGGTTAGCAGCCACGCTTACGGATGTATAAAACGACCGGCGCCTCTAAATGCTTTTGCATAATATTTTTCAGACAAATCATTAATGGTTACCCCTTTTGATGTTGAAGCGTGTACAAATTTATTATTGCAAACATAAAAGCCTACATGGGTAATAACCATAGACGCAGATACGGTATTAAAAAATACGAGGTCGCCTTCTTTTAAATTCTCTTTTTCTATTTTAGTGGAGGCATCAAATTGTTGTTGCGAAGTTCGAGGAATTTTTACATTGTAAACATCCCGCAGCATCACTTGCGTAAACGATGAGCAGTCGATACAAGAATCGGTGCTGCCACCAAAACAATACTGGGTACCATACCATTTTTCCATTTGTGCTAGTAACTGCAAGTTGGCTAAACTAGTTGGTGCTACACCAAGTAAGTTGGCATATTTATTGGGTAATGAAAGCGCAGCGTCGTAAGCAATCCCCACATTTTTTTTGGTTTCCGTTCCCGCCACGGGTGGCGCCGAAACTTTTATGCCACCAAGCTTTACTTCGCCTGGCAAAACGGCTATATTGTCTAAAAAGCCCCTTGGCATAGAAGACCTGCTTCCTGCTTGTCCGCCAGGGCTTGACTGGTCTTTGGTAGTTAGCCTACTTAATGATTTACAGCCCGAAAGCAGCAAAAGGCCAAAAATAGGAATTATATATACTTTATTTCGCATAAATATGGAACAAGTATAGGCCTAATAACCAGTAAAATATGCCCTTGCGCATAACTTTTTAACAATCTGTTCCCCTCCTCAAAAATTGTGGATAACTGCACCCCAAAAGGTTGCCGCCGAGATAGGATATTTGGGCCATGCCAACTTTTTCACACTTACACGTTCATACCCAATATTCTTTGTTAGACGGGGCAGCTTCGGTAGAAAAATTATACGATAAAGCCATCGAAAATAAGATGCCGGCGCTTGCTATTACCGATCACGGCAATATGTTTGGGGCTTTTGAATTTGTGAGTCAGGCATGGAAAAAAACCAAGGTTGTTGGTAAAGATGAAAACGGAAAAGATATTGTAGAACCTATTGTTAAACCTGTTGTGGGTTGCGAATTTTATGTGGTAGAAGACCGCCATATCAAAACATTTACCAAAGAAGTTAAAGACAAAAGATACCACCAGGTTTTACTTGCAAAAAATAAAAAAGGATACGAGAATTTAGTAAAGCTAACATCGCTCGGATTTATAGAGGGGATGTATAGTAAGTATCCCCGAATTGATAAAGCTCTAATTGAACAGTACCACGAAGGTATTATTGCAACGACTTGTTGTATTGGTGCGTATGTGCCTCAAACGATTTTAAACGAAGGCTCCGAAAAAGCAGAAAAAGAATTTAAGTGGTGGCTAGATTTATTTGGCGAAGATTATTTTATTGAAATCCAGCGGCACAATATTAAAGAACAGGAAATTATTAATAATACGTTATTACAATTTTCAAAAAAGTTTAATGTACCTGTTATTGCGACCAATGACAGCCACTATGTAGATCAGGACGACGCCAACGCGCACGATATTTTACTTTGTATCAATACCGGTGAAAAGCAAAGCACCCCTGGTTTTGATGATTTTGTAAATGATGATGCACAAATAAAAAATAGACGTTTTAAATTTCCCAACGATCAGTTTTATTTTAAAACACAGGAGGAAATGGGCAAGCTTTTTAGCGATATCCCAGAATCACTTGACAATACCAATATGATTGTTGACCGGGTAGAAGTATTAAATTTAAAAAAGGATATTCTACTACCAGCCTTCCCCATTCCAAAGGAATTTCAGATACACAAAGATGCCAACCTAAACCAGTGGGAGTTTCTACAACACATTACATGCGAAGGTGCAAAAATGCGTTACAACGATGTAACACCAGAAATTCAGGAACGCCTCGACTTTGAACTTTTTACCATTAAAACAATGGGCTTTGCGGGTTACTTCTTAATTGTAAGTGACTTTATTAAAGCGGGTCGTGAAATGGGTGTTTTTGTTGGGCCAGGTCGTGGATCGGCAGCCGGTTCTGTGGTGGCTTACTGTATTGGCATTACCAATATTGATCCTATTAAGTATAATTTACTATTTGAGCGTTTCTTAAATCCAGATCGTAAGAGCATGCCCGATATCGATACGGACTTTGATGATGAAGGTCGTCAAAAAGTAATCGATTATGTAGTAGATAAATATGGAAAAAACCAGGTTGCGCAGATTATTACCTATGGTACCATGGCTGCTAAAATGAGTATCAAAGATGTGGCGCGTGTACTTGATTTACCACTTGCCGAAAGTAACGTGCTTGCAAAACTCGTACCCGACAAACCAGGTACTGAGCTTGGCCGTGTACTTCACGCACCTATCACGATTAAAGAGGGTCCTAAATCATTAGAAGAAAAAGAAGGCTATCAACAAGAGGATATTGACAATGTCAAAAAGCTTAGAGAAATTTATAGAGGCAACGATATTCGTGCGCAGGTATTAAAAGAAGCAGAAAGATTAGAAGGCTCTGTTCGAAACACAGGGATACACGCAGCGGGTATTATCATTGCACCGCAAGATTTAACCACCTTAATTCCGGTGGCAACCGCTAAAGATTCTGATTTGTGGGTAACACAAATTGAAGGCAGTATTATTGAAGATGCAGGCGTTATTAAAATGGACTTCTTGGGGCTTAAAACCCTTTCTATTTTAAAAATGGTGCTTGCGCTGATCAAACAAAACCATGGCGTTGTTATTGATTTAGACACCATTCCACTAGACGACGAAAAAACATTTAAGCTTTACCAACAAGGAGAAACCAATGCCACTTTCCAATTTGAGAGTGTGGGCATGCAAAAATATTTACGCGAATTAAAGCCCGATAAATTTGACGACTTAATTGCCATGAACGCCCTGTACAGACCGGGGCCCATGGCATACATACCCAATTTCATTGACCGTAAACATGGCCGCGAAACCATCAGTTATGACCTCGATGAAATGAAAGAAATATTATCTGAAACTTATGGTATTACGGTATACCAAGAACAGGTAATGTTACTAAGCCAAAAAATTGGCGGCTTTACAAAAGGCGACGCCGATGTACTGCGTAAAGCCATGGGTAAAAAGCAAAAATCGGTGCTGGATAAAATGAAAGCACAGTTTGTAGAAGGTGCCACCAGCAAAGGTCATGACGCACAAGTATTGGAAAAAATTTGGACCGACTGGGAAGCATTTGCACAATATGCGTTTAACAAATCACACTCTACTTGCTATGCGTATGTAGCATATGAAACAGCGTATTTAAAAGCACACTACCCTGGAGAGTATATGTCAGCGGTTTTAAACAACGCAGGTAGTATTGAAAAAATCACCTTCTTTATGGAAGAGTGTAAACGCATGGGCATAAAAGTACTGGGGCCAGATATCAATGAATCACTAAACGGTTTTGCCGTAAACCAAAAAGGAGAAATCCGGTTTGGACTCGGTGGGTTAAGAGGCGTTGGTGAAGCAGCAATTGAAACTATTATAGCGGAGCGAGAAAAAGGCGGACACTTCCCTACTATTTTTGATTTTATCAAAAGAGTGATTAGTAGAAGTGTCAATAAAAAATCATTAGAAAGTTTAGCTTACTCTGGTGCTTTTGATTGCTTTACAGATTTTCATAGAGCACAGTATTTTAAAATACCAGATGGCGAACGCGTTTCTGGACTCGAAAAAATTATCAACTACGGACAAGCACTTCAAAGTTTAAGTGCAGGATCTACCAATACCCTTTTTGGCGACCTTTCTTCTGCGATGCAAGTGCCGGTTCCAAAGCTGACCAAGACAGAACCTTGGACCCTCACCGAATTACTCGAATATGAAAAAGATGTAACAGGCATGTTTATGAGTGGTCATCCGTTAGATCATTTTAAATTTGAACTGCGTTATTATGGCATTACCAATATTGCAGATTTCAATGAAATAAAAGAAACACTGCAACTTCAACCCAATCCTGGACGTGCCATTAAAGTGGCCGGACTTATTATTGATGTACAACACCGTGTTACAAAAACAGGTAAAAACTTTGGCTCATTTTCGATCGAAGATTTTAGTGGCAAAACAGAATTTATTTTGTGGAGCGAAGACTATATTAAGTTTCAAAACTATTTAGAAAAAGGTCAAAACGTTTTGCTCAATGGATTTTTTAGACCGCGCTATAACCGCCCCAACGAATTTGATTTTAAAGTAAGTTCCATCAATTTATTAGAGTCTGTAAAACAAAATTTAACCAGGAGTTTAGACATCAATGTGCACGCTGCTTCCCTCACACCACAGTTTGTTGACTTCATTGAAACCAATATTAAAAAGTACCCAGGTAAGTCTAGCCTCCGCTTTAATGTGCTGGAACCTAAAGAGAACCTGTTGGTAAGTTTATATAGTTTTGATAAAGGTTTTCAAATGAATGATGAAATGGCAGGCTTTTTACTCGGTAATCCGGACGTGGAGGTGCAAGTGGGACTTGTTGGCTAATGTGGAAAAGTCAATGTGGCAGTTGCAGGGTTTGGATTTAAATTTGACACTTCTTAATGATTAAATTTTACTTACAATTTTAAATAAAAAATGATGGCTTTAGAATTAACAGATGCCAACTTTCAGGCAACCGTATTAGACAGTGACAAATTAACATTAGTAGATTTTTGGGCTGAGTGGTGTGGACCTTGCAGAGCTATCGGACCCGTTATTGAAGAATTAGCAAAAGAGTACGAAGGCAAAGTAAATATTGGAAAAGTAAACGTAGACAACAACCCTAATTTAAGTGTTAACTATGGCATCACTTCTATCCCTGCCATCTTATTTATCAAAGGTGGTCAAATTGTAGACAAACAAATTGGCGCAGTTCCTAAGTCGGTGCTTGACAAAAAGATACAATCTTTAATGTAAGACCCGTATCTTACCACTTTAACCCAGCCTAAAAAAATAGCATGGATAAATTTCACGGCGTACTAGGTATTATCCTAATTCTTGCCATTGCCTTTTTATTTTCAAACAATAAAAAAAGGATCAATTATAGATTAGTCGTGAGTGGTATGTTATTGCAGGTTGTTATTGCGGTTCTTGTTTTAAAAGTACCTCCAGTTACCTGGTTTTTTAAAAAATTAGGACATGGCATGGAAAAAATTGAACGTTTTGCCAGAGAGGGCGTTGCGTTTGTATACCGTGGTGTGATGGTTAATGCACCTGATGGTGTTAAAGATTTTGGACAAGGTGGTTTTGTATTTGCTTTTAGCGTAACCGCAACCATTATATTAGTTTGTGTGCTGGTCGCTATTTTATACCACTTTGGTGTGATGCAATTTATTGTTTCCATCATTGCAAAAGCCATGAACTTTATCATGCGTGTAAGTGGTGCAGAGGCATTAAGTAATGTAGCGAGTGCTTTTGTAGGACAGGTAGAAGCACAGGTAATGATTCGTCCGTATTTAAATGGTATGACAAAAAGTGAGCTACTCGCTAGTATGAGTGGCAGTCTTGCCTGTATCGCAGGTGGTATATTAATTGTGTATGCTAATATGGGTGCCAAAGCTGAGTATTTATTAACGGCGAGTTTAATGGCCGCTCCTGGTGCACTTGTTATTTCAAAAATTGTTTTCCCAGAAACCGAAGAATCGGAAACCATGGGAAAAGTAAAATTAGAAGTTAAAAGCCCTTACAGTAATATCATTGATGCCATTTCACATGGCGCTAGTGATGGTATGAAAATTGCCGTTAACGTAATTGCCATGCTGATTGGTTTTATTGCCTTAATTGCCTTTTTAAACTATATGCTTGGTCTTGTTTACCCAGGCCTATCACTTGATTTTATTTTTAGCAAAATATTTTATCCAATGGCTTGGGCCATGGGTGTTCCAGGACAAGACGTAGCAAATGCAGCTACCCTACTCGGTCAAAAATTAACCATCAACGAGTTTGTTGCGTTTAACAATTTAACCACAAAAGCGGTTCCAATCGTATCAGAAAAAGGACTTTTAATTGTAAGTATCGCTATTTGCGGTTTTGCAAATTTTAGCAGCGTAGGTATGCAAATTGGTGGTATTGGAGAACTAGCCCCAAGTCGCAGAGCCGACCTTGCCAAACTAGGCTTAAAAGCTTTATTGTGCGGTACTTTAGCTTCTTATTTATCTGCTAGTATCGCCGGTATTTTAATGGGTTAATCTTAAACTTGTTGTAACTTTGCACTCTAAATAAATGACTGCGTGATGGGTACTAATAGAGCGGCTATTGTTTCATTGGTTGAAGCAACAAAAGACAAAGAACTACAACGTATTGCCAATAAAATAATGAACAAAGAGCGCATCTTATTTGATGAAGGTGTCACGCTTTTTGAAAAAGGTTCTTTGTCTTGGCTAGGTACCCTTGCTAATTTTGTGCGCGAACAAAAGCACGGCAACAAAACATATTTCAATAAAAATTTTCATATCGAACCCACCAATGTGTGTGTATTCTCTTGTAAATTTTGTTCCTACTCTAAACTATATGCAAACAGAGAAGAAGGTTGGGAATTAAGCATCGAGCAAATGATGCATATTGTAAAAAGTTACGACGGCAAACCAGTAACTGAAGTACATATAGTGGGTGGCGTTCATCCAAAAATGAACCTTGCCTTTTTTCTAGAACTATTACAAGCCATCAAAGCACATCGTCCGGATTTGCACATCAAAGGTTTTACACCCGTAGAGCTTGATTACATGTTTAAAAAAGCAAAAGTTACGTTAGAGGAAGGCATGAAGCTTGCACATGCGGCAGGGCTCGATTCATTACCAGGTGGTGGCGCCGAAATATTTCATCCAGAAATTAGACAACAAATTTGTGAAGACAAAGTAGATGCAAATGGATGGTTACACATGCATAAAGTGGCGCACCAATTAGGCATGCATAGCAATGCTACACTATTATATGGCCACATCGAAAAATACTGGCACCGTATAGATCATATGGAACGCTTACGCCAACTTCAAGATGAAACTGGCGGCTTCAATACTTTTATTCCTCTAAAGTTTCGCAACCAAGACAATGACATGAGCCATATTGCAGAGTCTACAACCATAGAGGACATGCGCATGTACGCCGTATCCCGCATTTACATGGATAATTTTGCGCACATCAAAGCCTACTGGCCGATGCTTGGTAGAGAAAATGCGCAGCTCACATTATCGTTTGGTGTAAATGATATGGATGGCACTATCGATGATTCAACAAAAATATATGCCATGGCCGGTAGTGAAGAACAAACACCTACTATGAGCACTGCCGAGCTTGTGCGACTCATCAAACAAGTAAAAAGAGAACCTATTGAGCGTGGCACACTGTACAATGAAATAAAAAATTATGCGTTGGTGCCAGACGAAGAATTGGTATAAGACCAAATATTAAATTACATTTTACTTAGCACTCAGATAAACTAATGGGAACGTGAACGGCGAGTCCACCATCTGCTGTTTCTTTGTATTTGCTATTCATGTCTTGTGCTGTATCCCACATGGTTTGAATCACTTTATCTAAACTTACAATTGCAAAATCGGGCGTGCCTTGTAGCGCGAGTTGTGAAGCTGTAATTGCTTTAACAGCACCCATGGTGTTACGCTCTATACATGGAATTTGTACCAGCCCACCAATTGGATCACAGGTAAGCCCCAAATGATGTTCCATAGCTATTTCGGAAGCCATTAATACTTGACGTTGCGATCCTCCCATTAATGCTGTTAAGCCGGCAGCAGCCATAGCAGCTGAAACTCCAATCTCTGCTTGACAACCACCCATCGCCGCAGAAATGGTTGCCCCTTTTTTAAACAAGCTACCTACTTCTGATGCAGTTAGTAAAAAGGTAATAATATTTTCTTCTAATTCTTTTGAAGTCTTTCCATGCGCGCAAAAACAAATATAATATTGGAGCACTGCAGGTATTACACCAGCAGCACCATTGGTAGGTGCAGTTACCACCCTTCCAAAAGATGCATTTTCTTCATTGACAGCAAGTGCAAACACACTTACAAAATCTAGAATATAACTAAAATCATTGCCGCCTTGTTGTATCAGAGATACCCATGCATCGTATCCATCGTAAGCTGCATCTTTTAGTAAACGCTTGTTCATAGCAGCCGCTCTGCGCTTCACTTCTAGCCCACCGGGTAACATACCCTCTTTGTGTACCCCACGATACATACATGCACGCATGGCATACCAAATTTTTAGTACCCCTTCATTTATTTCGGATTCACTGCGTCTTGTAAGTTCGTTTTCAAAAACAATATCGCTAATGGTTAAACCCGTTTTCATACACCAATGCAGTAAATCATTGGCATGCTCGATGGTAAATGGAACATCTATCACTTCTTTTTTTTCAAGACCATTCCCCTCTTGTACAATAAAACCACCCCCTACCGAAAAATAAGTTTCTGCTATTTTATTTCCGTCTTTTAGTTCAATTAAAAATGTTAACCCGTTGGGATGAAAAGGAAGTGATTCGGTTTTTAAAAACGCAATATGATTTGTAGGATCAAAAGAAATTTGTCCATGATTTTTTAAGGTCAATAGTTGCTTTGTAGATACTTCACTTACTAGTTCGTCCATTACACCAATATCGATGGTTACAGGATCATATCCCATTAACCCTAGCATCACCGCAATATCGGTACCATGCCCTTTGCCTGTTTTGGCCAGTGAACCATAGAGTAAAATAGTGATGGAATGAATGGGAGCGGTTTTATGGGAAGCATCCAACTTTTCCATGACGTCTAGTGCTGCCCGCCATGGACCAAGGGTATGGGAACTAGAAGGACCCACACCAATTTTAAACATGTCAAAAACCGATATAAAATCATGCTCCGCCATTATACAATTGCTATTGATACAAAACTAACGAAAGTTAGCAAAAAGTAGCATATATAAACAGAGGCCAACTTATCCCCATTAAGCGATCCACTGCTTTAGAGGACGTTATGGTAAGCCAAGATTCACGAACTTTGCTCCGCACTCTAACCCATTTTAACATTATATAATAAAAGTAAACATGCAACTTTCTACACTCCTTGACCGTTTCGCTGAACCAGAAACCCTCAAAATGGCCAAATTAGGTCGTGAATTAAGGGCTAAAGGCGTTGATGTTATTGACCTCAGTTTAGGAGAACCTGATTTTGATACCCCGCAGCACATTAAAGACGCTGCCATCAAAGCCATCAATGATAACTGGAGCCACTACACCCCTGTTGCTGGTTTTGCAGATTTAAGAGAAGCGGTTTGTACCAAATTAAAAAGAGACAACAATTTAGATTATCTGCCAGAAAATATTGTGACATCAACCGGTGCCAAACAAAGTTTAGCGAATGCTCTTTTAGCACTAGTAGATGAAGGAGATGAAGTTATTATTCCTACACCATACTGGGTAACCTATTCGGAACTTGTAAAAATTGCAAGAGGTAAAGTGGTTGAAATTAGAACTACTGTTCCCAATCAATTTAAAATAACGGCCGCCGAACTTGAAGCTGCTATTACACCAAAGACAAAAGTATTTATGTTTTCGTCGCCGTGTAATCCTTCTGGTGCTGTGTATACACTTGCCGAATTAACAGCCTTAGTAGACGTATTTAAAAAGTATCCAAACATTATTATTTTATCTGACGAAATATACGAGTACATTAATTTTGAAGGTAAGCATGAAAGTATTGCGCAATTTGCAGAAATTAAAGACCAAGTAGTCGTAATCAATGGTTTGAGCAAAGGCTTTGCAATGACCGGTTGGAGACTTGGTTACACCGCATCTAATACGACTATTGCAAAAGCCATGGAAAAATTACAAGGACAGTTTACAAGTGGCACTTGTTCTATTACACAAAAAGCAGCTGTTGCTGCACTTACTGGTGATCTTACTCCTTCAATTGAAATGACCGAAGAATTCACGCGTAGAAGAACAAGAACATTAGAACTTGTAAAAGCAATGCCTGGGTTTATTTGCTTTGAACCGCAGGGTGCTTTTTATGTATTCCCTGATGTAAGTGCATATTTTGGTAAATCAGTACATGGCGAAACCATAAAAAATGCAGCCGACTTTAGCATGTACTTATTAAACACAGCGCATGTGTCAAGCGTTATGGGTGATGCGTTTGGTGAACCTAATTGTGTTCGTTTCTCTTTTGCAAATAGCATGCAAAATATTGAAAAAGCATGGGCGCGCATTAAAGACGCACTCGGAGCTTTACAATAATCCATGGAAGAAGAAATAGAAAAAAAACAAGGACTACCGCTAGCACAAAAGCTAGCAATGTTTAGCAATAGACTTACGAAAGTGTTCAAACACCGCAGTAAAATTGCTAGGCGGACCGGTGTGGGCTGTTATCGCATTTACGAGCATGACCTTCCTGAATTTCCATTTTGCATAGAAGCTTACGAAAATAAAATTTACGTATCGGAGTATGTAAGAAGGCATGGCATGACCGACGAAGAGCATGATGCATGGCTACAACCTTCTCTCGAAATTATAAGCGAAATAACTGGAACGCCGCTTACGAGTATTTATAAGCGTGAAAGAAAAAAAATGTCTCATAGAGACGAACAGTATGAAAAAGTAGATACCAGGCAGGAGTTTTTTACAGTGCTTGAAAATGATTTAAAGTTTCAAGTTAATTTAACCGACTATTTAGATACCGGACTTTTTTTAGACCACCGCATCACCAGAGAAATGGTGCGCAGTGAAGCAAAAGACAAACGTTTTTTAAATTTATTTTGCTACACAGGTTCCTTTTCGGTATATGCTGCAGCTGGAGATGCGGCAAGCGTAACCTCTGTTGATTTATCCAAAACCTATTTAGGTTGGGCGGAAACAAATATGGCTATTAACTTATTAAAAGACCCTAGCAAATATTTTTACATACACGCCGATGTGAAACAGTATTTAAAAACACTGGCACCCAACAGATTTGATTTAATTGTAATGGATCCTCCTACGTTTAGTAATAGTAAGCGTATGAAAGATTTTTTAGACATCCAAAGAGACCACGTAGAACTAATCAATGATATGCTTGCAGCTACCACTGAAGGTGGCACACTTTATTTTAGTACCAACTACACTAAATTTATTTTAGATGAAGCTAGTATTAAAGCAAACAGTATCAAAGACATCACAAAAACCACCACTGGTTTTGATTTTGAAGGAAAACTAAAACGCTGGTGCTACCGAATTATTAAATAAATCTATTCATAAAAAAATCCCCTACGAAAACGCAGGGGATTTTTTTTATTCATCTTAATTAAACCCTATTTCACTTCTTCAAACTGCGCGTCTTCTACATTGTCGTTTTGCTGTTGAGCACCACCCGCTGCTGCATCTGGACCAGCTGCTTGTTGCGCCTTGTAGATTTCTTCAGAAGCCGCCGTCCAAGCTGTATTCATTTCGGCCATGGCAGCATCGATAGCTAGGATGTCCTGATTTTTATGCGCTTCTTTTAATTTGGTAAGCGCTGCTTCAATTGGTTCTTTTTTATCGGCAGAAATTTTATCGCCAAACTCTTTAAACTGCTTTTCCGTTTGGAAAATCAAGCTATCGGCCTGGTTTAATTTTTCTACTTTTTCACGCGCTTCTTTATCAGTGGCTTCATTGGCTTTTGCTTCGGCTTTCATTTTTTCAATTTCTTCCTTGCTTAAACCACTACCCGCTTCAATTCTAATTTTTTGCTCTTTACCAGTACCCTTGTCTTTTGCGTGTACACTTAATATACCATTTGCATCGATATCAAAAGTTACTTCGATTTGAGGAACGCCTCTTGGTGCTGGTGGTAAACCATCTAAATTAAAGATACCTAAGCTCTTATTTTGATTGGCCATTGGACGCTCTCCTTGTAATACATGGATTTGAACACCTGGTTGGTTATCACTCGCAGTAGAATATACTTCTGTTTTTTTAGTTGGGATAGTTGTGTTAGAAGGAATCATGGTTGTCATGACACTACCCATGGTTTCAATACCTAAACCAAGTGGTGTAACGTCTAATAACAAAACATCTTTTACTTCTCCAGTTAATACCGCACCCTGAATCGCTGCACCGAGTGCAACAACTTCATCGGGGTTAACACTACGATTAGGTTTTTTACCAAAGAATTTTTCTACAATCTCCTGAACTTTAGGAATACGACTAGATCCGCCTACTAAGATTACTTCGTCAATTTGAGACGTTGTGTAACCAGCATCTTTTAATGCCGCTTCACATGGCTTCAAACAACGTGCAAATAAATTATCTGCAAGGGATTCAAATTTTGCTCTTGTTAATTTTACCACCAAGTGCTTAGGTACGCCATCAACAGCAGTAATATATGGTAAATTAATTTCTGTTTCGGAAGAAGAGCTTAATTCTACTTTTGCTTTTTCAGCCGCTTCTTTTAAACGTTGAAGCGCCATCGGATCTTTGCGTAAATCAATTGCTTCTTGATTTTTAAATTCATCCGCTAAAAAGTCCATGATTACTTTATCAAAGTCATCACCACCTAAGTGTGTATCACCATTGGTAGATTTTACTTCAAATACGCCATCACCTAAATCAAGTACCGATACGTCAAACGTACCCCCACCTAAGTCAAATACCGCAATCTTTTGTTCTGCATTTTTTTTGTCTAAGCCATAAGCAAGTGCTGCAGCTGTAGGTTCGTTTACAATACGTCTAACATTTAAGCCAGCAATTTCACCAGCTTCTTTGGTTGCTTGACGCTGTGCATCATTAAAGTAGGCAGGTACTGTAATAACAGCATCTGTTACTTCATGGCCTAAATAATCTTCTGCGGTTTTTTTCATTTTTTGTAACACCATCGCGGAAATTTCTTGTGGTGTATACATACGATCATCAATTGCTACACGAACGGTGTTGTTATCACCCTTTGCAACGTTATAACTCCAATGACTAATTTCTTCCGTTACTTCATCAAAACGACGACCCATAAAACGCTTAACGCTAGTAATGGTGTTTTGAGGATTTGTGATGGCCTGACGTTTAGCAGGATCTCCTACTTTACGCTCACCATTTTTTAAAAAGGCAACTACAGAAGGGGTAGTTCTACGACCTTCATCATTTGCAATTACTACTGGTTCATTACCTTCCATTACGGCTACACAACTGTTTGTGGTACCGAGGTCAATGCCTATTATTTTTCCCATATAAATTGAATTTCAGATTAATAATCATGGGTATATACCCAATCTTTATGCCATCTAGCCAAAAAGTGCAAAAATGTCAGCCTTTTTTAGCCAAAATAGGTAGTTTTAAGCATGAGAAGCTTTGTTTTACTCTTCTTGGTTATAGTAGCCACCACCCTAAATGTCAGTGCTTGGGCTCAAAAAGCAACCATTCCGTCAGTTGGGATGCGCATAACGAAGTCCATTGTAGTAGCACCTGGGCACTATTCCCTTTCTTCATCAGATACCAATACCGTTCAAAAACAAGGTGGCGTCATTGTCATTGAAGGCAAAAACATAGTGTTGGATTTGGCTGGTGTTGTATTAGATGGGGCTGGCAATAAGTCCTCTTTTGCGCCAGATCAATTTAATGGTATCGCCATTGAAATCAAACCAGGCTCAAGCCATATCACCATCAAAAACGCTACCATTAAGGGATATAAAATTGGTATTAAGGCAGATAACGTTGAAGCGCTTACGATTGACAATTGCGACCTCAGTTATAATTATAGAGACGCTTTAAAAAGTGGTTTTGAAAAAGAAGATGAGAGCGACTGGATGAGTTTTCATAACAATGAAAATGATGAATGGATGCGTTATGGCGCTAGCCTGTATTTAAAAAATTGCAAAGGTGCTACCATTACAAATAATACAGTTACAAACGGACAGTGCGGACTTATGCTTACCAGTTGCAATGATGCGCTTGTAACTGATAATAATTTTTCTTTCAACTCCGGTATAGGAATAGGCCTTTATAAAAGCTCGTATAATAATATCAACCACAATAGGCTCGATTTTAATGTGCGTGGTTACAGCTATAAAAAATACAGAAGAGGGCAAGACAGCGCTGCCATTTTAGTTTTTGAGCAGTGCAACCACAACATTTTTGCCTATAACAGTGCTACCCACTCGGGCGATGGATTTTTTTTATGGGCCGGTCAAACCACTATGGATACTGGTGTTGGCGGCTGCAACGATAATTTTATTTATGGAAACGATTTTTCATATGCGCCTACCAATGGTGTAGAAGTTACGTTTAGTAGTAATTTAATTATGAAAAACACTATCAAAGATTGTGACCACGGTGTATGGGGTGGATATAGTTACGAAACAGACATTACAGACAATATTTTTTCTGGTAACAGAATTGCCATTGCCATTGAGCACGGACAAAATATAAATATTGCACTCAATAGTTTTAAAAATGATAAAACCGGCATTAAACTATGGTCTCGTGAAACGCAACCCTCAGATTGGAAATTTGCACAGTTGAAAAACACAGACAGTAAAAACTACTATATCGCAACCAATAGTTTTGAAAACAACAATACGGTATATGACATCATGGGCACCGATAGTATTTACTTAAGCGGTAACACCAAAATAAATACAGCCCAGCAATATAAATTAGGGGCACGTATTCATGAACTAGATTCTACCAAAGAAAATGAAGAAGTAGGACTCGATTACGCTATTGATAAGCGCTTACAAAAAGTAAAAGCAACCAGTACCCCACTAACCCACTTTCCAAATGGTTTACAAGAAATGCGCATTACAAATTGGGGACCTTATAATTTTGAGTACCCCCTTATATGGCTTACAAACATTGATAGTACTGGCAAGTATCACTTTGAAGTGCTGGGTAATATAACAGCTAGTTGGCGTTTACATAGCGTAAGTGGCTTTACCATTATAGATCATTTAACCGGCGTATTTCCTGCTGCATTTACAGCGGTGCCAACAAGCAATACAATAACCACAAGTATCAATCGAAGTATTGCTTTTGAATACACCGGACCAGAATATAAAAATGCATTTGGGGTAATTTGGAAAAACGGGAGCCTTTTTAGGTACGATGCCAATGGACTACCACCTACTACAACGAATTAGTTTTCTTTCTTTTAAATTTTTATTTGCTACATGATAAATTACACTTAGCTCGAAAGTTCTGGGTGTATATGAACTTGTTTTTAAATTAGATACCGCTACATCATAGGTAAGACCAAACTGCAAACGATCAACAATCAACCCTACATATGGGAAAATGGCATCATCACTTCTTACAAATAAACCTGCACTAAATATCTTTCCTTCGTTCTGATCCATGGCCCCGAAATTTAAAATAGCACCCGCAGCAAAATAACTTTGGCTTGCTTGGGTTTGAAAAATAGCATTTGTACTTAAAGAGAAGTTTTCAGAAAAATAGTTCTCCATGTTAAAGTGTGTAACAAAACGCGTTGGCAAAGTATTACCTAAGGAGTCTGATAAAAAAGATTGCTTGGGCTTATTATAATGATACCCACTAACACCAAAGTCAATATCAGTCTCATCTGCTCTGTAGCGGTATATCAACCCACTAGCAACAGACATATAGGGCTTAAGGCTAGCCAAACTACTTTCGCCTGTTGGAAGCGCCGTATTAAAACCACCTGAACCAAACTGCTCACTAAAAGTTAACTGAGAAAAATCTAATCTTCTATCTCCATATATACCTGCTAATCCAATACCAATATTATGTACGCCATATTCATCAATTGCCATTGAATAGGATGTATTTATTGAAGCATAGGTACTTTTAAAATAACCATTTAATGATTGATCGCGCATAAAAAAGCCACCAACACCAAACACATGATTCTTTTCCTCTAACTGCTCTTTAAACAAACGTGCGTCGACACTTAGCGTTCCGGTATTATAACTTGTATTATTGCCAACCCATTGTTGTCTATAATTGGTAAAAACACGGAAGTCAGAATTTGGACTGCCTGTTAAGGCAGGATTAATAGTTAATGGCGACGCAAAAAACTGCGAAAAATTAGGATCCTGTGCTTTAGCAGCCGTTATCCCAAACACAAATAGTATAGTAAAAATATATTTTTTCATGTTGAGTTGTCTATCTTAATAATACGGTTTGCCCTTTTTTAAATATCGTAATCCCATTAACATCTATTCCTTCAACAACCCATGTGTATGTATCAAGAGGTTGAGGAATATTATTATAAATACCATCCCAACCTTGCATACTATCTGAAGTCTGGAACATGCGCTGTCCCCATCTATTGTAAATCCTAAAATATTTGAGCGTTTTTATATTGACCAAGAAAGGAAAAAGTAAATCATTTTTACCGTCTCTATTTGGACTAAATGCTTTTGGAACAAAAATATCAGAATTTTCAAATACAGATACCCTAACGCTATCAATGGTAACACATCCAACCGCAGAAGTTAAACGAACTCTATACAACTGCTCACTACTCGCAGTAAATATTGGCTTTTGGATGGCTCCATTGTTTAATCCAATAGATGGCGTCCACAAATAAGAATATCCATTTGCAATAAACCTGGCAGAAAGTTGCGTTACTTTATTTTTGATAGCCAACACATTTGGATATTTAATGCCCGGTGGTGGATTTTCCACTGTCATATTCTTTGTAAAGCTAGCGGAAAGGCTACTACATAATTTAGGGGTAACTGTAAGTTTAACGCTAAAAGTAGCTGCTCTTTTATAGGTATGTACTGGATTAGATAATGTTGAAGTTTGTCCATCGCCAAAGTCCCAAACCCAGTTAACCAATCCACTTGATAATGTATCAGATTCATTAAAAAAAGAAACTGGAACATCAACGCAAGCAATGCTGTTACTAAATTTAGGAATAGCAGCTTTGATAAGTGATAAATTTACTGGAGTAGCTACTTTACTTGTACAACCCAGCGCAATAACATTTACCTGATAACTTCCAGCGAGGCTTGCAGCATAGGTAGTATTAGTAGCACCAGCAACAATAGCACCATTGAACAACCACTGATAACTAGTTCCTCCAGTTGCCGTTAAAGTAAGTGTACTCTTATCACAAATTGTTGTTTGCATGGGTGCTACAATTGTAGCAACAGGAAGCGGATTAACAGTTACATTAACAGCATTTGGCGCACTTTTACAACCCTTTGAAGAAGTTCCCACAATGTAGTAAGTTCCAGAAACAGAAACCTTATCTGGATTTGCCAATGCTTGTGTTGCATTTATATCTTTCCAGTATGAGTAAATTAAGCCTGCATCCGAACCTAAAGTTACAGCAGCAGCAGTTAAATTTACCACTCCTGGACTACATACAGCAGCAGGATTATTGAGTTTTAATTCTGTAGAACTTACATCCACAACCACACTATCTGTGCAGACAGTAGTGCCATCCGTAACGGTTAATTTATACGTGGTTTTAAAAGTAGGAGCTACTACTATACTTGTAGTTGTGGCACCATTAGACCAAAGGGCAGTTTGACCAGCTTGTAAACTTATTGGACCAAGTGTTATGGAAGAACCCTTACAAATGGTGGTATCAGATTGAATGATATCTGCATTCACGAAACGTGCAACACTCGATCCACTTGCACTGCAACCAAATGCATTCTGGACATTCACTGTATACATTCCATCTTTGATTACACGAAGTGTATCTTGTGTAGCACCAGAAATTGCTATCCCTCCTGCTAACCATTGATACGTATAGCCTACAACTTTAGTGACATTTAATAATACAGACCCCCCTTTACAAAAAATAACAGGCGCATCTGGTTTTAATAAAACGGAAGGACTTGGATTTACAGTAACAGATTTAACAATCGTATCCTTACAATTATTATCGCCAATGGCAATCAAGCTAACCTGATAATTTCCGGGTAACTGATACGTATGTGTAACATTAGAACCTGTGGCCGAAGATCCATCCCCAAAATCCCAAATCTCCAATGCAATAGTGCCTTTTGAAATAGTTGAACTGCTTTTGAAGGAGAAAATATTTCCCCGTTCACATTGAGGAATAGGCACATCAAAATTAGCAACAGGATAATTAGCTACAATAGTAACAGGCAGTGTATCTCTACATCCCAATCCGGCATATGGTAAAACTTCTACCCATAATTTAGAACCAAGTTTTTTTCCTGGATTGAGTGTTAAACTTTCGCTAGATCCTAATTCTTTAGAAAAATCATTTTCCCACCACTTATATCCTTGGAACCCAGGAGGCCCATTCAATACTGTTTTGTTAGGTGGATCACAATTGTAATTTACATCTGCGGTTAAACTACAATTATTATCAACGTCGACATATGCATATCCCCAATGACCTGATCGCGTACAGTCTACTGTAAAAAATTCTAATCTTAAGTTTCTACCTGCATATGGAGATAAATTGATAAATGCTTTAGTCCATGGTTTGCATTTAACCATTCGATCAATCGGAGAATCAAAAAAACCTGGCATTCCAGCTGAAGATACATGTTCGAAAGTTCCACAAGGCAAAGATTCACCTGTAAGTGGGTCTACAAGCCTTGCAACAAATCTTGGTTGCTCACAAAACAAATGACTAGGATCCTGAAAAACTACTGCATACCTGTAAGTAATATTAAAATTGGTTGCATTGGCAGGTACCGAAATATTATAACTGATACTTTCTGCTTGCGACCCATTAATGGTATTTCCAAGCCTCACACAGTGGTTACTACCATCTTGCGGAGAAATAGGAAATAATCCATAGGCATCCAGGCTAGTAGTTTTGCCAAGCATTGTATGCCGGTTATTAATAAAGCCTGAACTAGATAATGTTACTCTATTTCGAGAAGAAACACAACTTGTAGAGCCTGTAAAAGCATTCCAATTACTAAAATTACCATTTTCAAATGTTATGTTATTAGGGCAAGGAACAGCAGGAAGTGTAACTTCATGTGTTTGGGTAATTACATCAGCTGAATTATTTATTTGTACACTTGTTGAGGAAGCATTTGGATTAGCAGCATTGCTATCAAAATAAAGTGTTGATCCATTTAGGTTGGGCAAACCAAAAGCCGTAAAATCTTTCTCAGACAATTGATCCTTAACCAAAAGACCACTCCTACTAATTTTCTTCCATTTATTATTTTGTAAAACAAGTACCGTTGAATCTTTAAAGTCAACAACCAAATCGTAAATACATGGTATTATTTGCTTTCCATTTAAATCAATAAAACCCCATTTACTGTTTAGCTGAATCGCAGCCCTACCAGACTTAAATATTCTAATTTGATCAAACCCCTGCTTTGTAAGTAAATCTCCATTAGGTGCATTTATGATCCACTTGTTACCAATGAAAGATCGAAGGTAACCGTCTTTGCTTTTTTCAACTTCAGGACTATTTGCATTGTTACTGTCAGTTTGCGAAAAAGCAGTGTTGAATGTGCAAATGATAATAAATAGAAAGGCTGTGGTTTTCAAAATCGATAATATTAATAATCAAAATATGTTATATTATTTAAAAAATATAATATATTATCATAATATAAATTTAAAAAATCAAAAAACATAATTATTTGCCAATTATCCCATAGAGCTAAAATTCTTAATGACCAGCCGCTCATAATTTGATTTTTTAGCTAATTGAATCGTACTTATAATGTACAACTCTCAATCCGCCCCCGCCTCTACGGCTTTAAACGTAAAGTATTTTTGCATGTAATAACTAAAGGCTACTATAAATACGGTAGTGGCTAGTTTGGATGGCGTAGGATACCAACCAAAAACTTCTACAAAGAGTTTTAGAAAAACATAGTTTAAAATCAGACAACCTAGAACCACAATAAAGTACCTAAACAACTGCACTTTTTTGGCTACCGAGGTCTCCTGAAAAACCACATAACGGCTCAGGTAAAACCCTATCGGAAACGTAACTAAAAACGCTGACAAAAACGAGGCAATGTGTGGGCTAATGGTGAGGATGCCTATACGCTGTGCCTCTTTATGAAACAAATAATTGTAACTCACAAAAAACAACCCAATATCGAGTACGGTATTAAAGCCACCACAAGCCGCATACCTAAAGGTTTGATGGGGCATAAAGCGCCTAAATAGCGGATAAAACAAATCTACTAGCTGTAAGATCCATCCGCGGATATGTTCGTGGAGCTTTTGCATACTAGTGGACGAAGGTAGCCCTTAATTAATTACTTTTGCCACGGCCAAACAAATAGATTATTCATGCATCTTGTAGATCAAATTAAAAAAGCGGCTTCTGAGGCCCTGCTAAGCGTATATCAGGTATCTGTACCAGCTAATTCTATATTGGTGAATGCCACCAAGCCAGAATTTGAGGGCAACTATACCGTTGTACTCTTTGCTTTCGTGAAAGAATTAAAATTGTCTCCCGATGCTTTAGGCGAATCACTTGGTAATCATTTAATAGCCAACTGCCCACATTTATTTACAGCGCACAATACCATTAAAGGGTTTTTAAACCTAACCATTGCAGATGCGTTTTGGTTTGAGTGTATCAATAATGCCAATAACAATGCCGTTGGAAGTAATGGTAAAACGGTGATGGTTGAATACTCTTCACCTAATACCAACAAGCCGCTACACTTAGGTCATTTACGCAATAACTTTTTAGGTTGGAGCATTGCAGCTATTTTAGAAGCCACTGGAAACAAAGTGGTAAAAACTTGTATTGTAAACGATAGAGGTATTCATATTTGTAAGAGTATGATTGCTTGGCAATTGTTTGCGAATGGCGCAACGCCAATTTCTACAGGTAAAAAAGGCGACCATTTTGTGGGCGATTATTATGTAAAATTCAATGATGCCTATAAAGCAGAAGTAGCAAATTTAGTGGCTGGTGGAATGGCAACAGAATTGGCAGAAAAAGAAGCCCCTATTATGAAAGCAACCCAAAAAATGCTACTAGACTGGGAAGCTGGAGCCCCTTCGGTGCTTGAGTTATGGCGTAATATGAACGGATGGGTGTACGAAGGATTTGACGTAACGTATAAAAGTATTGGAAGCGATTTTGATAAAACCTATTATGAAAGTGAAACCTATTTACTCGGTAAAGACCTTGTAGAATATGGCCTCACTAAAAATGTATTTTATAAAAAAGAAGACGGTAGTGTTTGGATAGATTTAACCACCGACGGACTCGATGAAAAATTAGTACAACGTAAAGATGGCACATCGGTGTACATGACACAAGACATTGGACTTGCACAAACCAAACAAAAAGAATTTAATGCAGATCAAAGTATTTATGTAGTTGGTGACGAACAAAACTACCATTTTAAAGTGCTAAAATTAATTTGTCAAAAGCTTGGCCTACCGGCTGCAGATGGTATCTATCATTTAAGTTATGGCATGGTGGAATTACCAACTGGTAAAATGAAAAGTAGAGAAGGCACCGTTGTAGATGCCGATGATTTGGTGGCCGCTATGATAGACATCGCCAAACAAAAAACAGAAGAACTAGGTAAGGTAAAAGATTTTACAGCAACTGAATTAGAAACGCTGTATCATACCATTGGACTCGGTGCCCTTAAATTTTTCTTACTACGTGTAGATCCTAAAAAGAAAATGATTTTTAATCCAGAAGAGAGTATCGATTTTCATGGATTTACGGGACCCTTTATTCAGTACACGCACGCAAGAATTAAAAGTATTTTAAGAAAAGCGAATACAGAAGATGCAGCCGTTATAAGCGCGCCTTCTACCCCACTGTTGCCGCTTGAAAAAGAGGTAACCATACAATTAGAGCAGTTTACAAGTATGCTAGAAGAAGCGGCGGCTGCCTTTGACCCTTCTAAAGTGGCCATCTTTATTTTTAATTTAGCAAAAACATTTAATGTATTATACGCCGAGCATTCTATTACCAATGCCGAAACGGACGAAAAGAAAATACTCAGGTTACAACTGGCTACCTTAACGGCCCAAACCCTAAAAACGGGGATGGCGGTGCTAGGTATTCCTGTTCCGGAAAAAATGTAATGGTCATTGTGACTATAAATTTTACTGCAAATTTTTGTGATTTTACTCTACATTTGTAGCCCAAAAAGCATGCGGAGGTGGCGAAATTGGTAGACGCACTACCTTGAGGTGGTAGCGCCTTTTACCGGGCGTGGGAGTTCGAATCTCCTCTTCTGCACAAACCCAGACAAGTTCTGGGTTTTTTGTTTCAGGTATCGTTCGTACATTGAAAAAAAAATACAAAAATGGCTGATTTTATAATTCATTGTCCCAAGTGCAACCACCCGTTTGAACCCGGTGATTCCATTAGAGAAGAAGTGCAAAATGAACTGCGCGGGCAAATGAAGGAATGGCAAAAGCAAAAAGAAGTGGAAACGGCTGCCCTGATAGAAGCAGAGAAAAAGAAAATGCATGGCGAGCTGGAAAACAACCTCAAAAAAAATATTGCATTAGAGTATGAAGCACAGCTGCAGCAGTTTCAAAAAAACGCAACAGAGTCGGAAACAAAATTACAAGCCGCTCGTGCCAAAGAAGTAGCGTTTTTACAAAAGGAGCAAATCCTAAAAACAAAAGAAGCAGAATTAGAACTTACCCTGCAAAGACAATTAATAGAAGAAAGAGGAAAGCTACAAGTTCAGCTTGCAAAAGAAGAAGCAGAAAAAAACAACTTGAAAGAACAACAATTTGCAATGCGCACCAAAGAACTTGAAAAGCAAATTGAAGACCAGAAAAAACTGGTGGAAGAAATGCGCCGCAAGCAAGAGCAAGGTAGCATGCAATTACAAGGTGAAGTGCAAGAATTAATGCTCGAAGAATTATTACAAACCACTTTCCCTTTTGATCAAATTGAAGAAGTTGGCAAAGGCGTTAGAGGTGCCGATTGTATTCAGGTAGTACGCAACCAATTTGGTAACGAGTCAGGTAAAATTATATACGAAAGCAAACGTACCAAAGACTTTGCCAACGAATGGATTGAAAAATTAAAATCGGATATGCGCACACTTGGTGCAGACGTGGCCATCATTGTAACACAAACACTTCCTAAAGATATGGACCGTTTTGGCGAAAAAGACGGCGTTTATATTTGTACGTTTACAGAAGTAAGAAGTGTAGCACTCCTACTCCGCAATGCATTATTAAAAATTGCTGAAGCCAAAAAAAGCCAAGAAAACAAAGGCGATAAAATGGTGATGCTCTACGACTATTTAATTAGCTCCGAATTTAGTGAGCAGTGGAAAGCCATTAGAGAAGGCTTTATGAGTATGAAATTAAGTATTCAAAAAGAACGCGACACCATGGAAAAACTTTGGAAGGCGCGTGAAAAACAACTCGAAAAAGTGTTACTCAACGCGGCGCATATTAAAGGATCGGTAGAAGGTATTGCCGGTGCCGACGCGGTTAATTTAAGTATCACAGATACTGACGATGACGACACACTCCTACTTGATTAATTTTTTTTTAAACTAATTACATACCCAAACCAAACAAAGTGTATCCATCACTTTGTAATGGAGTGCAAGCGCATGCCCGGTTCCAGATTTTTCAATAAATCTTGCTCGCAATATTCCATCTTGCGCAACTGGCATTTGATCTAAAATCATTTGGGCACTAAAATCGATATTCCCTGCTCCCCACCACTTAAAAATGGCTTCTTTAGCGGACCAAATAATGGTGAGCTGCGCCGTAAGTGTAAGGATTTCGGAAGCGTTTTTTTCCAACATTTCATGCTCCGATGCATGTAAAAATTTATGCTGGATTTTGTGGACCCGCTCGGTAATTTCTTCAATGTCAATGCCTACCCGACAGCTAGTACTTACAAGCGACGCCGCATACTGGGTACAATGTGAAATTGAAAACTGATGCGAACCATCAGGCAAAAAAGGCTTTTTAGAAGCCGCAATAGCAATGGCCGCTTTATCAAAAGCTGGAAACAAAAAAGAGAGCAAATAGCGTCCACCAAGGTGTTGTAGCCGTTTTTGTGGATGCACAATCTCTGTAAAACCACCAAAAAAAGCTTCCTCTTCCTGCAAATCCCAAATGGCAAGGCGGGTGCTGTCGTTAATATTTTGTTGATAAAAGAGTGGCATCTTACAATAATAGCGGTTTAGTTTGCAGATTTAAGATTTATTTGCATTCCAACAATAAATAAACACAAAAATGATTCTGACAGACACGCGTATTTTAGAAGAAATGGAGAAAGGGACGATCAAAGTTGTGCCTTATGACCGAGCAGATTTAGGTAGTAATAGTTATGACGTTCACCTTGGTAGCACCATGGCACTATATGTAGATGAAGTACTGGATGCTAAAAAGCACAATACCATAGAATATTTTGAAATCCCCAACGAAGGCATTGTACTAGAGCCTAGTAAATTTTATTTAGGCGTAACACTTGAATACACAGAAACACATGCACACGTTCCGTTTTTAGAAGGTAAATCTTCTACGGGTCGTTTGGGTATAGATATCCACGCTACAGCAGGTAAAGGTGACGTTGGATTTTGTGGCAACTGGACGCTGGAAATTTCTTGCAAACAACCCGTGCGTGTCTACAAGGGCATGCCAATTGGGCAACTCATTTATTTCCCGGTGGATGGTGAAATTGAAGTAAAGTACAACCAAAAAGCGAACGCAAAATACTCGGGTCAGCCCAACAAGCCTATCGAGAGTATGATGTGGAAGAATAAATTTTAATGCGCGGTTTGTTTAATGCGCGTTTAACTTATTATTTGTTCAGCCACCAGATGGCTGCATTTAATAGTGTTGCAAAACTTACCCAGCTAATATAAGGGACGAGTAACCAGGACGCTGTTTTTGAAAAAGGAGCGAATAGAAAAATGGTGCGCAGTATCGCAAGCCACATCAGTACAATCACCACGAGGGCTGCACCTGTCATGTGCAGCGAAAAAAAGACTGGCGTCCAGGCGCAGTTCAGTGCAAACTGAACCAAAAAAGCGCTGAGCGCTTTTTTGCGTGCCGCCGAAGGCGGCTTGCGCCACACCAAATAAAAAGATACACCCATCATAATATACAGCGCTGTCCATACTGGACCAAACAGCCAGTTGGGTGGATTAAAACTTGGCTTTTGTAATGTAGCATACCAACCGGTAATTTCGTTAATGGTTAATAGACCTCCACTCGATCCTAGTACAAAACAGAGTGAAATGGAGAGCACTGCTTTTAGTGTATTATTCATTTTTTATTTTTTAAACCAATCAGCCAGCCAATTACTTCGTCATAACTTTTGAGTCCTGCATTTTGTTTGTTTAAAAACAAATACTGTTCATACACACCCGACATAATGGGCGCCACACTGCTGCGGTGTATATTAAAAAACCTGCGTACCGCTTTGCGGTCCTGCTTTACCAGGGTATCAAGGCGCGCTCTATTTTGCGCCACCGCCCCCACAAACCCTACCGAATCTTTTTGTTGCGCCATCATCACAAATTGCTCCCGCTGGGCATAGGTGAATATTTCGTTGTAAGCACTATACCTAACATAGGGGTTGTCACTTTTTGTTGCCACTAAGTAGCCAATCAAGTTGGCTTCCGACTCACTGGCAAACCCAAGCATATGCGCCGTTTCGTGACAGGCAACAAAAGGTAACTCTAATCCGGGCATATCGGTACGCACCTGACCTTCTGCGGTAAATGGGTTAAAATATCCAGTAAAGCCCACATAATCGGCGAGCGGATTAAAAAGCGTTGCTTTTGCCCTTGGGGCCCGTTTAGACAAAAAAGGATAGCTACCTTTGGCTTTATTGTAAGCCTCCTGTGCCATCGTAAAATACGCAGCTGGGTTGCTTGCTGGGAGGGTATCTACCTGAATTTTTAAGTCATTTATTTGTTTTCTGGTGCTATTGAGGCTATCAATAAGCTCGTTTACAAGACTATCTACCGCTGCTCCCGAATACGCTTTTTGATCAATATCAAGCAGGTGCCCCGCACCCAAGCGGTCGTAATTTAACCCCCACAACAGTTTAAACGATATCCAAACAAGTAGGATTATGGCGCTAGCGCGCCACAGCTTTCCTCCATCTAAACCTTCTTTTTTAATTTTAATTATACCTCTTATTGACTTGTAAATCAAGTATATACATACAATTATATAAAGCAAATCTCCAATACTAAATGGAACCCAGGCGGTTAGCAAAAGGCGTGCCTGAAGGAGCACTGGATACACCCCATTGCAGTAATACCGCTCAACCATGGCTGGAAAATAACCAAACCCCATGAGTAGCAGCGCCAAAGCCAGGCAAATAAAAAATCTTTTCATGTCTACAAATATCCCATTTTCCTTTGGGACTTCCGTCATTTTGACCTAACTTTGCCAACCCTTAAAAATCGGTTATGAGTCATCGGCGGGAATACGAGATAGCATTTGTGGGATTGAAGCCGGGGAATCATTTATTTGAATACCAAATTAAGGATGAGTTCTTTTTACCTTATGGAGCACAGGATTTTAAAAATTGTGTCGCTGCTGTCAAATTAAACCTTGAAAAAAACAATGGTTTTATGCTTTTGCAATTTGACGTTGACGGCCAATTGGAGTCTTCTTGTGATAGGTGCGGCGACGACCTTCCGGTTCAGTTATGGGATGAGTTCAAACTCATTGTTAAACTTGTAGATGAACCAGACACCCTCAACGAAAAAGAAGAGGACCCTGATGTTTTTTACATCAGCAGATCGGAAAGCCACCTGCATGTAAGTGATTGGATTTTTGAGTTTATCAACCTCAGTATCCCACTTCAAAAAAAATGCAAAGACCTGCCAAACGGAACCACAGGATGCAACCCAAGCGTGTTAGAAATGCTAGCGCAAATGAATAGGGACGCAACCACAGATACACATGCTACGGTATGGAAGGGCTTAGACCAATTTAAAAACTTGGGAAAAGACAACGTCAGAAATGATGACGCAAAAGACAAAAAAAAGTAAACGAATAAACAACATAGATTAATACTCAAAATTTCGAGATATGCCGAATCCTAAACGCAGACATTCGCAACAACGTAGCGCAAAAAGAAGAACACACTATGTAGCGCAAGAAGTTACTTTAAGTAAAGACAGCACTACAGGCGAAACGCATGTACGTCACCGCGCTCACGTAAGTGAAGGTAAATTGTTCTATAAAGGAAAGTTAGTAGCTGAGAAAGCTCCTCTTAAAGCCTAGTTCCAAAACTAAGCCTTACTTTTAGTTCAATTCACGAACTTAAAATATTGCGCATGAATATTGGTATAGACATGATGGGTGGAGACTTTGCACCGCTCGAAGCGGTTAAAGGAGTCAAATCTTATTTAGCTATACACAATACAAATGTCAACCTATACTGCATAGGTGATGAAGCTTTGGTAAAGCCTCTTCTAGAGGAACACCAGGTATCATCACCTAATTTGCATTTAGTACATGCCCCACAAATCATTGGCTACAACGAGCATCCAGCCAAAGCACTCAAAGAAAAACCACAGTCTTCTATTGCCATCGGATTTCAGTTATTAACTGAAGGTAAAATTGATGCTTTTATGAGTGCGGGTAACACCGGTGCCATGTTAGTGGGTGCTATGTTTACCATCAAAGCTATTCCTGGTGTTTTACGACCAACCATTGGTGCTACTATGCCAAAATCGGATGGATCTACGGGCATCTTGGTAGATGTAGGACTCAATGCCGATTGTAAAGCAGAACAGCTCAATCAATTTGCCATTTTAGGTAGCTTGTATGCAAGCATTATGTTGGGCGTTAATAATCCGACAGTTGGACTTCTAAATATTGGTGAAGAAGAAGGCAAAGGCAATGCGCTTGCACAGGCCACTTACCCTCTGCTGCAACAAAACAAGCAAATACATTTTATTGGCAACATCGAAGGACGTGATATTCTCACACCCAAAGCAAACGTTATTGTATGTGATGGATTCACTGGAAATATCGCCCTTAAATTAGCCGAATCATTCTATACCATTGCTGCAGAGCGTGGCCACAGCGAAGACGCTTATTTTAAACGTCTTCATTTCGAAAACTATGGTGGACTTCCAGTACTTGGCGTTGCTAAACCTGTTATCATTAGCCACGGTATTAGCACAGCTACTGCTTTTCATAATAGCATTGGTTTAGCAGTTCAAATGCTTGAAACCGGTTTTTGCAACAAAATTGCCCAAAACTTTACCGCCTAAGCCCCTATTCATTAACCACTCCTTTCCTTTATCTTTGTAAGCAAACAAATGTTAGCATTGTATGTGGCTCAATAATGTACTAGAAACCATTGGTAACACCCCTATTATCAAGCTCAATAAAATAACCAAAAACTGGCCAGGTACCATACTTGCCAAAGTCGATTATTTTAATCCGGGCAATTCTATCAAAGACCGCATGGCGCTAAAAATGGTAGAGGTTGCAGAAGCCGAAGGGAAACTAAAACCAGGTAGTACTATTATTGAAGGCACGAGTGGCAATACTGGCATGGGCCTCGCACTTGCAGCTTGTGTGAAAGGGTACAAATGCATTTTTGTTACCACCGAAAAACAGTCCAAAGAAAAAGCAGATATTTTAAAAGCAGTAGGTGCCGAAGTTATTATTTGCCCCACCAATGTCTTACCCGAAGATCCACGCAGTTATTATAGTGTAGCCAAAAGACTCGGTCAAGAAATTCCAAATTCGATGTACATGAATCAGTACGACAATTTGGCCAACCGTCAAGCGCATTACGAATCTACAGGACCAGAAATTTGGGAACAAACAGAAGGTAAAATCACACACCTTGTATGCACCGCCGGAACCGGTGGTACCATCACAGGTAGCGCGATGTACCTCAAAGAAAAAAATCCAAATATTAAAATATGGGCGATTGATGTATACGGCTCCTTACTTACAAAATATTACAACACGGGTGAAATAGACATGAACGAAGTGCACCCGTATATTTCAGAAGGTTTTGGGGAAGACTTTGTACCTCAAAACTATGACATGCAGTTTATTGATAAGTTTGAACAAGTAACCGATAAAGACGGCGCGGTAATGGCCCGTCGTATTGCAAAAGAAGAAGGACTCTTTTGCGGTTACAGTGCAGGTAGTTGCTTACAAGGTTTACAACAATTAAAACATGAATTAAAACCCACCGATGTGGTGGTATGTATTTTTCATGATCACGGCAGTAGATACGTAGGAAAAATTTACAACGATGAGTGGATGATGGAGCGGGGATTTTTAGATGTGAAAACATTTAAAGACATCGTGAGTGGTAGAGCCGGACAAAAATTAATTACTGTTTCTCCAGATCATTTAATCGCAGAAGCGGTGGCCCTCATGAAAAAATATGACATCGAACATATTCCAGTAATGGATGTCCAAAATATGGTAGGATCACTTAGTGAAAATGGACTCTTTCAACAAATATTTACAAACCCCGATATCAAAAATCAATCGGTAGGCAGTGTTATGGAACAGCCCTACCCTGTTGTAGATTTTTTAACGCCGGTAGAAAAACTAGGCACTTTAATCAACCAAAAAAATGGTGCCGTTATTGCAAAGGACGAAAAGGGTGATTTCCACATCGTTACCAAGTATGACGTGATTCAAAGCCTTACGAAATAAAAGGTCAACTGCGCCTGGTTTTTGGAGCAGTTTTAGGGGATAAAAGCTAACAGGTGTTTGCAGGCAATAAAGTATCTTGCACCCTCCTATTTATACGAAACATTCAAGAATTAATGCACATGAAAAAGTACAGAGCTGGCGTCTTATTTGGAGAAGAATTAGAGAATTTATACAACGACGCAAAAAACAATCAATTTGCACTTCCTGCCGTAAATACGATTGGCACCAATAATATCAATGCAACCCTCGAAACCGCTGCTAAAGTAAACTCACCTGTTATCATTCAATTTTCAAATGGTGGTGCTCAGTTTATTGCAGGTAAGGGTATGCCCAACGATCAGTTACAAGCCAATATTTCTGGTGCCGTTTCTGGTGCTTTACATATTCATAACGTAGCCAAATATTATGGTGTACCTGTGGTACTCCATACCGATCACGCTTCTAAAAAATGGCTTCCATGGATTAGCGGTTTATTAGATGCCGGCGAAGCTTTTCATAAAGAAAAAGGTCAACCCCTTTTTAGCTCACACATGCTAGATTTATCGGAAGAATCTTTAGAAGAAAATATTGAAACCTCTGTTGCCTTTTACAAACGCATGGCGCCATTAGGTATGAGTATTGAAATAGAACTTGGTGTTACCGGTGGTGAAGAAGATGGCGTAGACAACAGCGGTGTTGAAAACGATAAATTATACACACAACCAGAACACGTTGCCTACGCTTACAAAGAATTGAGTAAAGTGGGTAATTTATTTACGGTTGCTGCTGCATTTGGTAATGTACACGGTGTATATAGCCCAGGTAATGTAGAACTTCGTCCAGATATTTTACACAATAGCCAGTTGCATATCCAAAAAGAATTTAACACAGCAGATAAGCCTGTATACTTTGTATTCCATGGTGGTAGCGGTTCTCCGCAACATCAAATTAGAGAAGCCATTGGATATGGTGCCATCAAAATGAATATCGATACCGATTTACAGTGGGCTTTCTGGGAAGGCATCAACGAATTTTATAAGAAAAACGAACCTTACCTTCAAGCACAACTGGGTAATCCAGATGGAGCCAACAAACCAAATAAAAAATATTACGATCCAAGGGTATGGTTGCGTAAAGGTGAAGAAAGCTTTAGCAAACGCCTAGAAATTGCCTTCGAAGATTTAAACTGTATCAATAGAAACGCATAATCTATTTCCCTTCATATTTTAACGATAGCCAGTATGAAAAAAGAACGAGAAGAAGATTTTGAAGCTAATTTAACCGGCGAAGAATTGCAGGAGCAAGAGAATGCTAAACCACGTTGGTTTAAGCGTATTCGCAAAGGTATTTTAACTTCAACAGCAGATAAAAAAGAAACACCCGAAGGACTTTGGAACAAATGCCCCGAGTGTAATCTTATATCAACTACAAATGAGCTCGCCGAAAACTTATACGTATGTGATAAGTGTAACCACCACCACCGTATTGGAAGTCAAGAATATTTTGACATCTTATTTGATGATGGAAACTACACCGAACTATTTGACAATATTAAAAGTAAAGACGCCCTTGGCTTTACCGATTTAAAACCCTACCAAAAAAGACTAGATGATATTCATGCCGCTACCGATCTAAAAGATTCGATGCGCGTGGCTACCGGCAATTTAGTGGGTGAAGGTTACGTAGTGGCTTGTATGGATTTTGAATTTATTGGCGGGTCACTAGGCAGTGTGATGGGTGAAAAATTTAGTCGTGCTGTAGATTATTGTATCAAACACAAACTGCCCTACTTAGTAATCAGTAAAAGTGGTGGTGCGCGTATGATGGAAAGTGCTTTTAGCCTAATGCAACTTGCAAAAACAAGTGGTAAACTTTCTCAACTATCGGACGCTGGCTTACCATTTATATCACTTCTCACCGACCCTACTTTTGGAGGTATCTCTGCAAGCTTTGGTATGCTTGGCGATTTAAATATCGCTGAACCTGGCGCACTTATTGGTTTTGCAGGACCAAGGGTTATTAAAGAAACAATCAAAAAAGACTTACCACCCGGATTTCAAAGAAGTGAATTTTTATTGGAACACGGATTTTTAGACTTCATTGTAGAGCGAAAAAATTTAAAAGAAAAACTAGCTCAACTAGCGGTGCTGTTTAAGGGGTAATATACATCCCATGACAAACGAAATGAACAACCGGCAGGCTTATTTCAACTACCACATCGAAGACAAATATGTGGCCGGTATTGTTTTGCTAGGTACCGAAGTAAAATCAATAAGGGATGGTAAATTAAGTTTTAACGATGCCTTTGGCTTATTTGATGATGGAGAACTATGGATGCGTGGACTTTTTATTGCCTCCTACACCCACGGAACCGCCAACAACCACATAGCCGTTCACGACCGAAAATTATTACTCAATAAAAAGGAGTTAAAAAAAATACAAGGTCGTTTAAAAGAAAAAGGATATACCATTGTACCACTGCGCGTTTTTTTTACCGATAAAAATTTAGTGAAAGTAGAAATAGGACTAGGTAAAGGTAAAAAGCTACATGATAAACGCGAAACCATTAAAGCCCGCGATGTAGAAAAAGAAATCAAACGGTATTTAAAATAAAAAAAGACGTTGAAAATTCAACGTCTTTTTTTATGCAGTATATGAAACCAAATTATCCTAGTTTCACTTTTAGATTTTGATCTAAAGCGTCTAAAAATTCTTCGGTATATAAATAATGTTCGCCGTGGTTTACTTTGTTACCATGGATACAAACTGCTAAGTCTTTAGTCATTTTACCACTCTCTACTGTTTCAACACAAACAGCTTCAAGTGCATGGCAAAAATTAATAAGCTCCTGATTATTATCTAACAGACCTCTAAATTCTAAACCTCTCGTCCATGCAAATATAGATGCAATAGGGTTTGTAGAAGTTGGCTTGCCTTTTTGGTGCTCTCTGTAGTGACGCGTAACAGTACCGTGTGCTGCTTCTGCTTCCATTACTTTACCATCCGGTGTTACAAGTGTTGAAGTCATTAAACCAAGTGATCCAAAACCTTGTGCTACTGTGTCTGACTGAACGTCGCCATCATAGTTCTTACAAGCCCACACAAAATTACCGTTCCACTTTAAAGCACTCGCTACCATGTCATCAATCAAGCGGTGTTCGTAAGTGATACCAGCTTCTGCATATTTTGCTTTAAACTCATTTTGGTATACTTCTTCAAAAATATCTTTAAACCGACCATCGTATTTTTTAAGGATGGTGTTTTTAGTAGATAAATACAAAGGCCATTTTTTAACAAGCGCTTGGTTAAAACAAGCTCTTGCAAAACCAAAAATACTTTCGTCGGTATTGTACATAGCCATAGCAACGCCATCTCCATTAAAGTTAAACACTTCAAATTCTTGAACGGTTCCATCTTCACCTTCAAACTTCACGGTTAATTTACCCTTACCTTTTGTAACAAAATCAGTGGCACGGTATTGATCACCAAATGCGTGACGACCAATACAAATGGGTGCTGTCCAGTTTGGAACTAAGCGGGGTACATTGCTACAAACGATTGGCTCACGAAACACAGTACCATCTAAAATATTACGAATGGTTCCGTTCGGGCTCTTCCACATTTGCTTAAGCTTAAACTCTTCTACTCTTTGCTCGTCTGGCGTGATAGTCGCACATTTAATACCAACACCATACTGCTTGATCGCATGCGCTGCATCAATGGTAACCTGGTCGTTGGTTTCATCTCTATATTCCATACCTAAATCGTAATATTTAATATCGATTTCTAGGTAGGGTAAAATTAATTTGTCTTTGATAAATTTCCAGATGATCCGTGTCATCTCATCACCATCCAATTCTACAACTGGATTTGCAACTTTAATTTTTTGTGCCATGGTATTCAAATTTTTATTTTAACGGGCACAAAGGTAGTGATTTATAGGGCATTATACGTTCACAATTAACACCGGAATGTTTAATTGATGCCTTACCGATTCAATGGTTTCGCCAAATATATAGTCTTTAATGCCTTTATGCCTATGGGCCCCCATCACTAACATATCTACCTCATTTTCGGTCACAATTTTAACAATAGCGGTTGCTCTATTTTTAAACCCAAGGGCTATGGTTACCTGATATCCCTTTTGTGCCAATTGTTCTTGATAGGCTTCTAAACGCTGCTGGTCTAACCTAGTTTCTTCATCATCACTGGCAGCACCCAAATAATGTGCACTCGCCGATTCCACCACATGAATAAGCACGTAATTACTCCCCTGTTGTCCTTGGGCAAGGGCATGCGCAATTAACTTTTCGTCGGCAAGTGTAAAGTCTAAAGCAATGCCAATTTTTTGTGTTGGCTTCACCGTTAAATTTTCTAGTGCCGCAATATTACCATGCATATTTGAAAGGCCTACCGTTTTCTTTTTAAAGACCGGGTAAAAAGTCATGATTAAAAACAAAACAAAAAATCCTAAGAGTAACATCACCACACCAAACTTAGCCCACATAGATTCGTCACTATTCATAAAATCAATAGCTGCATGTAATACCAATCGACCATTGAGTGTAACTAAAATTAGGGCTACCAACCAGGCTGCTATTTGAACCCATTTTTTTATTACGTAATCGCCCATTTTTTCTTTGTCACTCACAAAATGAATCAGTGGAATGACAGCAAAGCCGAGTTGCACGCTTAATAGTACCTGACTAAAAACGAGTAAATCATCTACTTTTCCTTCACCATATATTCCAATAATAAATACGGCAGGCCCAATGGCAATAAGGCGTGTAAGCAACCTGCGTAGCCATGGATTTAACCTTATTTGCAAATAGCCTTCCATCACAATTTGCCCAGCAAGTGTACCTGTTACTGTAGAACTTTGTCCGGCAGCAATGAGCGCAACAGCAAATAAAATAGGCGCCAAATGTGTACCGAGTAAGGGTTGCAATAAACGGTGGGCATCTTCTATACGGGCTACTTCGGTATTTCCTGTTTTAAAAAATACGGTGGCCGCTAAAACTAAAATAGCAGCATTCACAAAAAACGCAGCATTGAGTGCTATAAAGCTGTCAATAAAATTATACTTGAGTGCACGCTTGATACTTTGTTTATCGGCACCAATTTTTCTAGTTTGTACCAGTGCCGAATGTAAATACAAATTATGCGGCATTACAGTAGCACCAATAATACCTACAGCAATATACAATGAGGCATTTGTTAATGGCGTTGGTATAAAACCGGTAGCTACTTCCGCCAAGTTAGGCTTGGCAATTAAAATTTCAATGAAAAATGAAACACCAATGGTAGCAACAAGCGCTAAAATAAATGCTTCCATTTTTCGTATACCATAGCGCTGTAATAATAAAAATAAAAAAGTGTCAACAACTGTTATTGCCACACCCCAAACAAGCGGAAGTCCGGTTAACAAATGAAGCCCAATGGCCATACCCACTACTTCAGCTAAATCGGTGGCAGCAATAGCTATTTCAGCTAAAATATACAAGCAAAAATTAACGGCAGGCGGATAGGTTTCTCTATTGGCCTGTGCCAAATCTCTTCGACGCACAATTCCTAAGCGGGCACTTAAACTTTGCAGTAATAGCGCCATTAAATTACTGAGCAGCAATACCCAAATAAGTTGGTACCCAAACTGAGCACCCCCTTGTAAATCGGTGGCCCAATTACCAGGGTCCATATAGCCCACGCTCACTAAATAAGCAGGACCAAAATAGGCTAATATGCGTCGCCATCCTTTACGTGGAAGCGTAGTGTCGATCGACTCATGTACTTCACTTAAAGATGGGTTTTGATGCATCATATGGGTTGGGTCAACATTGATTCAAAACAAATTTATGTAATAGTTGGCTCTTAATGACAAAGTTCTAGACGGGCCAACATATTAAGCCGTAATTTTATATAAATTTATTGGTATGAAGAAGTTAATCACCATTTGCCTCCTCACCCTTTTTTGGGCTTGTTCTGATAAAGCCCTAGACCTTTCTGGAGAAATAACCATCAAGCCCTCCGATTATGTCAAAGCCTTTGCGCCTATCAAAGGAAATTACTTGGCCACAGATGCAGATTTCATTAAAAAAGCCGATACGATAGAAATTGGTTTAAAAGCATTGCAGCAATTTATGCCTGATTCGGCGGTGCAGGAAATGGTAAAAAATGAAGAAAAAGAAGCCATTTATCCAGTGGGGGTCATTGAAAAAGAAACCGAAAAATATTTTTTACTCCTTGTTAAAAGTAAAAAAACGGCTAAGCTTTTTGTGCACGTTACCGACCAAAAATTAAATTACTTAGGTTTAAAAGAATTATTGAACAATGAAAACAAAGACGCATATGCACGCTCTGTATCAATCAATAAAGAGCCCACTTTTGTAATTAGTAAAGAAACGTATACAAAAGATAAAGAACTTAAATTTTCTAGATCGGGATGGATTTTTAATGCAGGTGCAGGATTTATGATTGTGGTGAATGACAGCAACGAGACACCTGAAAATAATGAGATCATCAATCCACTTGATACTTTACCCAGTCTTGCCAAACTCAGTGGTGATTATTTAAAAAATGAAAAAAACTTTATCTCGATTAGAGATGGGAAAGACGCCAAAACCTATTTGTTTTTTATACATTTTGAAAAAAACAATGCCGATTGTATTGGTGAATTAAAAGGTACACTAACCCTATCTTCACCAACAGCTGGGCAATTCACACAAAATGGGGACCCTTGCATCATTGATTTTTCATTTTCTGGTAATTCAGTAAGTTTGAAAGAACAAGGAACCTGTGGTAACCATAGGGGGATTAAATGCCTTTTTGACGACAGTTTTACCCGAAAAAAGCCTTCAAAAAGCAAAAAAAAGCACAAATAAGATAGTTTACCCACAATTTAATGTGTACAAAGTACATTTTAAATATTTCCCCTATATTGCGACCCTATTTAAGCACTTAAACTGCCTTTATGTCTTTTACGAATTTTCAATTGCCCTACCAGCCTGCCGAAGAATACAACAAAAAAGCAGCCTATTTTTCAATGGAATTTGCCATCCACCAACCACTTAAAATATATAGTGGTGGACTTGGATTTTTAGCGGGCTCTCACCTTCGTAGTGCATATGAACTTCGTCAAAATATGATTGGCGTTGGTATCTTATGGAAGTATGGCTATTACGATCAAGCGCGTAACCAAGACCAAACCTTGCAGGTAACTTTTATGGAAAAAATGTACAGTTTTTTAGAAGATACTGGCATCAAATTTCAAATATTAATTCATGAGCATCCGGTTTGGGTAAAGGCCTATTACCTCAACCCAGAAACATTTAAAAGTGCACCCCTCTTTTTATTAAGCACCGACTTACCTGAAAACGATTATATCTCTCAAACCATCTCACACCGTCTCTATGATGCTAACGTTGCTACTAAAGTGGCGCAGTTTATTTTACTGGGTGTGGGTGGAGCTAAATTAATTGATGAGCTAGGTTTCAATCCTGACGTGTATCACTTAAATGAAGCACATGGTATTTCTTCTGCCTTTTATTTACTCAATAAATATAAGAGTGTAGAAAAAGTAAGAGAGAAACTCGTATTTACAACCCATACCCCCGAAGAAGCAGGCAACGAAAAACATGACATGTACCTATGTCATAAAATGAGTTATTTCTGCGGCCTTAGTATTGATGAAGTGCGCAAATTAACGGGCATTACCGACGATTTATTCAATCACTCTTTGGCTGCATTAAAATTTGCAAGAAAAGCAAATGGTGTGTCTGCATTACATGGTCACGTGAGTAGAGAAATGTGGAAACACCATGAAGGCATTTGCCCTATCATCTCCATCACCAATGCACAAAACTGGCAATACTGGGCCGACAAGCAGCTCTATAAAGCCATGGACGCCAATGATGATTTTACTTTTGACGACCGCAAAAAACACCTCAAAAAAAGAGCGTTTGAAATTGTAGCCGATCAAACCGGTAAAAAGTTTGACCCAAATGTATTAACCATTGTTTGGGCAAGAAGGTTTGCCGGATACAAACGTGCTAGCATGCTCACTTATGACATGGCGCGTTTTGAAAAATTATTATCAAATAGCAAATACCCCATTCAAATTATTTGGGCGGGTAAACCTTACCCTGTAGATTACCCAGCTATTTCAGAATTCAATGACCTCGTTCAAATTAGCAAGAACTATAAAAATGTTGCGGTCTTAATTGGCCACGAATTAGCCTTAAGCAAACGCATCAAACAAGCTTCAGATATTTGGCTTAACAATCCGCGCGTTCCACGCGAAGCCTCAGGTACCAGTGGCATGACAGCTGCTATGAATGGCGCGGTTAACTTTTCTACAGATGATGGCTGGATTCCAGAATTTATGAACCATGGTAACAATGGTTTTGTGGTTCCTAAAGCCGACTATGCAAACATGCATGTTCATGAGCAAGACGAGTACGACCTTAACAAACTATACGAAATACTAGAGGAGCAAATTGTTCCTATGTACTACGACAATTACGACACTTGGCGCCAAGTGATTCAAAATGGCATGCGTGACGTTCAAGTACAGTTTGATTCCAACCGTATGGCCAAAGAGTACTACGAACTCATGTACAAATAGTTTTAACTTTTTAGGCCTACTTTTGTTATTGTACAAAAGATACCCATGCAACACAATATTGTCATTGCAATTACTGGAGCCAGCGGTTCTATTTATGCCAAAGTTTTATTGGATAAATTAGCAGGCTTAAACACCCAAATTGCACAGGTGGGTATTGTCATGAGCAAAAACGCCAAAGAAGTATGGGAAACCGAGCTAGGCAATACCGATTTTAACAACTACCCTTTTAATTACTACGAAAAGTTTGACTTTAATGCCCCATTTGCCTCTGGATCCGCGGGATATAACACCATGATTGTGGCACCCTGCAGTATGGGTACCCTTGGCCGCGTAGCAGCTGGTATTAGCGATGATTTAATTACCCGCGCCGCAGATGTGGTGTTAAAAGAAAGAAGAAAGCTTATTTTAATGGTGCGCGAAACACCATATAATCTGATCCATATCAAAAACATGGAAACGGTAACACTAGCAGGCGGCATTATTTGCCCAGCCACACCATCGTTTTACAGTAGACCAACCACCATTGAGCAGGCAGCTGCTACCGTGGTAGACCGTGTTATTGATTTAGCTGGACTAAAACAAGATAGTTATAGATGGGGCGAATAACTCCAAATAATTTTTAATTTCCTACTCTTCTATTTTAGCGCTTTCGTCTTCAGTTACTTTTTTACTAAAAGTGAACACAATTTTTCCTGCCTCTTTATCCAAGTCAGCTATCAATGTATCACCTGCAGTAATGGTAAAGTTTAAAATTTCTTCGGCTAGAGGATCTTCCAAATATTTTTGAATGGCTCTGTGTAGTGGTCTTGCACCATACTGCACATCATATCCTTTATCTGCAATAAAATCTTTGGCTGCTTCTGTTAGCTCTAAACTAAATCCTAAATTTTGCAAACGCTTTTCTACACTATTCATCAAAATATCAATGATATTAAAGATGTTCTCTTTGGTTAAAGAATTAAACACCACCACATCATCAATACGGTTTAAAAATTCAGGCGAAAAAGTACGCTTCAATGCTTTTTCAATAACTGCTTTGTTGTTTTCTTCGGCATTTTGAATACGTGTTGCCGTTGCAAAACCAACACCATCACCAAACTCTTTTAATTGACGTACGCCAATATTAGAAGTCATAATAATAAGCGTGTTTTTGAAATCAATTTTACGACCTAGACCATCTGTTAATTGACCATCATCGAGTACCTGCAATAAAATATTGTAAATATCTGGATGCGCTTTTTCAATTTCGTCTAATAAGATTACACAGTATGGTTTACGTCTTACTTTTTCTGTTAACTGTCCGCCCTCTTCATAACCTACATAACCCGGAGGGGCACCAATTAAACGGCTCACCGTAAATTTTTCCATGTATTCACTCATATCAATACGAATGAGCGCATCATCAGATTCAAACATATTGCGCGCAAGTGCGCGCGCTAATTCTGTTTTACCAACACCCGTAGGACCTAGAAATATAAAGGTACCAATTGGTTTTTTAGGATCTTTTAAGCCTACTCTATTGCGTTGAATGGCTTTCACCACTTTTAAAATGGCTTCATCTTGACCCACAACCATGCCCTTCATTTCTTCGTTCATGCGGCGTAGCTTGTCTGTTTCTGCTTGCACCATACGCTTAACAGGAATACCTGTCATCATACTCACTACTTCGGCAATATTTTCTTCAGAAATTGGATAACGCTTGTGCTTGCTCTCTTCTTCCCAAGCAGATTTTGCTTGCTCCAACGATTCGCCTAATTTTTTTTCTGTGTCTCTGAGTGCAGCTGCTTCTTCGAAACGCTGACTTTTTACCACTTTATTTTTTTCGTTTTTAACGGCTTCGATTTCTTTTTCAAGTTCTACTATCGTTTCTGGCACATTGATATTTTTTAAGTGCACCCTAGCACCTACTTCATCTAGTACATCAATGGCTTTGTCCGGAAGTAAACGGTCCGTCATATAACGGTCACTTAATTTTACACAAGCTTCAATAGCATCATCGCCATAAGTAACGTTATGAAAATCTTCGTATTTAGATTTGATATTGTTTAAAATAACAATGGTATCATCTACACTTGGTGGTTCAATCAATACTTTTTGGAAACGTCTATCCAGTGCACCATCTTTTTCGATATGCATACGGTATTCATCAAGTGTAGAAGCGCCAATACATTGGAGCTCTCCTCTTGCGAGCGCAGGTTTTACAATGTTAGATGCATCCAGTGACCCACTCGCACCACCAGCACCAACAATGGTATGTATTTCGTCGATAAATAAAATAACGTCTCTATTTTTTTCAAGCTCATTCATGATGGCTTTCATACGCTCTTCAAACTGACCACGGTATTTAGTACCCGCTACAAGTGCTGCTAGGTCTAATGAAACAACACGTTTATCAAATAAAACACGGCTTACTTTGCGCTGCACAATGCGAAGCGCTAGACCTTCTACAATCGCTGTTTTACCCACACCTGGCTCACCAATTAAAATAGGATTGTTCTTTTTTCTACGACTTAATATTTGGCTCACGCGCTCAATTTCTGCCTCACGACCTACAATAGGATCTAAATTTCCTACTTCTGCTAATTTGGTAATGTCTCTACCAAAATTATCTAGTACCGGTGTTTTACTTTTTGCCCCAGCCGGAGATTTTGCAGCTTTGGGCTGACTAAATCCGCCGCCTCTTTTTTCTTCATCAAAATCATCGTCGTTGTCATTATCTTCTGGAAACTCGTTTAGAGGGCTTGAACTTCCCACCATGCCAAGCTCGGTTCTAAAGAGGTCGTAATCAATATCAAATTGACCCAGTATTTGCGTGGCAATATTTTCTTTGTTTTTTAAAATACTTAACATGAGGTGCTCCGTTTCTACCAGTGGGCTTTTAAGGGCCTTGGCTTCTAATACAGTAACACGAATTACTTTTTCGGCCTGTTTGGTTAGGGGCAAACTATTGATGTTGGCAATGTTTTTACCCGTCTTATCCTTTACGGCTAGCTCAATCTCTTTGCGAAGCTCATACAGGTCTACATTAAGCTGTTTTAGCACCTTAATGGCCGTATTTTCTTCATCCCTTATTAGACCTAGGAGTAAATGCTCCGTGCCAATAAAGTCGTTCCCTAGCCTTAACGCTTCTTCCCTACTGTAGGAAATGATTTCTTTTACTTGTGCCGAAAAATTATTATCCATAACCAAAAATTGGATTTATACAATTATAACGAATATTTTTGAGTGAAGTTGTGTGTGGATTATCCACATTTACTAACTTCACGCATATCCTATGGAACTCAAAATTGATACCAAAGAAAAATACCAGCTTTTAACCCCTGCTGGAGCCACAATTACTGCCATTATAGCAGCAGAAATTGTAACTGTTTGCAATAAATGTCTAGAATCACCATTAAAAAATATGGTGCTCAATCTAGAAAATGTTGAAGAAATAGCGCCCGATGCTTGTCAAACCTTAACAGATTTACAACAGGCTTTTTATGATAAAAGCGCCTCATTTGTCATGTGTTGCCTCTCCTCGAAACTTGAAACTGCTTTTGATGAATTAGGACTATTAGAAGTGCTCAACCTAACACCCACGCTAAGTGAAGCTTCCGACATTGTAATGATGGAAGAAATTGAACGTGAACTATTAGACAGTGACGATTTTGAATTTGACAAAGAATCAGCATAAGCAAATGCTTATTGAATAATTTTTTCAATTCGAGTAAGCTTACCTGCTGCATTCATACCTTCTACTACAATTCTAAATTTTGTTGTCACGTCATTGTTGAAAAAATCAAGTTTAACGAGCTTGGTTTTCTTGTCTGTTAATACATACGGATTCCAATATAAAGTAGTACGCACATCAGGTACTTTAGTTGGCGCTGCGGTATAATTTGGACTATAAAATTCTTTGTAATTGGTATACCCAGTTAAAATGGCATTACTCAATCCTTTTAAACTTTCATTTTTTAGATCAGTAGGTTTTTTAGTATAAATAGCAATAGCGCCTGACGGTCCAGAACCAGAAGATCCCATAAAAGGTGGACGAAAAACTTTGATGTACGCAATATCACTCATTTGAATGCCCATGGTTTGCTCGGCATCAGAAAGCATTTCATTTAAAAAAATATCGGGCGTTCCATCACGCCAATTTAAGCCTGGCACATTGTTGCTATTGGCATCTTCTGCTCCATTAGCACCGAGTATCGGAAGCGACATCGTCATACCCGGAATTAAATTTTGCAAGTACTGAAATATGTTGGTAGCGCCTGTTGCATGGTTGTCGTTTTGTACATCAAACGCGTAACTATCTTTACTAGAAAATAAACCTGAGGTATATTTTTCGTCTAATACATCAATAGGCGATTTGGCTCTTGATTGCACCACTACTTCTTTTAATACCACTACCGAGTCAAATGTTTTTTTAATTTTTTTAGCTTGCGCTTCCATATACATCAGATAAGAAAGCCCCGCTGTATCGGGTTTTGCAAAATGATAGAGCTGAATTTGTGTAGGATATAAAACAGTCGGTAAACTATACGTGAAATTAGCCAAGGTAGTTGGCGCTACTTTTTTGTCGCCATTGATTTTATAAAACACACGAACGGTATCAAAAAATATAAGCCCGCGCTGACTAAAACTCGCATCTCGAGCAATAGGTGCAAAAAAATACTGCTTGCTACTATCTTTTGATTGTAAAACCATGGTGATGCTCTGTACCAATTTATTATCAAAAGTTCCACCATTATATACTGCACCTCTAATTTGTAAATAGTCACTATCCATTTGATATTTCAAGTTTGGCAATTTTCCGCTCACCATATCTTCCCAATTGTATTTGCGCCAACCATGCGTAAGCATCACTAAATCTAACTTAGCAGGTATTTCAGCATCGGTACTTGAAAAATAATTTGCAGCATTTGGAATAGCCCCTTTGATATCACCTTGTAATAGCAGATTAGAAAAAATAGTACTTGAATTGTCCTGTACTGCATTGATATCGGTAACAGATACCGATAAATTACTTAATAAAGTATCTTCTACCACAATGTCAATGGTATTTTTAGCGCGTTTAAATAAACGAGGCGTAAACATTTTTACCGATGGATAAAAAGCGTGCAAATTATTATTGATAAATAAAACCCGCTCTGCAACAGGTACCCATCCAGCGTCAAAAACTGTAATTTGCAAAACACCGGTAGGCAAACTATCGGTAGGCATGGCGAGTGCTGCAGATTTTTTTGTTTGTAACTGAATGGTAGAAGTGTATACCATGCGCTGATTCATGGATGCTACAACATGTAGTTGTAAAAAGTTTTTCGCAGTTACCCCCGGGCGCTGAATGACTATTTTGGCCTTATCCCCTTGCAACACCGCTTGCATCACAATGCCATCTGGTTTTGCGGCAGGCAATGCGGTTGTATGCACTGTGCCAGCAGCATCTACCCAAATACAGTTATACGACTCCTCTTTTTCTGGAAAAAAAGTAAATACACCCATACCATCATGTACCGATTGGATAGAATCGATTAATGCCATTTTACTATTAAAGATGGCTCCTTTAATGGGTGCTGGGTCGCCATTTTGATTGACTGACAAAAAACCTACTTGTGCTTGTAAGCCGGCAATTAATTGACCGCCTTCTGGAAAAAATTGGAGCTTATAAATAGGATCTACTTTTTTTGAATTGGCTATTGAATCGGAACCTTGTACTGTAATATCTTTGGTAAAAATAAAGGCTGCATCAAAATTAAGCATCCACCTGGTGTATGCTTTTATACGAATGCGCGTTCCCTTGTAATTTTGAGGAATATCAAACTGTAGCTTTGCAGAAGATTCAAAAATTGGATGCACGGTATGTTTGATAAGTTGCCCTGCATCATCATACCAATCTGCGTAAAAATTTCTGCTATAATCCGAAAGGCCCTCGCCTGCTAAAATATACGCCTTACCCCAAATGGTTTCTCCTTTTGAATAAAGGCCTTTATCAAAATGAATGTGTAATTTTTCTTGTTGATAGTTTTCTTTGTAAACAGCAAGCATAGAATCCAACACTTGTGCAGACACTACAAAAGGCGCACAAAACATGAGCCCAACAAGCAACAAATATTTAACCTTCATGAATGCAAATTTACAAAACTATTGACGCAAACCTTATTAAAAAAACAGGGCGAAAAATATAATTTTTCGCCCTGTCAAAATATGAATAGTAAATACTATTGGTTTCTATCTAGTGTAAGCGACAAATAAGGAAGTCTTGCACCTGTATTAGCAGAGTAGCCCATGCTAAAACCAGTAAGCGCAACGCCACTTTGTAATCCATTGGCACTCGCATAACTTACCAGCGCAGCTGTTGTACTAGCAGCGCCAGCCGTGCGGATAGCCCATGTAGTAGAAGTACCAGACACAAAACCTGGCGCATTGATACCAACTGGAATATCCATAGCACCAGAGTTGCCTAAATAAGGAATATTCGCCTTCATTAAAATACCATTCAGGTATAAATCTACGGCAGGCACATTTGGCATCAGGTGTACAAAATTAAACCTACAAATACCATCTGCAATACCAACAATATTGTTTTTAAGAAGCACCGACTTCATGCTTGCAGCAGTATCTGTTACATGAAGTGTTTGTGGTGTATTATCTGTAATATTTACGTTGGTAGAAAATAATACCACAGAGTCTACATTAGTATCAAACTTTGGCATTACAATTGAAACTGCATTGGTACCTAGTGGCACACTCATATAAAGTGCAAAGTTACTACCACGGGTATTGTACCCACCTCCTGGAAAAGGCGTACGTGATTGCAACAAATTACTTACGTATACACCATTTAATTTAATACGCAAATTTGCGTAATCAATTGCATAAGCAAACGCTAGGTTCACTTTTAGCTGACCCTTATTAGCAGGGGTGCCATAGGTATCATAAGGCTGATTGGTAACCCCTGTATTTTTTTTGCAAGAAGCAAATACAAAGAGAAGGGCCAACGGCATTATATATTTTATAATTTTTTTCATCTTACTTTTTTTTACTGTTAAAGATTATGGTAATGAAAACCAATGTTCTTTGGTATGGTAATCAGATGCCAAAGCGCCAATTTTTTGCAACGCTGGAATATTATATAAATACTCAGAGTTGTATCTTGGACGACATCTGTAAGCCAATTTACCCGCATTATAAATATTAAGCGTTGCAGGAGGTGTAAACCCTGCATATACTTTTTTACCAGTTGATGGGTCTAAATCTACATAGTGAAACCTACGCATATCTGTCCATGTTTCATTAAATCCATGTCCGTATAGGGCGATGTATTTTTGCAACATAATATGAGAAAGGGTTAACAAATTAGCATCTGCAGGTACTACTTTAGGGTCTGCCAAATAGGCCGCTTGAGAAGCTGGCGTAATTAAATTTACCCAAGGAATACGAGATTGATACTGCGTAGTAAGCATTTCAAAATTTAATTCAATCGCTCTTTTATAGGTAGATAATGCTAAAGCTTTATTCCCTTTTCTAAATGCGGCTTCTGCTTTAGTAAACATTACTTCTGCAGCAGTTAACATTGGAAATGGAGCCAGGTTGTTAAAAATATAACGACCAGAATCTGCAGTTACTGAAACGGACGAAAATGCTGCTCTCCAAAAGTTTTTTGGCTGATCAGATGTGCCTAAACCAGAGTTACCTAAGTTAGGCACTACCCCTTTATACGTACCATTTGTATTTTCATTGATCAAATACGGCGTACGTGGATCCATGATACCTGTAAAAGGAGATTCTGTATTAGTACCAGTTAACAAGTTTGCAATAAATGCAGACTGGCGAAGCGAACCTATGTTACTACGGTAAGGACCATAATAATTATTGGTTCCACTAAAATTACCACCTACCCATTTTTGAACCGCATTGTCTGCATTTGAATTAATGGATAAATCACAATATTTAATAACAGAATCTGCGAAGTTTTTAGAGGCATAAATGGCTTTGTTACTTAAGTGCGCAAATGTGCGCGCTTTAACAGCATATACAAACTTTTTCCATTTGTTTACATCACCACCATAAAAATAGTTGTCACCGTATTTAAGGTTGGTTGCACTTACTGCACCATCTGTTCTATTTAAAAATGCAATTGCATTATCACACATCACTCTAACAGAATCATACACGTCTGCCTGCTGATCGTAATCAAACTGCTGACGCTCGGTATCAAATGCTTGGCGCATAATAACTTCACCATGCTCTTCGGTTAAGGTTAACCAGCTCCATGCAAAAATGGCTGTAGCAACACCAACATAATCCCATTTCTTTTGTGCAGTTCCTCTAGAAATGATGTATTTGGCATTAGGACCTATTCCATAATAATGCATGGCCCAAACGATACCCGTTACATCAGAAGTAGTAGCAAATACACCTCCCATTTGATCATACACATCACCTGTGGTGTAAGAATTCCAGTATTGGATATATTTTCCAAGCGTTACAGCTTCTGCTGCTGGACCATAAGATCCACCACCACCACCCGTTGGGGGTGCAGCTGTTGATGTCATTTGATTGATAACGTTAGGTAATATGGCTTCTATAGCCCCTTCAATCGGGTTGTTAGGGTTTAAGTAAGCATCGTCTAATTTTTTATTGCATGACTGTAAATTAGCTATACCAACTAATGCCAGTGTTACTGCAATAAAATAATGTATGTGCTTTTTATTTTTCATAATCATTTTTTTTACAAGTTAAAATCCTACTCTTAATCCAGCGTTAAAGCTTAGTGGCGCTGCAATGTTTCCATAATCGAAACCAACTGCACCTACACCTCTAAGTGAAGCGTTACCACCATTAGCAGCAGGATCGGCACCAGAATAATTTGTAAATAAGAATAAATCATTCATGGTTACAAACAAACTAAGTGATTTGAAATTTACATAATCAAGTAAACCAGGATAATCCATAGTTTTTCCAGCATTGTTTACAAGTGCTTTAGAAGGAATGGTATAACTAAAAGAGATATCACGAAGGCGGAATGCTTTGATATTACGCTCCATGTAATCTTCCTCAGGCATATTGGTTGAGTTGTAATACGTATTGTTATAGTAAGGTGTTACTAAAATATTGTTACGCGTTGGCGTAGCGGTATTTTGTAACCCATCCTGAATAATTCCTGAAATAACCCTTGGTGTTAAACGGTCTGCTGTTTTTGCAGATTTACCAAGTGTTGTTAGGTACATACCAGTTGCGTTGAAAATATCACCACCAATTCTTAAATCCCATAAGAATGATAAGCTTAGGTTTTTGTAACGTAAACGGTTGATAGTACCCACTGTTAATCCAATCGTACGATCACCTCTTACTCTAAACACACCATCATTTAACGGTAAACCAGTTGTTGGAGAAATTAAAACTTCACCATTATTTTTTGATAAACCGTTAGCGCCAGGAGGAGATAAATCTTGTCTTCTGTAACCAAAACTTGTAATAGTTCCAGTAGAGTAACCAGGTCTTAAACCACCTCTTGCATTTGAATACAACCAGGTAGATGCATCATAGTAATCGGCACCAGCAATATCAATTGGCATTGGAATTGCTAGTACTTTGTTCCACATATGGTTCACGTTGAATTGGACATTCCAATCAAAGTCTTTTTTACGAACTAGTTTAAGTCCAATTGAAATCTCCACTCCTTGGTTACGAACGCTAGAGTTGTTGGCTGTATTTAATACAAACCCTGTACCATAAGATGCTCTAAAGCCTTGCGCAATTTGATCAAGTGCCAAAGTGTTATAGTAAGCTGCATCTAAGGTTAATACATCACCAAACATTCTAAACTCAGTACCTACCTCATAGGTTTGCTGACGCTCAGGACGCAAATAAGGGTTGGCATTGTAAAAAGAATATTGTAAAGGTACATTAATGAGTCCACTAGGGCTTGTAGGTGGCGTTAAGGCACTTGTCACCGTTGGCACAAAGTTAGATTGGTTCGCATAGGCATTTGGAAGCCTTGCAGTTTGTGCCAATGAACTTCTAATTTTCCAATAGCTAAGTACGCCACCTTTTAATGAAGGGAAGATATCACTCATGATAATACTGACGTTACCACCAGGATAAGAGTAATTTCTATTTGCTTTTGGTAATACTGAAGAAGATTCAAATGCCATAGAACCCGTCAAGAAAATAAGGTTGTTGTAACTAATGGTCGCTTCGGTAAATCCAGCAATTTGCATAGATTTTACTTCATTCCACTGGTTGTTACCATATAGAGTCGTTCTACTTAAACGAGTTCTAGTAGCAAAACCAGTTGCAGAACTATCAAAACTTCTGATACTATCTTGTGTTCCAGAAATACCAAATCTTTCTAGTTTGTTTTCAGCCCATCGTGTACCTACAGTAACACGCGCATTAAACTTGCCAAATGTTTTTTTAGCAGTAGCCGTAATGGTGTGGTTGTAGTTACCTGCTTTAACCCAGTAATTATCTAATTGACCTTTGTTGGCCATAGATGATTGAGAAGCAGATTCAGGATCGCGGAATTGGAAACCTGAAGTTTCATAGGTGTTATAACCAAAACGACCCGCAATAGATAACCACTTTAAAGGATTGTAGTTAATGGATAAGTTTGCTGTGTAGTTGTTGGTTTTATCTTGTGATTCATTTCTGTTAACAGCAAAAAACGGATTGTCCGTTTCGGCAACTGTTCCTAAAAATGCATCATCAGCAGCATTATTGTTCGCAATCAAATAACGCTTATTACCATTAGGTAATAAATAATTCATTGCGTTATCTGTAACAGGCCACATAAATAAATTGAGTAAATATCCACCAGCCCCTTTCATTGCCTTATCGTTGATACTATTGCTATACGCAAAAGACGGTGAAATTTCTAAATTTTTTGTGATTTTAGTAGTGTTTGTAATTCTAAAGTTGGTACGTGTTAATCTTGTATTTGGCACTACCCCAGTTTGATCATAAAAAGATCCACTGGCACGGTAGCTAGATTTAACAGTACCAAAATCGGCACTTAGGTTATGCGTAGAACCTGCAGAATTATTAAAGAAGTTTCCAATGTTATCAAAAACTGGAATATCTGCTCTCATAGCCGGACCAAATGCAGAAAAAGTTCCACTACTTGCAATACCATTAGATCCTTGTTGGAACCCAGTATAAATAGAAGGTACATTTCCAAGTGATTGGAAACGGAAACTATTGTCGTAGCTAACATTCATTTTTTTACCTGCAGTAATCTTTGCTTTTTTAGTTGTAATGATGATGGCACCATTACTAGCAGAACTACCATAGAGTACCGTTGCTTCAGGTCCTTTAAGTACCGTAACACTTTCAATATCGTTCGGGTTTAAATCCGCGATACGGTTTGTAAAGTCGTTAGAAGTATTGTTTTGACCAGCAGCACCCGGAACCGTTTCTGCGGCGTTGATTGCATCATTTTCAATGATGATACCATCTACCACAAATAAAGGTTGGTTGTTAAGGGACATAGAGTTAAAACCTCTTAATACGATGGTAGAAGATGCACCAGGAACTCCAGATGTAGCAGTAATTGTTGCACCTGCAATTCTACCTTGCAATCCATTTAAAAAGCTTTCACGTTGTGTTTCTTTTACTTCGTCACCTTTTACAGTTTGCGCAGAATAACCAAGGTCTCTTGGCTTTTTCTTAATGTCCATCGCTACAGTAACTTCTTCAAGTTCCGAAACAGATGAGCGCAAAGAAATTGATACAGTTGCACCGTTAACAGTTACACGTTGGCCATCATAACCAATGTAACTTACCAATAAGGTTTGACCCTTATTTGCTTTAATGGTAAACTCACCTTTTTCATTTGACTGTGAGGCAGATGTTGTACCTAACACTTTTACGGTGACACCTTGAAGTGGTGTTTTTTTGTCGGCATCTAAAACTTTACCAGAGACATTTTGACTCTGCGCCATAGATGGTAACGAGAAAATGAGAAGTAGTAACGTAACTACTTTCATCAAGGAAGCAATTTTTCTCATACTAGTTTTTGGTTTCTATGAAGAATGATTGATCGTAATTAGCCAGAAGTTTTATACGTATTGGCCGTAATAATCAACACAATGTTAAAATTTCTTACGCAGATTTCAATAAATAATTAAGTAAAAATTAGGGTTATCCACAGGCTTTCGGGATAAAATAGCATCAATTTGGGTTATTATTCGGTAAATGGAAGTTTTTAAGGGTCTTACGCTTGATTCATATAATATATATTTATAATTTGAAATTGTTATTTGTCTCCTTTTTATTCCTTTCTATTAACTTCGTGACCTTAATGATTTCACCAAATACCATACAACAAATTACCAGCCGCATCGATATCATTGATATTGTTGGAGAGTTTGTAAAGTTAAAAAAACGGGGCACCAATTATTTAGGCAACTGTCCGTTTCACAATGAAAAATCGCCTTCTTTTACAGTATCTCCGGTAAAAGAAATTTACAAATGTTTTGGTTGTGGCAAAAGTGGCAACTCCATTACATTTTTAATGGAGCATGAAAAGTACAGTTATGTAGAAGCGCTTAGATGGCTCGCTGCTAGATACAATATTGAAATTGAAGAAACAGAAACCTCTCCCGAACAAAAAATACTAGTTCAAACTTCTGATAGTTTATATGCTATCAATCATTTTGCGCAAAAGTTTTTTAGCACACAATTACTAGAATCGGAAGAAGGAAAAAATATTGCGCTCTCCTATTTACAAGAAAGAGGTTTTAGAAAAGAGATTATCGAAAAATTTCAAATTGGTTACAATCCAGATAGTAGAACAGCTTTAACAGAAGCGCTCATAGCCAATCAATTTAATCCTACACTACTTCCAAAAACAGGACTTGTATCCAACAGAAATGGAGACGAATTAGTAGACAACTACAGAGGCAGAATTATTTTTCCTATACATGGCAATACCGGAAAAGTAATTGGATTTGGGGCGCGTGTTATTGGTAAATCAGATAGAGGCCCCAAATACATCAATACGCCCGAAAACGAAGTTTACAGCAAAAGTAAAATTTTATATGGCTCCTACTTTGCTAGAATGGCTATTGATAAAGCAGATGAGTGTTTACTAGTGGAAGGCTACACCGACGTGGTTAGTTTACACCAAGCAGGCATCGAAAATGTAGTGGCTAGTGGTGGTACGTCATTAACCACCGAGCAACTAAGGCTCATAAAAAAATACACCCAAAACTTGACCATTATTTATGATGGTGATAGTGCTGGTATTAAGGCGGCGCTTCGTGGACTTGATATGGCGCTCGAAGAGGGACTCAATGTAAGACTTGTGTTGATTCCTGACAATGAGGATCCGGATAGCTACGTCAATAAAGTGGGGACCACTGCCTTTAATGAATTTGTTGCCACTGCAAAAAAAGATTTCATCATTTTTCAGTTAGAAGTGATGCTACAAGAAGCAGGCTCCGATGTAAGCAAGAAAAGTAGCGTTGTAAATCAGGTAGCAGAAACACTCAGCAAAATTAACAAGGCCGAAGATTTTACCAAGCAACAAGATTATATTAGAAAGTGCGCTAGTTTACTTCGCATTGATGAAGCAGGTCTAACAAACCTTGTTAATAAATTTAAACGTGACATTCTTGTTAAGCAGGAAAAGAAAATACCTTTTGATGAGGCGCAACAAATATTAGAAGGAAATCAAAACACCGAATTTGATGAAGGTGCCGCACTCATCAACCAGGATGATATTTACGAAAAGAATGTAATCCGCGTTTTATTAGATTATGGTCTATTGAAATTTGACGATAATAAAACAATGGCCGATTTTATTTATGAAGAATTAGAACAATTTGATTTTGAAAATGAACAGTATTTACAACTCTATGAAATTTATAAAAGCTGGTATGAAAAAGGATTAGAGCCTACGGCCAAAACACTACTCTACCATGATGATGAAAATATCAGGAACTTAGTTGTGAATTTAACGGTATCTCCGCACGAACTCAGTTTAAAGTGGGATAGTATTTTAGAGGGTATGAATATTGTAAATAGAGACACCTCCATGGAAGATGTTACCATGAGTGTAAACTATTTTAAACTGCGAAAGATAAAAAAGATGTTTGACCAAAACCAAGTTGATATGGAACATGCAGGTTTTGAAGAACAAATGAGGCTTATCGAATTACACAAACACCTCAAAGACATTGAAAGAGAAATCACCAAAAAAATTGGAACGGTGATCATCAAATAAATAATCAAACAATAAGACTAAAAAAATAAGGGCCCATATATGAGCCCTTATTTTTTTAGAAGTTTCTATTGGATCCCGCCCTTGTAGGCTTTGCATTTTTTCTGATAGCCCACAAATCTGTAATTCCAAATGTTTTACGTATTTGTGCATTGTTTACACCTACTTCGGCGCTTGCAACTGTTTCTTTAACTTCTGTTGTTAACTTTTTTAGGTTGTCTGTATCGATTTGTACGATAGCAGGCATAGCATTACTGTTCATTGTATATGTATTTAAAATTTTGAATCGTTAAATTGAACAAGTAAATTCAAATGGCTGGCACTGGGGCCGTAATCGTAAAGTGAACCTTATATATCAGATGCGACAGGCGCAAGTAGATGGTTATTAGGGTTATTGTTCAATTCAGGTGCAAAAGTACGATTTTATATTGATATCCTAACAACTATTAGCAAAATGATTGTTAAAATCAACTACAGAAATTGTATTTTTAGTCCATGAAAAGCATGCCCATACTGCTATTAGCCCTATTTATTGGTTGTACCACACCTACCAAAGGCTTCCCTCCTGCAGGTTCTTCTATCGAGGCGGGTCGCAACTATGTAGAAGCTTGTTTACAAGGTGATTTTGAAAAAGCAACAGCATATGCTGCTTCTAACGAAACCATGAAATTACATACCGTTAACACAGAAAAAAACTATCGAAACCTTGATAAAGAGGGAAGGTCAAATTTCAGACAGGCTTCTATCATTATTGAAGGAATAACGGATCAGGATAGTTTGCATACCCAAATGAATTATCAATATTCGTTAGACAAAAAGCCACGCCAACTTGAAATAGAAAAAACAAACGGCAAATGGCTTGTAGTAGCCGTAAAGGAATAAATCATTTAGCATGGAATTAAAAAATATACTGTGGGTTGGACTGGGCGGGATGTTAGGGGCTGTTGCAAGGTATTTTTTTGGACTCACCATTAGGTCGGTCACATTTCCATATGCCACCGGGTTGGTCAATATTGTTGGCGCCCTTATTATGGGTTTTATTATGGGACTCGCTATTAAAGGCCAAATTAGTCCCTCTCTTCGCCTATTTTTAGCCACGGGTATTTGTGGTGGCTTTACCACATTTTCGGCATTTGCTTGGGAAAACCTTGAGCTTTTGCAACAGCAGCGCTATGGCAGTTTTTTGGCGTATACCCTAGGGACATTAGCACTAGGTATTGCTGCAACAACCATCGGATATTTGTTGGCTAAATGAATAACGGACCTTATCTTTGCAAAAATTATTTACATGGAAGCAAATAAATCAACTGCAAAATATTGGGTTATCTTCTTTTTTTGGCTAGCCGTACTTATCACTTTACTCGTTGTTTACCGTGAATTCTTTTGGTTAGCGTTACCTGGTACCGTTACCTATTTTGCAAAAGCAATGGACTTAATGTAACCCAACTTTACTATATTAAAAAGCAGCACTAGTGCTGCTTTTTTTATGTCATCTTTTAAATAAAAATATTTATAAAACAACTCGTCGGATGGTGCGGAGTTGATGTGTACGAATTCCTGTACTACTGCTAACAATACCTGCCTGATCGATAGGATCGATTCTTACAACGGCAGAAGCATGAATAATTTGATTTGGCGATAATAAAATACCTACATGGATAATTTTCCCTTGCTCATTATCAAAAAAAGCCAAATCACCGGGCTTGGCTTCTGCTAAAAAACCAATAGCTTCTCCCATTTCTGCTTGCTGATATGCATCACGAGGTAATTTGTAATTAAATAGTTTAAATACCATTTGCACAAACCCACTACAATCAATACCAAATACAGACCTCCCTCCCCACAAATAAGCAGTGCCTAAAAACTGTTTTACCACTATTTCGAGTGCCTCTGGTGTGAATACATTGTTTGTTGGATCCAAGCTAGCTTCTGTATAAGTGAGTACAAAATTTGCCTGCGCATCAGAAACAATGGGTGTACCAAGTGGTAATTGAATAGGATGCCCGTTAAACACTGCATTATTAACCCAGTTAGTTGTGTAGCCTTTTGTAATTATGGTTGCACCTTCTGGTAAAATTTGTAATTGAAGTTTTTGGCACCAGCCTTCATATCCATCTTGGTGCATGTGAATTTGATAAAAATCTTTGGTCTCATGTATGATAGTTGCCGTTTCGCCAAATAAAATTTGAGAAACCATTTCTGCCCTATGTGAACCCTCTGCCCTTATCGGTGCGACCGGAACTACACAAATCACTTCAGCCATAGATTAAAATTTAAGGAAAGTTATGCCGTTTGTTTGAATCATTGACGACGTTCTAAAAAATACTGCTTGAGGGCCAATGCCTTTTTTTCTATGCATATCCATGAAAGATATCCAAAAATAAAAGCACCAATTGTGCTGGCAATAAATAACATAAGCGTTGAAGGCCTGAACCAATAAATAATAAACTGCTGCAATGGAAACGCATACAAGTAAATCCCATAAGAAGGATCTCCAATTCTAGCATGTACAAAGGTTGCAACCCTAGACGTTTGCTTGCCCAAATAAATCACTAAAAAAGGAAGCGTAACATAAACAACCGTATGACCTACGCCAAAATAAATAGCGGCGATAAGCGCTACAAGTGAAGCCGCGGCAATGGCATTTTTATATTGTACCATATCCAAATCAAAGCAGCTTAACAAAGAACCCATTAAAAAATATACACCCAAATCAAAAAGAGGTTCGAGCGGAATAAAAAAATGTGTTTGAACCGTCCAATTGTACAACAATAAACGTACCATTAAAAAAAGTGCAACAACAACAGCCAATGCAATTTTTAATACTTTTTTATTAGACCTAATATAAAAAAACAATAAAATAAATAAATAAAAGAAAAACTCATACTCAATCGTCCACAAAGATCCATTGATAGCCGCAGAAGGAAGTCCCGAAAAAATTCCTTGAATAAAAAAGTGAGGTTTAAATAAGATCAGGTTACCTAAAAAATAAGCATACACTTCTTTGTTACTAAAGAAGGGAACCAGATTACTTGGGTACATAAAATAAACCGCAATAAGTGTTATAAGTAACACCACCGCCAATGCCGGAAAAATGCGGAGCACCCTTTTAACAAGGTATTCAAAAATAGAAGTACTCACCATCATACTTTTAAAAATCAGATACCCGCTAATGATAAAAAATCCTTTTACACCAATAAATGAAAATAAAAAAGTGTTATTGGTTACTACAAATAATGGGTCAGTAGCGCCATCCCCATTTAAAACATAGGAATGGGATACAATCACAAACCAAGCAAATAAAATGCGCAATAAATCAAAGTTGTTTGCTTGACGTGCTGGAATTTGAACCATTGCGCTAATTGATTGTTTTGAACTACAAATATATCCTTAATACCCAAAATCTAACGATATTTGCATTTCTATACATCGTAAATCTAACCCATGTCATTAAGCAGTAGTTTTGAAGAAATTATACAACGTAGACGTTCCAACCGAAAATTTGATACCAACGTAGAAGTCCCCGATGATGTCATTAAAAGAAGCTTAGAAAGAAGCATCCTATCTCCAAACAGTAGTAATATGCAATTATGGGAATTTCAATGGATCAAAGACCCTGCATTAAAAGAATCTTTCACGGCACTTTGCCTCGACCAAAATGCGGCTAGAACGGCCAAGCAATTGGTGGTTTTTGTAACCAGAAAAGATTTGTGGAAACAAAGAGCCGCATGGAACTACAATAAAATAAAAGAAGGCATTAACGGCGAACCCAACATAGCACAAAAAAAAGGCCTCGATTATTATGGTAAACTCATGCCCCTTGCCTACCGCTCGGATTTTTTTGGAATATTTACACTCATTAGAACAGCACTTTGCTTTTTTATGGGACTCAACAAACCTTTTATGCGTTTTGGCGGAGATGCAGACCAAAGAGTTACCGTGCACAAATCTTGTGCGCTAGCAGCCCAAACATTCATGTTATCTATTGCCGCCGAGGGTTTTGAATCTTGTCCTATGGAAGGCTTTGATTCCGTTCGAGTTAAGCGTGCATTGAGATTGCCATCTGGAGCAGAAATCAATATGATTATTGCTGTGGGTAAAGGAACGGAAGCAGGCGTTTGGGGACCAAGGTTTAGGGTTCCTTACGAAGATGTAGTGGTCGTTCGTTAGAACTTTTCCCTATTGATGTTCGGTACCAATTTTCTTATTAATTTTATTACAAATTTATACCATGCATAAGATTTTACTAGGCGCGTTGATATTGATTTCAACAGTTGCAACAGCTCAAGTTGACACCACCGATAATTTTGATTACAGCAAGTTTGGAGAACCCGAAGGTGTTACACGCTATTGCACGCAAAAAGTATTAAATCAAACGCCACAAAAAATTATCAGCATTGGTTTTGAAAAGTATGGCTCTTTTCATATGCCTGGTGTACCGCTTGGAGGGATGCTTCCTGCTATGCAAGATTTTCATGTAAATCAGATGTCGTCACTCAGGGCACAAGTAAATGTGCCTGTTATTTCAAACAACAAAATTATATGGCAATTGGGGGGCAATTATTGGGGCAGCAAATTTGACATTGAAAAGCCAGGAACCAATCAATTTGCATCAACACTTAATAGCCACACAATGACAAGTGTTGGTTTAAATACCACTCTATTTAAACCATTAAACGAAAAGAATTTTTTAATCATTCAGGCTAGTGCAGACGCCAATGGACTTTTTCATAACATGAGTGCTATCAACAAAGACGCACTTACATTGAGTGGTACTTTTATTTATGGCTGGAAGAAATCTGAAAAAAATATGATTGGTACTGGTATTGCCCGCACCTACCGAGCAGGACAACTCATTCATGTGCCAATTTTATTTTGGAATAAAACCTTTAACGACAAATGGGGCATGGAGCTTTTATTACCTGCCAGAGGATTTATGCGTTACAATTTTTCAACATTCAATATGATACAAGCTGGGTTTGAGTTAGAGGGCAACCAATTTTGGATGCCGCTTTCAAATAGTCAAAACGGATCGGTATTTATTCAAAGAGGTGAGTTTAAGCCTAAGCTAATGTGGGATAAAAAAGTAAGCGGATTTGTATGGTTTCACGCAGAAGCTGGTATGCGTTACAACTATCGTTTTGAAGTTACAAATGTATACAATGGTAAAAAAGAAGCCCAACGCTACTTTGAAAGCAGGTTGGGCAATCCTTTATATTTTAATATTGGATTTAACTTTGTATCACCTTAATACTTGTCTAGTCCAAGTATCTGTTCTTCCAATAATTGAAACACCAATATAACCTCTTACTTCAAGTGAGTTTGCGTTTTGCAATTTCATCGTACAAGAGTAGGTATTCCCATTTTTAGGGTCGTAAATATTGCCATCGTCCCAAACATTTTCACCTTTGAAATTAAATCCCCAAATATTTACAAGGCCTAAAATAGCACGTGACCTTGAAGCAGCTTCAGGATGATTTTTATCTACCTTCGGCTTACCTGTTTCTGGATCGTTGGGCTCTTTTAACCAAACAATTTTACCTTGGTACTTGTCACCATTTTTATATATGCGCACCATTGCAGTTCCTTCACCTGTTTTCCAAACACCGACTATACCGTCTGGATTATCAGCTTTTAAATGAAAAGCTGAGGCTCCAGCTATAATTAGTAAGCTTCCTACAAAAAGTAAGGCTAGTTTTTTGTAATTGGCCTTCATAGCAGTCATTCTGGTTTGTATGTTTTTCATATGCGTAATTTCTGTTTGTACAAATATAAATAAGTAAATGATAAATATATTTAAAAAAAAGATCCAACTGTATAAATCGTATTGATAGCCAATAGGATAATACTTATACATGTCAATAAATATGTTTTATACTTAACTACATGTATGATTCCGAGCACTAAAAAAAGCAACTGAGCTAGAAGAAATGGGATGGTGAGAATTTCTCTTAAAACGCCAATTAAAACAAAATCTATTTTAAAATAATCAAAGAAATAAAGCAGACTAAAATATATTAGAATAGAAAAATTTGCAATTGTTAGGATTTTATTATTTAATAATTTGATCATTTATCCATTGTTTATTGTCTGCGAGATTGTTCAATTGGTATAATTAAATCCCAATGCACTCGGACTGTATTTCTTTATTTCTCCACTGTATCCAGTATTCTTGTAGCCCTTCTTTTGTTTTTAGTAATCCACTCATATTAAGCGAATCATTTTTCATCAAGGCACTTTTTAATTGGGCTTTTCTCCCAGACAAAGCTGGGACATGATTCCATCCACCAACATGATCAAAAGATGTAAATGCCTGACACTTTTCTTTTACTTTTATAAATGGGATAGTTATTTTATAAATTACATTCCCAGACCCCATTCCTTCAGTAGTCATTACAATTTTTGCAAAATCAACTTTAGAATATTTGGCTGCTTTATAAAGCACCTTTAATTTAACACCCACACTATCACACATTTTATTAGAAAACTGATGTGCAACATCAGACCAATATTTGAATTCAGGGCCAATATAAGTACCGTAACAGCTATTATCTGTACAAACTATTTCTGATTTGCTGATGGGAGAAGTGCAAGAAAAAGAAATTAGCGACACGAAAATGATTAATAAACTTAGGTATTGCTTCATGTTGTATGATTAATTAAGGATTAATTAAGAATATTTATTTATAAAATATTTTGAAAAATAAAATATAACAATTCCAAGAATTAACCCTATGCAATTAAACTTAATATCTACAATATCAAAACGTCCATGTATCACTTTACCTATATATTTTAGAGAGATCCTATTCGAGAAATCCTGCGCTATCTCAATAAATATGCCAAAAAGAAAAAGCACAATTGAAACTAAAAACCTTTTATTGGGAATTAGCAATGCTAAAAATATAAACGCGCCGAAGTAAAATAAAGAATGTAACTCTTTATCAAAATGATAAAATATTTTCGGAAGCTTTATCATGAAACCGAAAATTACAAGAAAAGCAAAAATTATAATAATTAGATTCTTATACTGGTTATTTTTCATTATGGAATTTAAAATATATTAGATTTTCTATGATGTAATTATTTTACCCTCCTTCCCAAATAACCGATTCCTCCATTACATTAATGACCACAAATAGGAAAATACTACTAATCAAAAAGGCAGTAATGCCTAGAATTATTGTGAAAAATAAACTTTTTTTATACCGACCATCGATTTCTAAACTCGATTTCCTTTTTTTTCTATAATATGAAGCAATTATAAATAATAACGCGGTTGTTATGATGAATAAATAATCATTAATTTTCTTATAAAATTCAAAATTATTTAGATACTTATCATTTAACTTATTTGATAATTTATCATTCCAAAAAAAACCACTACCTGAACCTTCATTTGGCAAAATATATCCCGGATCCACCAACATTGTACTGATTAATCGACCGTTTATTATTAGGTATATAAATAAAAATACGTTTGTCAAAATAATCAAAATAAATGCAAATCTGAATTTATTAACTGGTATAATTTTATTAAAAATTTGTACATTGGAATATTTAAAAAGCCACATAATTCCTAATGCCCCACAAGCCGACGCAATGTATAATACAAATGGATTAATAATCGCTAACATAAATATTAAAATTAATAGATTATGAAAATACAATTATTAACACATAATTAAAAAAAATACTGAACGGCGGTTTATGTGATTATTCTCAATTTGCATAGCTTTTATAAACTAACAATCCCTCAATTTGAGGGATTGTTAGTTTCTGTGGAGTCGAGGGGAGTCGAACCCCTGTCCAAACATCGTGACCATTAGCTTTCTACATGCTTATTTCGGTATTCATTGTAGACGAAAGGCCGGGAACGAACAAACCAACCTAACGCTTAGCTGGATAATCTTAAGCAATAGTCACAGCCTTCTATTGCAGCATCTTATTTTGATTTGAGTCGGCGACGGCACATGGAAATAAGCGAACCTGTGCGGCGGCCCAAATGGTTACTTAATCACTGATTAAGCAGCCATGGCATACTGAGTATTGCCATTTGAAGTTTGAGTATTCAGATTGAAGTGCTAATTACACAACGCACTGCATGCTTACACCAACAATAACCTATGCTGTCAAAACCAGTACGACCCCATAGCTATGCGGTTAGCAAAAAGCTAGCAGCAAAGGTAACACTATTTAAACACTTATTTAAATAATCTCCAAAAGTCGAGACCTAGCGCGTATACCATTAAACTTAATAATAGCACCATGCCCACCATTTGTGCGTATTCCATAAACTTATCGGAAGGTTTACGCTTGGTAATCATTTCATAGAGAATAAAGAATGCATGTCCGCCATCAAGCGCAGGAATAGGTAAAATATTCATGAACGCAAGTATGATAGAAAATATACCTGTTAATGTCCAAAAACGTTCCCAATCCCAAGTACCCGGGAAAGTATTACCAATACTAATAACGCTTCCAAGTGAATCACTTGCGGCTACCTTACCTGTAAAAATTTGTTTGATACCCGTAACATAACGATCAAGTGTTTCCCAAGTTTTTGTAAAACCTACCGGGATAGATTCAAAAAAGCCATAGGTTTTAGTGTTGGTTCCAAATAAAACGAGCGGGTTTTTACCAAAAAAACCAAGCTTCCCTTTTTCATTTACTTTAACGCGCACATCCACAGTATCAGCACCACGAAGCACAGTTAAACTCACAATAGAATCTTCGTATCCTTTTTTTAGCTGATCAAACTCGTGGTAAAACAAAAATGGTTTATTATTAAAAGCAATGAGCTGGTCATTCTTAATAAGTGCATCTTTCGTAAATACGGCGGTGCTCGACACAGAGTCTACAATGGCCGGATAACGCGGCATCACAAGTGATGTTTCATTGGCAACCTTGGCTAGTTTTCCAATAAAGCCTTCAGGCACTTGTATGTCCATGGTACTATCGTTTCTGGTAACTTGTAAAACCTTTGCATCATTTAAAACCATTTCTGCTTCTAGGGTACCAAATGCTTCAAGTGGTTTGCCATCAATACCTACCACATTATCACCATCTTTAATGCCTATTGATTTCGCCAATGAATCGGCAACAATTCCATTTTTTAAATTTTTAACGGGTAAATATTCTTCACCCCATACCCAGGTAATGCCAATAAAAATAATAATCGCCAATATGACATTCACGAGCACTCCACCGATCATAATAATTAAACGCTGCCAGGCTGGTTTAGATCTAAACTCGTGTGGTTCTGGGGGCTTATTCATTTGCGCTTTATCCATGCTCTCGTCAATCATGCCGGCAATTTTTACATAGCCACCAAACGGCACCCATCCAATACCATATTCGGTTTCACCTTTTTTCTTTTTCCAAATACTAAACCAAGGATCAAAGAATAAATAAAATTTATCTACCCTGCATTTAAATAATTTGGCAGGAATAAAATGCCCTAGCTCATGTAGGGTTACTAAAATTGAAAAAGATAAAATAAACTGTCCAGCTTTAACGCCAACACTTAACCAATCTATCGCTAATAATGTCATAAATATATATTGAGATGCTTTTTATAAATGGATGAGTGACGCAGCAAAACTTCTTGCTTCACCGTCACTTTCAAAATACTGTTCGAGGGTTGGCTTTTCGATGAATGGCATTTTTTGCATGGTTTGTTCCACAACTTCTGTCATATCTAAAAACCCAATTCGGTTTCTTAAAAAAGCATACACTGCAATTTCATTGGCCGCATTTAAAATACATGGCAGGTTGCCTCCTTTATGAAGTGCCTCTATCGCAAGGGCTAAATTTCTAAAAGTTTTGGTATCGGGCTCGTCAAATGTTAAGGCATTTGGCTTTCTAAAATCGTAGCGCGGAAAATTATTTTCTAGGCGCTGCGGAAAAGCGAGTGCATACTGTATAGGAAGTTTCATATCAGGAAGCCCCATTTGTGCCTTAATACTTCCGTCATCAAATTGCACCATACTATGTATAATACTTTGCGGATGAATCACCACTTCAATTTGTGCAGGTTGTAAATTAAACAACCACTTGGCTTCAATCATCTCAAGCCCTTTATTCATAAGGGTTGCAGAGTCTACACTAATTTTTGCACCCATACTCCAGTTAGGATGTTGTAGTGCATGGTCACGTTTTACATTCACCAAAAAATTAGGTTTTTTACCTAAAAATGGACCACCGCTAGCCGTTAAAATAATGCGCTCAATTTTATTACGACCCTCTCCTACCAAACATTGGAATATGGCAGAGTGTTCTGAGTCTACGGGAATAATAGGCACTCTTTTTTCCATGGCCATTTGCATCACAATATCACCTGCAACCACAAGGGTTTCTTTATTGGCTAGTGCAATTGGCTTACCGCATGAAATGGCTTTTAAAGTAGGTTTTAATCCTGCATAACCAACAATGCCAGCAAGCATCATATCGTAACAATCAAGTGCAGCAACTTCAACAAGTGCTTGCTCTCCTGCAAAAACTTTAATGTCTGTTTTGGAGAGCGCTTCTTTTACAGTGAGGTATTTTTTTTCATCCCCGATAACAACAACATTAGGATTGAACGCTAAGGCTTGTTCAATTAATAGGGTGTCATTGCTTTGCGCTGTTAATACCTCGGCACTAAATAATGTTGGGTTGGCTGCAATCACTTCAAGTGCCTGCGTTCCTATCGAACCTGTAGAGCCGAATATGGCGATCCTTTTTTGACTACTCATTTTTATATGGGTATTACCTACCCTAATTTTTTACTGCCACAAGATAAGATAAAATTAAACTACAATAGAGGGGCAAGGTAGTTTGAAAGTGCATCTGCTAACACCCTGTCATTACTTAGCCTTGGCACTTTATTTTGACCCCCTAGTTTGCCAATAGCACGCATATACTGCACAAAAGCATCGCTTTGTAGTGTTCGTATTTTTAATGGTTCTAAAATAGCCCCTTTAATAAGGTCGTCATAATACACATTATGTTGACGCATGGCGGTGTCTAACTGGGCAGCAAAATCATCCAAATTTGGGGGTGCTTTTTCAAAAGAAATAAACCATTCGTGGTAGCTTTTTCCTGCCGCATCGACCCCTGCTACAAATGGCGCAACTGTAAACTCTGTAATACTAGTATTTGTTTGTGCCGCAACTTGTAAAAGTGCTGCTTCGACTTCTTCTCCAATCACATGTTCACCAAATGCAGAAATAAAATGTTTGATCCTTCCAGTCACAACAATTTTATAGGGGTCTATACTTACAAATTTTACGGTATCACCAATATTATAACCCCATAGTCCAGCATTGCTATTGATGATGAGTGCGTAATTGACACCCAGCTCAACCTCTTGTAAACAAAGCCGTGTAGGGTTTTCATCAAAAATTTCGTTAGCTGGAATAAATTCAAAAAAGATACCGCTATTGGTATTTAATAATAAACCTGATTCATTTTGAGTATCCTGAAAAGCAAAGAATCCTTCACTTGCTGGAAAGAGTTCTACGGTATCAATTTTACGACCTATACTTTCAAATAATTTGGCTTTATATGGTTCAAAGTTGACACCACCTTGTACCATGACATTAAAATTAGGAAACAGTTCGCCTATTTTTTTTCCAGTGGTTGTTTCCAATCTATCAAAATACATTTGAACCCAAGGTGGAATACCACTAATAAGGGTCATATCTTGATGCATTGTTTCTAATACAATGGCGTCTAATTTTTGTTCCCAATCTTCCATGCAATTGGTTTCGTAAGTAGGTAATTGGTTGGACCTTAAATAAGCCGGCACGTGGTGATTTACAATACCACTTAACCGTCCGGTAGCAATGCCACCAACGCGTTCTAATTCGGGGGAGCCACTTAAAAATATCAATTTACCAGATGCAAAACCGGTATTACCCGTTTCGGCCATATAACAAAGTAGTGCGTTGCGGGCTGTATTAATATGGTTGTCAATCGAGTCTTTGGTAATGGGGATGTATTTAACCCCGCTTGTAGTGCCGCTTGTTTTGGCAAAATAAATGGGGAGCCCTTTCCATAATATATTTTGCTTGCCCTCTTTTATCATATTGATATAAGGAACAAACCGCTCGTAATCTCTAATGGGAATGGCTTTTTTAAAGCTATCATAGTCTTGTACCGCATCTGCCACATGGTCTTTACCAAATTGGGTATGCTTGAGCACCTTTAATAAAGCCTTAAAGATGGTGGTTTGGTCTTGTATAGCCTGCTTTGCCTCTTTTTTAACCTTATTGGCTATATAATGAGCAAAGGGCTTGGCAAGTAATGATTTTAGATTCATTGAATGACCTATAGGTATTAGACCCAGCAAAAATAGAGAATTGTAGGCTTCAGAATTATTTGTAATTGTTAAGATATTAATGTGTTGAAAATCAACAATTTATGATTTTTTAACAAGAAGAAGCAGAATTTTATACGTTTTTCACTCCAAAACCTTACCTTTGCCGTCCTAATTTTGGATAGCTATGTTAGCAGTTGTAAAAATCGCAGGTCAACAATTTAAAGTGCAAGCAGGACAGAGCTTGTACGTACCTCACCTGCAAGGTAAAACCGGAGACAAAGTTGAGTTCTCTGATGTATTAATGGTTGAAAATAACGGTAAAATTGCCCTTGGCACTGCCGTTAAAGAAATCGTTAAAGCAGAAATTCTCAGCGACCTAGTACAAGGTGAAAAAGTGATCGCCTTTAAGATGAAAAGAAGAAAGGGCTTCCGCAAGAAGCACGGTCACAGAACGCATTATACGCGTATTAAAATAGAAAGCATCGCTTAATTTAAAATAGTATTATACCATGGCACACAAAAAAGGTGAAGGTAGTGTAAAGAACGGCCGCGACTCACAGAGTAAGCGTTTGGGCGTTAAGATTTATGGTGGCCAACCAGCCATCGCAGGCAATATCATTATTCGTCAGAGAGGTACGCAGTACCACCCTGGTAAAAATGTTGGCGTTGGTTTAGACTTTACTTTATTCGCGTTGAAAGACGGACTTGTAGAGTTTAAAAAAGGCAGAAATGACAGAACAACAGTGTCGGTTGCTACCCCAACTCCAACTGCTTAAAAAAATATTTTTTTGTAGTTTGAAATAATTTTTTACTTTTAATGTATTATTTACTAACCATTAAATCAAAAAAACATGGCAACTGCAAAAAAAGCTGCTAAGAAAGCTGCCCCTAAAAAGGCTGCTGCTCCTAAAAAAGCTGCTAAAAAAGCTGCTCCTAAAAAAGCTGCTAAAAAAGCTGCTCCTAAGAAAGCTGCTCCTAAGAAAGCTGCTAAAAAAGCTGCTCCTAAGAAGGCTGCTAAGAAAGCTGCTCCTAAGAAAGCTGCTAAGAAAGCTGCTCCTAAGAAGGCTGCTAAAAAAGCTGCTCCTAAGAAGGCTGCTAAAAAGAAGTAATCTTAGTTTAGCTTTAGCTAAAAATAGATTTAGAAGTCCCGCAATCTTGCGGGACTTTTTTTTGTGCTATATTGAGACCCAATTTCATACCCATGACCAACGAAGCGATTGCAGATAATTTCTCCCTCCTCTCCAAATTAATGGACATACATGGAGACGACGCATTTAAGGCCAAATCCTATGCCAGTGCGGCTTTCACGATAGATAAATTAGAAACTGAATTGTCTACACTTGATCCGCAAACAATTTTTTCCCAGCGTGGTATTGGTGCTACAACCGGCAAAAAAATTATAGCGCAATTAGAAACAGGACAACTTGAAATTTTAGATAGCTATTTACAAAAAACGCCAGCAGGCATTTTAGAGATGCTGCGCATAAAAGGTATTGGTCCAAAAAAAATTTCTACCATTTGGAAAGAATTAGAAATTGAAACACTCGGTGAGCTGCTCTATGCTTGCGAAGAAAACCGACTAACCCTTTACAAAGGTTTTGGAGAAAAAACGCAAGCCAATATAAAAGCGTCCATCGAATTTTATATAAACGCACAGGGTAATTTTTTGTACGCACAAATGGAACCCGTGGTAGGGCTTTTGCAAGAAAAATGGACCGAACATTTTAATGAATCTAGCTTTTTTGTAACCGGTGCTTTTAGACAACAACAGGAGGTCATTACCATTTTGGAGTGGGTAACGGACCAAGAATTAGCCCCCCTGGAAAGTTTTTTTGAAGAAAATAATTTCGAAATTCAGTCCAGTACCCCAGGTTATTTAGAAGTTACTTCACAAGAAAATAGTACCCTCGGATTTCATATTGTAGACACTAAAAATCTAGTAAAAACGGTCTTTGAGACATCTTGTGCCCCTTCTTTTTTAGAAAAAATAAACGAATTGGTGCCAGAAGGGCTTGCACAAAGCTATATTTCTGAAGAAGACATCTTTAAAGCGGCCAATATCCCCTATATCCCACCTTATCTAAGAGAAGATGCTAATGTTATTGAAACAGCGTCTAATAAGGGCCTTCCTACCATTATTATACCTTCAGATATTAAAGGCATTATTCATAGCCATAGTAAATGGAGTGATGGCTCTAACACAATTTTAGACATGGCCACTGCTGCTAAAGCAAAAGGATTTGAATATTTAGTAATGAGCGACCACTCAAAATCGGCATTTTATGCAAGCGGCCTTCAAGAAGACCGCATTATATCGCAGCACAAAGAAATAGATCAGCTAAACACACAATTAGCTCCCTTTAAAATATTTAAGAGTATTGAAAGCGATATTTTATATGATGGAAACCTTGATTATGCACCACAGGTCTTACAAACATTTGATTTAGTAATAGCATCAGTGCATTCGAATTTAAAAATGGGGGAAGAAAAGGCCATGCAACGGCTTATTACAGCCATCGAAAATCCATACACAAATATACTTGGGCACATGACTGGTAGATTATTATTAAGTCGTAAGGGCTATCCTGTAGACCACCAGAAAATTATTGATGCCTGTGCCGCAAACAATGTAGTGATAGAATTAAATGCCCACCCTCGGAGGTTGGATATTGATTGGCGCATGATTGGAAAAGCACTTAATAAAGGCGTACTCATTTCTATTAATCCAGATGCACATGCTACCCAAGGCTTTGAAGATTGCAGGTATGGCGTTTTAGTAGCTCAAAAAGCGGGTGTAACCAAAGAAAACAACCTGAGTAGCTATACCCTAGATGCCTTTGAAAAATGGGTTGCTATGCAGCAAACAAAAAGGAAATAAAAATTTGTGGCTATTTAGTTTTGGCTTCGTTCCAAAGCAGATCCATCTCTGATAAGGTCATATCCCCTAAATTTTTACCCTGGGCTGTAGCCTGCGCTTCCATATACATAAAGCGGGTTCTAAATTTTAGGTTTGTTTTTTCAAGCGCCGATTCTGGATCTACGCCAATAAACCGTGCATAGTTTACCAAACTAAAAAGCACATCACCAAACTCATCTTCCATGTTAGAAACATCGGAACTGGCAACAGCTTCTTTAAGCTCTCCTATCTCCTCTTCTACTTTATTCCAAACCTCAGAAGTTTCTTTCCATTCAAACCCAACTTGCTTTGCTTTTACTTGCATACGCGTTGCTTTTACAAGTGCAGGTAACGATACGGGCACCCCACTGAGTACCGACGTTTTTCCTTCTTTTAATTTTAGTTTCTCCCAGTTTCGCTTAACGTCTTCCTCATTTTCTACTTTCACATCACCATAAATATGAGGATGCCTATCAATTAATTTTTTTGCAATTCCATCAATCACTTCTTGTAATTGAAATTTATTTTCTTCTTTTCCAATGCGTGCATAAAACAAAATATGAAGTAATACATCCCCAAGTTCTTCTCTAATACCATTCCAATCTTTATTTGTAATAGCATCAGCTAGTTCATAGGTTTCCTCGATGGTCATGGATCTCAGCGTACCTATCGTTTGCTTTTTATCCCAAGGGCACTGCTCCCTTAACTCATCCATGATGGTAACCAGTTGTAAAAAACTTGAAGCGAGTGGATTCATAAAATAAATTTAGTCGTTGTATTTACGTTTTTTTTCTGGCGCGTAACTAAGTTGATCTTGTAAAGAATTTGCATTAGGATTGGTGGTTACAGCATACGCAATTTGTAATAGTACTACATAGCCTATCACCGTAAATAAGAGCTCACCCCAGCCAATCCAATAGCCCCAAAAGGTATATACAGCAGCCGTTTCAGGCGTAGCAGTTTCATAAATGACAGTTACTTTTTGACCTGCATGTAAACGCCTTAAAAAATAACGAGCATCTGTGCGGTACCATGTAACGCCTGCCTGATACACAGCAGCAGGAATGATTTGCTTAGCTGTAGTATCATACAACATTTGAATGGTTGCGGGCGCTTTTTCGCCATCAAAGAAATCTGGCTGGCGTGTAAATAAAATATAACACCCCAAACAAGTTACATAGAGTATGAAAACCGACCTTAACAACCGCTTTAATTAGTGAGGCTTCTAAAGTCTACAGGAACAAGTTTACTTACGCCTGGCTCTTGCATAGTCACACCATAAATAACATCTACCGCACCCATGGTTTGCTTATTGTGTGTTACAATAATAAACTGTGAGTTATCGCTAAATTTCTTTATCATTTGTGTGAACTTCCCTACGTTGGCATCATCTAATGGCGCATCCACCTCATCCAAAATACAGAATGGTGCTGGCTTAATTAAATAAATAGCAAATAGTAATGCAGTGGCCGTTAATGTTTTTTCTCCTCCACTAAGCTGTGTAATTGATGAAGGACGCTTGCCCTTAGGCTTTGCTACAATATCAATACCTGTATCTGCTAAGTTGGTAGGATCCACAAGTACCATGTCGGCAGTATCTTCTTCTGTAAATAAAGCTTTAAAAACTTTTTGGAAGTTTTCTCTTACTTTATTGAAGGTTTCTAAAAATTGCTGGTTCGCTGTTGCCTCTACTTCTTGAATGGTTTGTAATAAAGACTCTTTAGCCGAAACAAGGTCGTTCTTTTGCTCTAATATAAAATCGTAACGCTTGCGCATTTCGGTATAGGCTTCAATAGCCGTAGGATTTACTTCACCCATATTTTCGAGGCGTTTACGCATACGCTCCGAAGTACTTTGAAGCTCTTCTAGCGGCGTTTCAGAAGTACGCGGCTGATCTATAATATCATCTAGTTCAACTTTAAATTCTACACTAAGGCGTTCTTTCATACCCGCTAACTGTAGCTTCAAGTTATTTAGTTTGTCTTTGATTTCTGTCACCAAATGATCAATCATTTCCTTACTCTTCGACTTTAAACGGAGTTCGCTTTCTTTTTCTTGAAGTGCGTTTCTTAAGTTATAGTAAGCCTGATCTGTTTCATTTAATTTTTGCTCTTCCACTTCTTTTTGTTGCATAAGCTCCAATAAAAGTGATTCTGATACTGCAAGTGTAGCAGCACCTTCTGAAATATCGGTAGAAGCTTCAGATAACTGAGCGGTGTTATTTTCGATTTGCGCAATAAGTTCGCTCAACTGATTTTCTTTGAAAAGCAATTCTTGTTTGAGCGTCGTGATCTTACTTTGCTGACGTGTAAATGTAATATTGGTTTCATTGTAAGTAGCAGAGGCTTCGTTATAGGCTTGTTCTGCTAATTGATAATCCTGCTCTACTAAACTAACTTGCGCTGCTGTTGCATTTAAATCTTGATTGAGCTGGATTAATGCACCTCGCGTTTCTGAAATAGCATCATGCTCATCACCTAAACGAGCTTCAATATCTGCTAAACGGTCTGTAGCCGTTAAGCTAGCTGCTTGTAAATTTTCAATTCTATTTTTAGCAGCAAAAACATCGTTGGTAAGCTGATTAATTTCAGCTTCTGTTTGCTTGATGTTGCCTTCTTTTAATTGATCATTAAAAGCAATCACCTCATTGTGCTTAAATTGAATATCTGATTTTAATAAATTAACCACAGACTCTTGATCGGTAATATCTTCTGCTAATTTTTCGAGATTTTTAGCACGGCCAATTTTTTTGCCTTCAAATAAACCAACACTACCGCCGGTTAACGTGTATTTACCTTTTACATATTTACCCGTTTTTTCGAGTACGATGGCGCCATTGCTATTGTTCATGGCTGCTTCGTTTTCGGCGATGTACACATTGGATAAAAGATACTGCGCTAATTTTTTATAGGGCTCATCCACTTCTACTACATCAAGTGCAGCAAATGTGCCAGCTGGTTGTACACTTTCAGATCTAAAATCGGCAAACTTATCCAACATAAAAAAGTTAGCCTTCCCTTTTTGATTGGTGTCTAACAAATGGATCGCTTGTAACCCTTCTTGTAAATTATTAACAACATAATAGTTTAGATAAGGCTCCAACACGTTTTCAACGGCTGCTCTATATTCTTCCTTCACATAAATGATGTCAGATAGTATAGGAGCCGAATGATTCCAATCTGGATTCTTGTGTAAAAATTTAATGCTCTCAGGATACCCTTCCATGGAGTCAATTAAACTTTTAAGTAGGTTGTATTCGTTGCGCTTGGCGTCTAATTTTCTATTCTCTTCGGCTAGCTCGGAACGCAGCACTTCAAGTGCAGCTTGCGTTTCAAAAATACTAGACTTTGTTTTTTCTTGATGGGCTTGCAAATCTGCTAATACATTACGCTTGTCTACTAAGCTTTCTTCTTTTTCTACAAGGGCACCTTGCAATTGCGTTAACTGCTGTGTACGTTGTGTTTGCTCATCGGTTAACTGCGCTTGTGCACGTTGTAAGTTTTGAATAGACGTATCTGCAACGGCTACCTTTTTTTCGGCATCAAATTGGTTACGCTGAATTTGTTGAAACTCATTTCTTAAAGCGTCTACACCTGATCTGCGCTCATCAAAATTACGACGCTTATTTTCGATATCTAGTTTTGCATTTTCTACGGCGTCTTGTAACTCCGCTAATTTTGCTTCTTCATCTCCAACCTGTATTTGTGTGTATTCGATAGAATCACCAATGGTTTTTACCTGGCCTGTAGCCTTGTCTAAAAACTCTTTTAAGTTGGTTTCTTTTTCTTTGAGGTAATGTAACTTTTGAGTCGCTAAATTTTTATCGTTTTCTTTACCGCGTAAATTTTGCAATAAATCGTTAAAAGCACCCTGCATGCTCTGAAGCGCACGCTCTTTTTCAATAAATCCTACTTTTTCCTGTTCAAGTGCCGCTTCTTCTACCGCAATTTCAGCTTCTAACTGCACGCGCTTGTTAACCTCAAGGTCTTGTTGCTCGTTGAGCTCCTTGTAAGTAATATTAAACCCTTCGAGGGCTGCTTTTGCAAGCTCAATAGACACTTCCCTAAACTCCCCTTTAATTTCAAAATACTTTTCCGCTTTTTTAGCCTGATTTTCGAGGGTCTTTAATTGGTTGTTGATTTCAAACAACAAATCTTCGATACGCGCTAAATCTTGCTCGGTTAAGTCTAATTTATTTTTAGCTTCTTTTTTTCTGGTTTTGTAAATAGTAATACCCGCTGCTTGCTCAAGCATTCTTCTGCGGCTATTTTCTTTATCCTTGATAATGTCATCTACCATACCTAGTTCGATAATGGCATAACTATCGGTACTCACACCGGTATCCAAAAACAAATTGTGGATGTCTTTTAAACGACAACTCACATCGTTGAGGCGGTATTCACTCTCTCCATTTTTATAAAACCTACGCGTAACGGTTACGGTGCTAAACTCGGTAGGTAACAAATTTTTTGTGTTTTCAAAAGTCAAACTCACTTCCGCTAAACCACTCGCACTTCTTGTTTTACTTCCATTAAAAACGAGCGCATCGAGGTTTTCACTTCTTAACGCCGATATTTTTTGCTCACCAATAACCCATCTGATGCTATCGATAATATTACTTTTGCCACAACCATTGGGCCCAATAATCCCAGTGATCCCTTCGTCAAATGTTATCACTGTTTTATCAGCAAAACTTTTGAACCCTTTGATTTCTAACGATTTTAATCTCACTTTTCTTTTCTTTTAATACCCGCGAACTTACAATAAAACGGGTAGAAATGATTGTAAAAATTGCAGGCTTGTTAATAAGACGTGGAGAAGTTAAATTAAGATCTATTTAATGAACAACAAAATAGATCTAAATTACTGCATATCATCATTTTATAAGCTTTTGATGGAATAAAAAACGAAATGAGTTTCGTGGAAAAATAAGTTGGAAAAAGACATCTAAAACAAGCTGTTTGTCAATACAATTGTCTCATTTTTGGCACAATCAGTGAACAAACAATGGCAGCACTTGTTGTACCATTATACCCCCATGCAAAAAAGCATCAACATCATATCCGGGCATATCCCCTGCCCTAGCACCCTAGGTGACGCGCAGCAAACTTACTGGCTATTGGAGGCATTAGTAGCAGCTGGTATTGAAGTGCATCTGTACACGTATAGTAAATCAGACTCGACTATTGATACGACCAACAATCATCAGCTTTCAAAAATTTGCAGCTCGATCAAATCGTATCCCGTCAATGAAGGGCATCGAAATTTTTCATTTTCGGCACCCTATGCTACTGGTAAGTACCTGAATGCTCGACTCATTAACGATATAAATGAAAACAATTTTCCCATTTTAATAGAAGGTATGGGCCCCTGCGGCTTGGCTTTATCAACAGAACTAGCACATAGAAAAATTTGGGTGAGGTTACTCACTTATGCCCCTAATTATTTTAAGTACCTCCAAGAGCGGAGCAGTGCTCCATTAAAAAAACTCTTTTATCAAAGAGAGGCTGTCTTATCCAAAAGAATACTTAAAAAAATAAACGAACGGGTTTCTTGGATTGTAACAGATGATGCAAATAAAAAACTGCTTGCGAATTTATTTTTAGGTGGCGCAATTCAAATTTTAGCCCCCTTTATTTCAAGTAGTAATGATATAACTTCCAAAACTGGACTTGGCAATTATTGCCTCTTTCAAGGTAACCTATCTGATGCCGCAACACATAAAACAGCTAGCTGGCTGTTAACCCATGTGTTCCACAATCTAAAAGTACCATTTGTAATTACAGGTAACAACCCATCACCTACTTTGGTTACACTTGCACATAGCCAGCCGCACACATGCATTGTTGGCAACCCTTCTAGCACAGAGCTTCAGGACATGATTGAAAAAGCACAAATTATCATACAACCTTGCTTTATCAAACAAGAAGCTGATGAAGCACTACTAGAAGGGATAAAAAAAGGAAGACACTGCCTAACAAACACGAAAACAGCAAGTAATGCGCTCGGAGCTTGTTACCATCAGGGATCCTCTGCAAATGCCTTTCAAGAAATCATTATTCAACTCTACCATCACCCATTTTCGGAAGAGGAAATAGAAACTAGAAAGCAACTAATAGCAGTAGAAAAAACGAATGATATTCTGGCAAAAGAATGTGCCACTATTATTTGGAGTTAATTAAATCATTTAGCAAATCAATTACATCGTACCACTGTCCAACACCTTCCCACCCTCTGTTTTTAAAATACGAGACGGATATCTATTGATAACAATAAAATCGTGGGTAGCCATAATTACTGCGGTCCCATAATCTTTTGCAATTTGTATAAGTAGTTGCATGATTTCATCACTCGTTTCAGGGTCTAGATTACCCGTAGGCTCATCCGCTAAAATTAATTTAGGCGAATTTAATACTGCACGTGCAATGTCTACACGCTGCTGTTCACCACCACTCATTTCAAATGGCATTTTAAACCCTTTGCTTTTAAGTCCCACTTTATCCAATACGTCATTGATTTTTTCTTCCATCAAACGCTCATCCTTCCAACCAGTTGCTTGCAGTACAAAACGCAAATTTTCATACACATTACGGTCGGTTAACAATTGAAAATCTTGGAATACAATACCTATATTTCGGCGCAAAAAAGGTACTTTTTTCCAGTCCATTCCTTTTAAGTCAAACCCAACCACAGAGCCCATTCCGTGCTGTAATGACAGCTCGCCATAAAGCGTTTTTAATAAACTACTTTTGCCTGTTCCTGTTTTTCCAACAAGGTAAACAAACTCACCTTTTTGTACCGTAAAATTGACATCATCCAAAATCAAATTATTGCCTTGATAAATTTTTGCTTGGTTAATGGATACAACTGTTTCTGACATAAAAATATTTTAATATTCAAAATCGATAATCCCGGTTGAAGTATGTAAGTGTAAGCTTGACTGTGCTGCCGCTTCCACGCAACCCACAATTTGAGCTTCAATATTAAACGCCGCAGCAATCGCAATAAGTGCTGCTGCCGTTTTTTCATTTGTAAAAATTTCTAATCGGTGACCCATGTTAAATACCTGATACATTTCTTTATTATCAGACCCCGCATTTTCCTGTATCAAATTAAAAATGGGTGGCGGGGTAAATAAATTATCTTTTATAATTTTTAATGAAGTTGGCAAATATTTCATGCACTTGGTTTGTCCACCTCCACTGCAATGTATCATGCCATGAATGTCATTAAAATGCGCATCTAGGATTTTTTTAACAAGTGGCGCATAGGTTCTGGTAGGGCTTAAAAGTAATTTACCAATAGAAATTGGATCCTCAAAACCCTCTATGGAAAGGGTATCTGTCATTTTATTTTTTCCTAAATAAACAACATCTTTATCAAGCGTTGGCTCAAATGTTTCAGGATATTTAGTGGCATAGTAATGACTAAGCACATCATGTCTTGCACTGGTTAAACCATTGCTTCCAAGACCACTGTTGTAAGACGTTTCATAGATAGCCATTCCTGCACTCGCAAAACCAACAATAACATCACCAGCAGCAATATTTTGATTGGTAATTAATGTAGACTTTGGCCATCTACTTTGCATGGTTCCGTTAACAGCAATGGTTCTTACAACATCTCCCACATCGGCAGTTTCACCACCCAAATAATGAACGGTAACGCCATAACTAGCAAGTGTATCAAAAAAAGATTGTGTTCCGTTAATAACGGCTTCTAAAACAGAGCCTGGAATTACTTTTTTATTGCGATCAATGGTTGAAGAAAATAAAATATTATCCGTTACGCCTACACAAAGCAAATCGTCTAAATTCATGGCAACGGCGTCAATAGCGATACCTTCCCACACAGAAACATCACCGGTTTCTTTCCAATACAAATAAGCTAAAATACTTTTAGTGCCGGCCCCATCGGCGTGCATAATATTTACATAATTGTCATCCCCCATCAAATAATCGGGGTACATCTTACAAAAAGCATGCGGATACAATCCTTGATCTAGCTTTTGAATGGCAGCATGTACTTCTTCCTTTTGAGCCGAAACACCTCGTTTAGCGTATAAAGACATTGGTATATAATAAATATGAACAAAAACAGGTATCCTGGACAAAGGTAAGCAAAAGACAGAAAGAGAACCCTGGCAAATGACCCAAGATTGGAATTTCGGGCTTATTTTTGCCGCTGATTATGAAAGTCCACTACGAACTAGCCCCATCTTTACCAACTTTTAACAATGCCGTGCTCACTATTGGCACTTTTGATGGGGTACATAAGGGCCATCAAAAAATCCTTGAACAACTCAAAAAAACGGCGAGTCAGGTTAATGGAGAAACGGTTATCATCACATTTCATCCGCACCCGCGCAAAATTGTTTCGTCGGTGCCTGGCGACGTAAAACTTTTAACCACACTTCAAGAAAAAATAAAATTATTAGAAAAAGCAGGCATCGATCATTTGGTGGTCGTTCCGTTTGATCATCATTTTTCTAATTTAAGTGCTAAGGAATACATCACAGATTTTATTGTTGCATATTTTAAGCCGCATACCGTTGTCATTGGCTACGATCACCGCTTTGGAAAAGGCAGACTTGGCAATTTTGAATTACTAGAGCAAGTAGGACAAGAACAAGGTTTTGTTGTGAATGAAATATCGGAGCAAGTATTAGAGGAGTCAGTAGTGAGTTCTACAAAAATCAGAGCCTCTATTGCAGCGCATGATATTGAAACTGCCAACACCTTTTTAGGTTATCCCTATTTTTTTGACGGCCTGGTTGTAGAAGGAAATAAAATAGGCCGAACCATTGGCTACCCTACAGCTAATTTGCATATTGCTTCTGAAGAAAAACTCATTCCAAGTGATGGCGTTTATGCTGTTCGCGTTACCATTGATGAAGAAGAACAAGTATATGCTGGTATGATGAATATTGGCGTTAGACCTACCATTGATGGTAAAAAAAGAGTAGTAGAAGTAAATATTTTTAATTTTGACGCCGACATTTATGGTGCTCAATTAAAAGTAGACCTCTATTATTATTTAAGAGGCGAAGTGAAATTTGAAGGCCTAGAAGGCTTAAAAGCACAGCTTCTACAAGATAAAAACAAAGCTGCCGCTTTATTACAACATGCTATTTAACTGATCATTTTAACGGCTAGTTCTTTAAGTAAACCTGCATCAGAGGTTCCAGCATCATGCACGCCAATACTTCTCAAATTATATTGATGAAGGAGTAATAACACTTTTTCGATGCCCTCGTAATCATAACGGCGCGCAGTAGCAATATACTCTTTTACAAAAAACGGATTTACGCCAAGTGCCGCAGCTGCTGACTGTTCTGTAATACTTGGAAGGCTATACAGCATAAATACTTTACTAAAATAGTTATAAAGGGCTGGCAGAATCATTTGAATCGGTGCCGCTTTAGGATTGGCCTCAAAATAATGAATGATTCGAATGGTTTTAGCGAGGTCTCTTTTACCCAACGCATCTTGTAGTTCAAAAACATTAAAGTCTTTACTAACACCAATGTATTTTTCGATGTCGTCTTCCGTAATATTATTTCGACCTGCTAGATTTACGGCTAGCTTTTCAACTTCATTTTGAAGTCTACTTAAATCATTACCAATATGATCTACTAGTAAATGAAGTGCTTTAGGCACAATGGTTAATTTATGTGATGCCACCATTTGATTCACCCATTCAGGCAACTGGCTATCATACATTTTTTTAGTGGTCAGCATCTCCCCTTTTGATTTGAGGGTTTTAGCCAACTTGGACCTTCCGTCCACTTTTTTTTCTTTGAAGCTCACTACAAATATGGTAGATGCTAAAGGATTGTCAATGTAGGATTCTAATTTTTCAATATCACGCATTTGCTGCGCTTCTTTTAAAATAACCACTTGCTTATCAGCAAACATAGGATAACGCATACATGCATTAACCACCGATGACCAATCGGCATCTTTTCCATAAAAAATAGAAAGGTTAAAACTAGCTTCAGACTCCGATAAAATTTTATGTTCAGCGTAATTGACCACTTGGTCGATAAAAAAAGGCTCATCCCCTTCTAGCCAGTAAATAGGCTTGAAGTTCCCTTTTTTCCAATCGGCAATGATTTTTTCGGCTGACATGCTGCAAAGATGCTAGAAAATCTTATCAAATTGCTAAAACTACACAGGATTCAATCGATTTTATTTAATTTGCATCAAAACACATATATATGCCAGTAACCAACGGAAACAATAGTAACAACAAAGGAATTATTCTATTTTTAGTTTTGGCCCTGGTGGGAAGCTGGGCATACTTTTTGTATAATAAAAAAGAACATCAAGACACTGTTACCCTAATGGAAACTAAAATTCAATTTGTGGATAGCAGTAGAGGTGCCATACAAGAAGCTTACGACTTAGTGTCTGCAAAAGCAGATTCATTAACACTTAACAATAGTCAATTACAGGGCGCACTTGCAGAAAGAGGCAATGAAATTCAGCAACTAAAATCAAAAATAAGTGCTATCATAAAAAACAAACAGGCTTCAGATGCTGACTTATCACTAGCTCGTCAAATGATTCTGGAACTAAATGGCAAAGTAGAGGGCTTATTTGCTGAAATCGAAAAATTGAAAGGTGAAAACAAACAACTCAATGTTGCCAATGAGCAATTAAACACAGAAAAATCTCAACTAACAAACGATAAACAAAATTTAGAGCAAAACCTAACTGCCACTAAAAAGGAACTAGATGAAAAAGTAGATATTGCGTCTACTTTACATGCTTCCAATATTGCAATCGCTGCACTTAATGTAAAAAATAATGGCGCGGCCAAAGCAACAACTTCTGCAAAACGTGCCGATCTTATTCGCATTTCTTTTACACTTGACCCAAATAAAATTTCTGCATCAGGCACCAAAGATATTTATGTGTGTATCACAGGTCCTGATGGAAAATCTATTTCAGAAGGTGCTTCATTTAATACCAGAGATGAAGGAAACAGAAGTTATACCAGTAAAGTAAGTGTAAATTACGAACAAGGAAAAGCTAGCCAAGTTAGCTTTGACTGGAAACAAGCTGCTGCTTTTGAAATGGGCAATTATAAAATTGAAATTTATAACAACGGATTTAAAATTGGAGAAGGTATAACTAGCCTTAAAAAAGGCGGCTTGTTTTAATTGACCATGAAACAATATCGGTGGTCAGGCTTACTCGTATTTATTGCCATACTATTTGTATGCGCCACTATATTTTATTCGACGTATGTAGCAGGTAAAATTGCCAATACCGAAAAAAAATATGTGCGTGAATGGATAGAAGCGCAACAAACTATTTTAAGTAGTAAAGACAGTAGCAACCTAAACCTTGCCATCCAAATTAGTGCCGACAATGAAGACATCCCCATCATTGAAACCAATGAAAAAGGAATTCCAACAGGTAACGCACTTAATCTCGATACAGCAAGCATTGCATCAGATAGCTTGTACCTGACAAAAAAGTTAGCAGACTTTAAAACGTTTTCTAAAGAACCCATCGTTGTTGTTATTAGTGATTCACCATACATAGCCAACCACTATTACTACGGCCCTAGCAAGCTGCTAAAAGAAGTAGAATGGTATCCGTACATTCAACTATTTATTGTGGCTTTATTTGTTTTTATCGCAGTAAGTACATTACGTTCACGGTATAAAAATGAGCAGGATAAATTATGGCTAGGTATGGCCAAAGAAACAGCCCACCAACTGGGCACGCCGGTTTCTAGCCTACAGGGATGGATTACTTTATTAAAAGAAAAAGACACCAAAGACCCCATTGTTTTTGAGATTGAAAAAGACATTGAAAGATTACAACTTATTTCGGATCGATTTGGGAAAATAGGAAGTACCCCACAACTTACCCGTAGCAATCCATTTATAGAAATTGAACGCATGGTAGCCTACATGAAACTTAGATCTAGCAAGCAGGTAATTATAGAATGCAGCCTTCCCGCAGAAGCTTTTGTAATGCTCTCTGTTCCTCTTTTTGATTGGGTATTAGAAAACCTAATCAAAAATGCACTAGATGCCACAGAAGGCGCTGGTAAAATTACTATTATGGCTTCGGTACAAAACAAACAAGTGAATATTACAATAACAGATACAGGTAAAGGCATGGATAGTAAAACTGCCAATCAAATATTCGAACCCGGTTATACGACTAAAAAAAGAGGTTGGGGGCTCGGACTTCCACTCAGTAAAAGAATTATGGAAAGCTACCATGAGGGTAAATTATTTATCAAACAAACAGAGCCAGGAAAGGGTACTACATTTTGCTTGCAATTACCGCTTGCCAACTAATTATTTTAATACCACCGCGCTCAAAGCAGGCAACTGTAAAGTAAGTTCATACCAATTTTTTTGAACATCCACGCAAACGCAAGGTATATCCGGGTTATAAACAACCCCGGTGCCCCAAAAATCTTGATTGTCGCTATTAAATATTTCCTGCCATTTTGGTTTTCCTTGCACACTTATTTTCCAATCATGCCTTACAACAGGTGTGGCATTGATGAGCACAACAATATCCTCAGCAGGATTTTTTCCTTTACGTTTAAAGGCCATCACAGATTCGGATCTGTGTTGTAGATCTATCCATTCAAACCCAGCGGGATCAAATTGAAGTTCATACAAAGCAGGTTGTGAGGTATATAACTCGTTTAACTTTTGTACACAATATTTCATACCGCCATGACTTGGATGCGCTAGCAAATGCCAAGGCAGTTCTGTTTTATAATTCCATTCGGTGGTGGCAGCAAATTCATTACCCATAAACAAAAGCTTAGCACCCGGATGCATAAACATATAAGCATAGAGGAGCCTTAAATTGGCAAACTTTTGCCAATCGTCACCAGGCATTTTATAAATCATGGGGCTCTTTCCGTGCACCACTTCATCATGACTTAAGGGTAGCATAAAATTTTCATCGTAGTAATACATCATACTAAAAGAAAACTTATCCTGTATCCCAGCCCGCATCAGCGGATCAGCTTTAAAATAATCAATCGTATCATGCATCCAACCCATCATCCATTTCATACCAAAACCAAGTCCATCCATAGATGTTGGTTTACTAACTCCCGGCCAATCGGTTGCTTCTTCTGCAATGGTTTGGATATCCGGAAAATCACGATAGAGTGTTTCATTTAAATCTTTGATAAAAGCAACCGCTTCTAAATTACCATCACCCCCAAATTCGTTGGGTTCCCATGCTCCTGCTTTTCTACTATAATCTAAGCGCAACATAGAGCTAACTGCATCTACCCGTAATCCGTCGATATGAAATTTGTCTACCCAAAAACGCGCACTACTAATTAAAAATGATTTTACTTCACCACGTTTATAATTAAAAATATAAGAGTTCCAATCGGGATGAAACCCTTTGCGCATATCGGCATATTCGTAGGTATGCGAACCATCAAATAAATAAAGACCGTGTGCGTCATACGGAAAATGCGATGGTACCCAGTCTAAAATAACACCAATGCCTGCGTTATGAAAAGCATTAATAAATGAAGCAAAATCTTGCGGGTTTCCAAACCTAGATGTAGGCGCAAAAAAACCTGTGCCCTGATAACCCCAACTGCCATCAAATGGATGTTCCATAACAGGCATGAGCTCGATATGCGTAAAACCCATTTCAAGTACATACGGAACCAGCCTTTCCGCTATTTGCGCATAGGTATTGTAACTCCCTTCATCGGAAGGAATAGGACGCATCCAACTAGCCAAATGCATTTCGTACACAGATATAGGTGCATCTAATGCATTTTTCTTTTTTCGATGCTCCATCCAATTTTGATCGGACCAATGGTAATTTGTTTGCCAGGTAATAGAAGCTGTTTCTGGTCTTTTTTCGGCGTAATGCGCAAATGGATCTGCCTTATTAAGTTGTACGCCCTCAAATCCGTGAATATGATATTTATAGAGTTCCCCCGCTGCTACATCCGGAATAAAACCTTCCCAGATGCCAGATGAATCTGGCCTAACATGCAGCGGATGTGATAATTCATTCCATCCATTAAAATTACCGGTAACAAAAATAGCCGAAGCACTAGGTGCCCAAACTGCAAAATAAGTTCCTGCTATTCCATTTACCTGAAGCTGCTTATTTCCAAAAAGTTTATACAACTGATAATGCGTACCCGCCTGAAAATTACGCACATCTGCTTCTGAAAATAAAGAGTATTCCCAAACAGATGCTTGTGATAGATGTGAAGGAGTCGCGATTTCCAATGTTGTTGTTTGGTGTAAGGTACAACCTTTATTTATTCAATTCAATAATCCACATTTGCTTTGCAGGAATAGAAAATTGAGTGCCAACTTGATAGCCCGTTACCACTTCTTTTCCGCCTTTAAAACCATTTGTTAATTCGGCATAATAGGAAAACTGAACGTCTTGTGCTTTGTCGTTACTATTTACGACACACATAATTGTTTGGTTGTCTGCTTTTCTGAAATAAACAAAATAGCCATCTTTAGGAACAAACATGGTAGTGCTACCCTTTGTTAATGCAGGTGATCCTTTTCTAAAATTGGCAATTGTTTTTACAAAATTGAAAGCATCATTTTCTTTTGCGTTTCTACCAACCGCTTCAAATTTATTAACCGCATCGCCCGGAAATCCACCTGGAAAATTAAGACGCACCATGGCATCACTTGGGTTCATAAAATTTTTCATGAGAATTTCTGTACCGTAATACAACTGCGGAATACCTCGGGTTGTATACAAAAGACCAATCCCCATTTTAAATTTATTATAGTCTTCCCCAACCATCGATAAAAAACGGTTGTTATCATGGTTGTCTAAGAAAATACTATTGTTTAAAGGATTCTTGTATAAAATATCTTGCGATAAAGTCACATACAATTTAGACAAGCCATTGTCCCAACTAAATGGCTGATTTACGGCATCTAAAAAACTAAAATGCACTGGAAAATCAGTAACGCCTTCAACATTGTGTTTAAAAGGAACATCCATCGTATTGCGCGCAAAATAAGCAGTACCCGTTACAGATCTAGAAACTGTTTCACCAAAAATGGTAAGCTTAGGATATTCAAGCATTAACGCATCGTTTACACGGTTCATAAACGCTTCATCACAATATTTATAGGTATCTACCCTCCAACCATCAACACCAAAAGTTTCGGTGGTCCAAATGGCGTGCTGGATTAAATAATTAGAAACATAAGGGTTGCGCTGATTTACATCCGGTAAATGTGGCACAAACCAACCATCTAACATTTTCTTTTTATCAATGGCACTTCCATTATTTGAATACACTGTTTCTTCTCTGTGTGTACTACCCGTGTAGCTATTCCACTGATTGATCCAATCAAGTGCTGGCGCATCATGATGCATCCAGTGCATATCACCAACGTGATTGTATACCGCGTCCTGAATTAATTTTAATCCATTTTTATGCATTGCATCAGATAATGATTTGTACGCCTCGTTACCACCAAAACGTTTGTCCACTTTATAATGATCGGTAAACCAGTATCCATGATAACCACTCATCCAACCTGCAGCTTCTTTACTTTGTGGCATATCATTTTCAATAATGGGACACATCCAAATAGATGTCATGCCCAGTTCCTTAATATAATTTAAATGATTTTCTACCCCTTTTAAATCTCCTCCATGACGAAGGAGTATATCACCTGCATTGGCAACACTATCACGCATATCTTTAAAGGCATCATTGGTTTTATCGGCGTTGCTAAAGCGGTCTGGCATGAGTAAATAAACAGCATCTTCGCTACGCACACCTTGTGCAAATTTGGTTCCGTTTCCTTCTCTTCTATTTAACAATGCCCAGTCGTAAACGATTACTGTACCTGCATTTGTTGCACTAATCTTTACATTACCCACTTTTGCAGTAGGTGCAATGGTAAGATCAAGCGCTACATATTTTCCGTTGGTAAAAGAGTGCGTTTTAGTTAAGGTAACACCCGGGTATTTTACCTCAAATTTTGCCTTTGAAAAACTAGGGTCTGTACTTCTTAAAAGTACTTGCACTTTGTTTAGCTTCATACCTACAAACCAATTGGTAGGATACATGGTCACTTGCTGTGCTGTTGCGAAACTTATCATACAAATAAGGAATGCAAACGAAATAATTTTTTTCATGTTTATTATTTTGAAAATTAAATACATTATTTACTGGCTAATTTTGATGCACCAGGATCATACACAAATAAAACACTCACCGATGCGCATAGCATTAAAAAACCTGCAAGCACAATCGCATAAATGGGTTGTCCACCATAAATATGCTTCACAATCCAACCGCCACAAATACCATTAATAATTTGAGGGAGTGTAATGAAGAAATTAAAAATACCCATATAAATACCAAGTTTTCCAGCAGGAATAGAACCCGATAAAATCACATAGGGCATAGCTAAAATACTAGCCCAAGCAAGCCCTACGCCAATCATAGAGTAGGTAAGCATGGCTGGATCGGTAATAAAATAAATAGAAACTAGACCAATGCCTCCGGCAAATAACGAAAATGCATGCGTGCCCTTGCGCCCTAAAAATTTAGCCACCACCGGTAAGAATAACGCGTAAATAGCAGCCACTAAATTATACGTACCAAATGCAGAACCCACTTTATTACCTGCCTCATTATATGCCACAGATAAAACATCATCACCAGATAATTTATAAACATGTGTTGCTACTGCATCGGTTGTAAATACCCACATGCTAAAAAGTGCAAACCACGAAAAAAATTGAACCAGGCCTAACTGCTTCATCGTGCGCGGCATTTTTTTGAAATCAACAAAAATTTCTGATAAGCCTGCTTTTTTTGTTGCTTCTGATTGCACACCATGGTACTCCTCATACTGAGCAGGTGGATATTCTTTAGAAAAAATTACCGTCACTAAAATTGCTATAATAAATACAGCTGCACCAATATAAAATGCATACTTGATATTGTCTGCGACGCCCGTTGGTCCTGCATCTTGCGAGAATCCAAGTTTTGCCAACCATCCTGGAAGTTCAGATCCCGCAACGGCACCTACGCCAATTAAAAATGTTTGCACCGCAAACCCGCTTGTGCTTTGTGCATCCGGTAAATTATCTGCTACAAGTGCTCTAAAGGGCTCCATAGCCACATTAAATGAAGCGTCCATGATCATAACAATACCTGCGCCAATCCAAAGTGCTGGAACAACAGATGCAACAGCACCTGCGTTGGGTAAAAATAAAAGTGCAATAGAAGAAAGCAGAGCACCGACTAAAAAATAAGGTTTCCGTCTCCCAATTCGGTTCCAAGTTCGATCACTATAATGTCCAATAATTGGTTGCACAAGCATACCCATGAGTGGTGCAACAATCCAAAACGCAGGAAGTTGATCTACGTCGGCACCAAATGAACGAAGTATTCGACTGGCATTACCATTTTGAAGTGCAAATCCAAATTGAATACCCAAAAAACCAAAACTCATGAAAAAGATTTGGCCTAGTGATAACCTAGGTTTGGGTTTTACGCCAACTAAGGGCGTTGGACTAGCGGATGAATTTGACATAGCAATCGTATTTAGCAATGTGTAAAAAATACATATCCACTAAAATAGTCAAAAAACCTATCAAACACCTACTCAATCACAAAACCATCTGGTAAAACTGCCCTTTTTTTTATCACCACAATACCATCTTTAACGGCATATAAGGGGTGATCGGTGTTGGCCAGGTGCTTTCCTCCTTTTATGATAACATCGTTACCAATACGGCAATTTTTATCAATAATGGCAGATTCTATCACACAACGCTCTCCAATACCAATGAGCGGATTAGCAACAGCTGTATTTTCATGAATTTGCTCGAGGGTTTCGTAATAATCATTACCCATAACATAGGCATTGGTAATGGTAGTTCCAGATCCTATTCTGGCCCGTATACCAACTACAGATTGGTCTATGACGTCCGCTAAAATAATGGACCCTTCTGCAATGATACTTTTGTTAAGCCTTGTGCCACTAATTTTTGCAGGAGGTAACATTCGGGCTCGGCTATATACCGTTTTAGTGTTGTCAAATAAATTAAACTTGGGCACATCGTCGGTGAGGCCAATATTAGCTTCAAAAAATGAATAAATATTTCCAATATCGGTCCAATAACCATCGTATTGGAAACTCACTACTTTATACGAATCAATTGCCTGTGGCATAATTTCTTTACCAAAATCAGTGGCATTCGGATGCACCTCGTTGAGTAAATGGTAGAGTGCTTTTTTACTAAAAATATAAATACCCATCGACGCTAAATAATTTTTACCTGCTGCCTGCATTGCTGTACCTGTATCACTTATCCAATTAGGTAGCACATCTGGCGATGGCTTTTCTATAAAAGAAGTAATTAAATTTTCATCGTTTGTTTTTAAAATGCCAAACTCGGGGGCATCTCTACTATCTACTGGAATGGTGGCAATAGAAATATCGGCACCTTTTGTAATATGCGCCTGCCACATATCATTAAAGTCCATTTGATAGAGTTGATCCCCACTTAAAATTAAAATGTAATCAAAATCTAAATTTGAAATATGGCGCAGTGATTGACGCACGGCATCGGCGGTACCCTGAAACCATCCTGGATTATCAGGCGTTTGTTCGGCGGCTAAAATATCAACAAAGCCACTACTAAAAGCACTGAAGTGATACGTGTTTTTGATATGCTTATTAAGTGACGCAGAATTAAACTGCGTTAATACAAACATGCGGTTGATATGGCTATTAATACAATTACTAATAGGGATA